>CALVNE010000008.1 GCA_944349515.1 uncultured Clostridia bacterium | reverse complement strand
CAAACTGTGATGACACAATTTATTGTGTTTTTGCGTTAGCAAAATTTAAAATTTAACTTGCTTAAATTTTAACATCACATAGTTTATATTATCTGAGGTCGAACCAAGCACAACGTTAGTTGTATTTGAGTGAGACCGACGTTCATACAAACTGTGATGGCGGGCGAAGCACGCAAAATTCGTTGGAATTTATTAAAATTTTATGTGAATAAAATTTTAACATCACATAGTTTATATTATTAAGTGTTTCGTTCTATATAGTTTGTCAATTCACAATTTAGCCATAAGTCAATTTTGTGAAAAATTATGGGCAATAAATTTTGAATGTGAGGTGAGTTTTGAATTTATCAATTGAAAAGCATATAATGTTACTCAAAGCGCAAAAAAGAAAGGAGGAATCCTTTCTTGATTTAGTTGCTTTAAGCAATTTTAAAACGCGTTAATCTATGCTTGAATTTCGGCAACTTTGACGCCGTTTGCCTTTCTTTCTTCCTCGATAAGTTGCGAGAAGAGATCGCGCACTTTAAAAGGTTGCTTGATGTTTTTTAAAACAAGTTGAGGTTGGCGCTCGTCATTGCTATACAAAACCACGGTGCCGGTGCCAAAGATTTTATCGGCGAAAGATTGGTAAAGAGAGATATCGTACATACGATAGAGGTTAACTTCCTCAATATGCGTGGAGAAGAGCCCAACATCTCGGAAGGCTTTGAACCAAACATCGCCATTTTTGATGAGATAATAGCGGGTAAAAGAAAGAGGCATACCCATAAAGCGCTTCCTATCCTTCCAAATTAAGGTGGCGTTATCACCATATTTTTTCTTTACGTTCATTTCAAAACCTCCGTATATATTTTTATAATACAAAAAATTTGTAAAAAAGTAAACAATTTTTGCAAAAAATTTGAAAAATAGGCGCATATTTTATACATTTGGCAAATTTGGCGCACGACTGTGAAATTTGGTGGGGTTAGGTAGCATGAAAAAGAGAGGTTTTTTAGACCTCTCTAGTTTTACTATTTTTTGGAAATATTACTTACAAAAGTTTCCGCAGCCACAGTTACTTAAAAGCAAGAGGAAAAGAATGGTACCGCAATCAACATTGATGCCCTTCATTCCGCCAAAACCACAGCCGCCGCAGCATTGAAGAAGTAAGATGAGGAAAAGTAGGGAGCAGCAATCGTTACCGCAGCCGCCACAATCTCTGTTCATATCTCCGCAGTTGGAGCCTCCAAAAAAGTTCATATGTACCTCCTAAGATTTTTCGTATGTATTTTTGTGTGCCTTCACACATTATCATTCTATTAAAAAAAACAAAAAGTGTGAAAAGAGGCATATACTAATTGCAATTCAAAGGAAGGGAGGAGATGTGAGCGTTTTGGGATAAGAGTTGATACGGCGCGCAAAATGAGAGGATTGATAAAATAAAAGTGTGTGTTGAGAGGTTTGCGGGGTGCAGAATCGGCAAGTCTAGGTGAAATCTTTTAAAAAAGATAGATTTTTGGTTAATTTTTCTCTTTTAGTTGTCTTTTTTCTTAGGTATTTGTTATAATAAAATTGAATACCATAGCAAAAGGAAGAAAAGTGGAGTATATCAAGTTCTCAGGAACAAACGAAAAACTTTTTTCGCGCGAAGTGGTGGAAAAAATTTCGCCAGATTTAACTTTAATTGTGCCGGAAACGCACAATGCGCTTGTCATTTTCAATGGCGAAATGCTTCAAACTCTCTCGAAGGGCAGGTATAAACTTAGCGAGATTGTTGACACTACTAAAACCGACGCCCTAGTTGAAATCATCTTCGTTAGTAAAACTGCCAAACTCAAACTTTTGTGGGGAACGGCAAACAAATTCACCCTTTTCGACCCTGTGCTTAAAAAGCCGTACCGCGTGGGCATGAGTGGCGAGTTCGAGGTGCAGGTATCCGACCCGAGGAAGTGCTTTTTGTACCTTGTCGGCGCCGAAGAGGTGCTGACTGCCGACGCCCTTCAAGATAGGCTTATGGCAAGGCTGGTTTCTGTGGTGGGCGACGCACTTAGTGATTTCGTTCAGAAAAACAACCTGCGCCTTGACCAAATTTTCTCTTCTCGCCAAAGAATTGCCGAAGAGGCGCTTAAAAAAGTTTCAGCAGTTTTCAAGCAAGACTATGGAATTATGGTTTTCTCGCTGAACATCTCAAACATTGTCTTTGACGAAAATGATCTAATGGAACAGAAAACTTGCCCAAATTGCCAAACAAAATTAAGTTTAGACGCAAATTTTTGCTATAACTGCGGAAAACGCCAAGGTGGCGAAGTAGTTTGCAAAAACTGCCAATACAAAAATGAGGCGGGCGCAAAATATTGCTCTAATTGCGGGCAAAAAATTTAAGGAGGATATGTATGTTATATGTCTATATTGCCATTGCTGTGATTGTTGTGGGACTAGCCATTTTCTTCATCATTAGAGAGGTGAAATATCCAAAGAAGAAGATGGCCGAGGGCTCGGAAGTTGTGGACAGCAAACGCCGTATCGAAAAGGCTGTGCAAAATTTGGAAGCAATGACGGAACTTGTGAAAACAAACGACAAACTCAAAAACAAGCTTTTATCTTTGAAGGAAATTATCAAATTTTTGAACCCGTCAAAGAGCGAGAAGGTTAAAGTCGTCGACGAAAAACTGCTTGCTCGCCTTGACGATTTGAAGATTGAGATAAGCAAGGACGAAAACAGCGAAACAATTTATAGAATGATAGAGGAAGTGGAAGGATACATTGCGCAAAGGACGAAGGAGATATGAAAAGAGAGTTTAAGGTGGATAAGTTATGTAAAGACCGCGAAAGCGTGCTAAACGAACTTAAACTTGGTTACATAAATCTCGCGGACGGGCTTTTTCCGCTTGCCCGGGTCAATTTCAACATGGTGATACATGCAGACCCGACCTCTGCCGACGCCTATTGGGGGTTAATGCTAGCAAACAGCGAAATCGCGCGAGAGGAGTTATTAAAAACTAGTCCTATGCAGTATAAAGACGTGATAAAGTCGAAGGAATACGAAAATGCCATGGAGTATGCAGACGTTGAGCAAAAGAAGATATATTTGGAACTTGCCAGCGAGGTTATCAAACTTAACGAGGCGGAGAACTATTAAAAGGAGAAGGTATGTGGTGGCCATTTAAACGAAATAAATTTAAAAACATAGTGCGTGAGGATCTAGTCAACTCGATTTGCGAATTAGAAAGGCAAGAGCGCACAGCGGAAGCGGAAATCATGCAAAAGCAAAAGGAAATTGACGCGCTTTTAGAGAAAGGTAAGAAGGAAAAGACGGACGATTTAAAACTTTTGTACGCCAAGAAAATCAACCACCTTAAAGAGGAAAAGGCGAGTATTATTGAAAGAGGAATGTATCTACTCTACAACATTCGCCTTATGAACAAACTTAAAGATGCATATGATTCCAACGCTTTCTTTAAAACCAAAACAAAGGTGCCACTAAGTGAACTACTTGCCGACCAAAAGGGACTTGCAAGGTTTTTAAATAAGGCATTAGAAACGAGAATCTCGGCCGAGGACGTTTTGACAAGTGCGGACGATTTGTTCACCGAAATTCAAGGGGCGTATGATAAAAACGAGAGTATTTATGGTTTAAAACGCGAGGACGAGGAACTTTTGTCGTCCTTTGAAAAGGTGGGCGCGCTGGAGGACGAAGAGATAATTGGCGCTGAGAAAGAAAATCCTAAGAAGAAAAAGATAGAGGAGGAGGAATAAAAAATGGGACTATTTAAAACAAAACAACAAAAGGAAATTCAAAAGAAAATGCTTGTTAAGCGCACGGTAAATTCCATGAACAAGCAAATTGCAAGGCTTGAAGAGCAGAAAAAGGTGTTTATCGACGCGGCAAAAAGAGCAAAAGAGAAAAATTTGGACGCGCAGTTTAATTTGGCGCTCTCTGGCTACCGCATGACGGTGCAACAGCAAAAGCGCGCGCAAGAGATGCTTTTAAACTTCGAAATAACCGCCCAAATGCGCGACGTCACCATGATGACCACTGAATTTTTGAGGGGTATGAGCGTGATAAGCAAAGAGATGAGCAAACTTGCCGATGCCAAGGAATTTGAGAAGATTCAAGCGCAGTTTGAAGAGGCGATCGCTGCCGTGGAAACGCAAACGGAGCAGATTGATTCCTTTATGGAGATAAGTCAAGAGAGTTTTGCCACTGCTGGCAAGGCAAAGGAGGGTAAGGATATTACAGCGGACGATTTTGAGAAATATATTTTAGAGGCATCGTCGAAGGACGAGGCGTCGAACGAGGATATCGACAAGGAAATTGAAGCGTTGAAGAAAAAAATTGACAGTGAGGTATAAACTTTGGAAGATATCGAACTTCTAAACGACACCTTTAACCTTTATATGCAAAAGGGAAAAGAGGCGAAGGAAAAGGGAAATTTTGCGCTTGCCAAGCGCAACTTTATGCTCGCCGGCGAAACGATGATGAAAATGGCGAAACAAAGCCAAGGCTCCCTTCGTGAGGCAAGAATGAAGCGCGCAAGGCGTATTGTTGACCTTTCCTCCACTTTGCAAGAGAAAAAGACGGAAACTGACGATGAGGTTAAAAAATGGCAGTCGGCGGAGGTGCCAAACATTCATTTTTCCGATGTTGCGGGTCTTGACGATGTTAAAAAGGCAATTAAGATAAGAATGATAAACCCCTATCTTCATCCGGACAAGTATAAACTCTACAACAAAAAGACCGGCGGTGGGGTGCTCCTCTACGGACCTCCCGGCACCGGCAAAACGATGATTGCCAAGGCGATAGCCTGTGAGGTGGGCGCCAAGTTTTACGCGGTGAAAGGCTCCGACATCGTCTCTAAATGGGTGGGCGAGAGCGAGAAAAATATTAGCGCGCTTTTCACCGAGGCCAATAAGCAAGACCGCGCTATAATCTTTATCGACGAAATGGATAGTCTGCTCGGCAAGCGCGGAGTTGACACTCATAACGACAAGCGCGTCAACGAATTTTTGCAACAGATAGACGGTTTCAGCGGACAAAACCCGAACCTACTTCTCCTCGGTGCCACAAATAGACCGTGGGATATCGACAGCGCCGTGCTACGCTCTGGGCGTTTTTCGCAAAAAATTTACATACCACTTCCCGACGCCGAGGCGCGACAATTTATGATAGAAAAAAGCATGAAAAACGTGCCGGTGGCGAAAGATTTTGATGTCGGCAAAATTGTGGCAAAAACTGAACTTTTCAGCGGTGCGGATATCGAGGAACTTTGCGACCGCGCCAAGGACGAGCCACTTTTGAAGGCGATTGAAGAGGATAAGGTGGTTTTAGTTACCAACGCCGATTTTGACAAGGTGTTAAAGGTCTTTCCTCCAAGCGTTACGGAGGCGGACTTAAAGCTTTTCGACAAGTTTAACGCCGACATAAACAGTCTGCTCAAAAGGCGGGCAAAGGCGACAAAGAAAGCGGAAGATAAGAAATAGCCTTTTTTGGTTTTATGTGGAATTTAATAAAATAGCGGGTGAAATGAGAGAAAGAATTTGCAAAAATTGTGGCGGAAAGAGATATAAAGAGGTGGGGCAGAACATATTTAAATGCTTGTTCTGTGGGACTATCTATGTTGACGAATATCTGACCAAAGAAGAGGAAATTTTAATCGTCCGCGCCTATGAAAAACTCAGAGAATATAAGTTTGAAAACGCCGAAAGCGATTTTAAAAAAATCCTATCCCTATATCCAAAATCTTATGAGGCGTACTTTGGGCTTTTGCAGGCTAAACACAAGGTGGTTTATTTCACAAGCAAAAACGGCGTCAAGCGCTATCCCACCTTTTTTGGGCAAAAAATTCCTTCCTTTCTAGCGGACGAGGACTTTAAAAAAGCCGTGGAATACGCGCCAAAAGAAGTGGCGAAAAGTTATGAAGAGCAAGCACAGTTCGTGGAAAATGTTAGGAAGGAATTTTTGGAAAATAATCTCGCGAAAATCGATGTGATACTTAACGGCAACAGTAAGTCGAAAAATTTTGAGAAGATAAGGGAGGCTTTGTCAGCATATCCCACTTTCCAGCGCGAGGAGGCGAAAAAGAAGGGCGGGAATTTAGAGGTCCAACTTTTTAACGCCGTCAATAGCGCTAAATGTTTAGTTTTACTTTTAGAGGACGAAAAGGACTTAACCGACGCCAAGATGAAAAACTTGACGGATAGGTTTATTTATAGGATAAACGCCAAACAGCGTTTCCCTTCCTCTTTTATTGTGGCGTATGACGAAAAGAGGGTGGGACTAGAAAGTTTAAAACTCGCCTTTCCTTTTTTGGAAACACTATTATCCACCAGCGACATAGCCTTTGTTTTAAACTTGCAATCGAGCGTGGAAAAGGCGGTGGCAAGAGAGTATAACGAGGAGGTCACCCTTCCAACACGAGAGGTGGAAGAAGTAGCGCCGGTCAAGGTGGAACCAAAACCGGTGACGGCGCGCGAACTTGGGCATTACAATGTGGAAAATATTCCGCTTTCCGACAAGAACAAAACAAAGTGGATATTTTATAGCCTAAAAAATGGCGACTTTGAAACGGCAAAACGCCTTGTGAGCGAGGAGATAGACGATAACCGCGGAGAAATCTATTTCGCCTCGCTTTTGTGCGAGGAAGGGCTCCGAACGCCGGAGGAATTCTTCTCAAAACTCGAAAACTTTAAAAATAAAGACCTCATTGAAAAGATTTTGAAGTACTCCGAGTCCGACTTTTCCAACGATTTTGTCAACAAGTGGGAACAACTTATCGTGAGAGAGGACGACGCAGACGAGTACGCCAAGTTTTTGCCGTTTTTATTGCCGTATATGAACTCGTGGCGGGGCGAATTTATTGAAAACGCCAAGTCTAAGGCGATTGAAACTGGTAATGACGCGCTCATTTCCGTCGTGGAAGGGGCACTTTCCAGCAATGACGAACTTATAGGCTTTTACTTCCAACTTGCGCAAAAGTCTGGCGACGAAAGATATTATCAAAAAATTTTGACGTTAAACAGCGGACACGTGCCAAGTTTATACGCCAAATTTCTTCAAAACTTTTCCACTCCAAAGGACAAACTCTCGTTCCGCGATGATGAGGCGGTGAAAAGAGTTCTGCAATACTGTACCGACGAGCAGAAGGATAACTTCTTAAATAACATAATAAGTTTGGTTTTAGAAGTCGCATTTTTCGACCTAGAAAGCGCCGAAAAGCAGATTGACTACTATCTTTCCTACCTCACAAGTCTGCAAGATGCACTCGTTCGAGTGGCGAGATTTTTGAAGGAACAGTCCTTTTTTAGGCTGGCGGAAAAATACATCACCCTCGCCATAAAGAACGATAAGGAAAATGCTTCGCTTTATTGGGAACTCATACAGATAAAGTCGCACTCTAAAAGTGAGGCGGAACTTTTAACCACCAATGTTAAAATTGCCGAACTTGACGATTGGTCAAGCGTGCTAACTTATTCAAGCGAAGCGGACGCGGAACATTACGCGCAGATTGTGGCAAACGCAAATATCAACAGCGCCACCAAGGTTTTCCGTGAGGAAAATTTAGACAAAATTAGGCTAAAAGAAAAAATACGCTCCTTCATCATTCGAAACGATAAAATTTTGAATGAGGTGGAGGATAAAACTACGGCGACATACTTCCGCGAGCAGATTCACGCCTTTGAAATATATTTAGATAAGATAGATAAGGCGGAGAATTTTGAAAGTTACAGCGATATTCTTGGCAAAATTGCCGACAGGTTGAACGCTTTAGAATTAAGTTTAGATTCCTCGGTGAGTTTGGCGCAAATTGCCACAAAAGCGGAAAGATACTCTCGCGTCAGCAAGGATATTGAGGGGCAAAAAGAAAAAGGTGAAAAGGAAAGTGTTGCACAAAAAGCGAGAAGAAATATTGCCTTATTTTCTTGTCTTTGCATTGTGCCTATGGCGCTTGTTAGCCTACTTTTAATTTTCGTGGTTGCCATGCCAAGCGAGATGTATCTTTGGATAAGCCAAGACGCCGTCATCGTGCTGACGCTTTTGTCGGTTTTGCTCGGTGTGGGCGTGTTTATTTACAACCTCTTAAAGAAATCTTCAACGCCGTTTTACAAGGTAGCAAGAATATCGCTCTTCGCCCTTTCCATTGTCAATCTTATTCTTATGATGTTCGGGCTATACCTTTCTCCGCCGTCGCTTTACGCAGGTTCCGCCACTGAATTTTTAAGTTACCTTCACAACGCAAAGTACGCTAACATTTCGCTTACTGACGATGTTGATATGGAGGGCGAGGAGTGGTCACCTTCTGCTTTTTACGGCAGAATTGACGGCGGTGGGCATACTGTAAAAACACTTAGCGCCGAGATGATTTTCACAAATTTAAGTGGAAATGTGGAAAATTTGACTGTTGTATTTTCCGACTATGACGGCGAGGAGTTTTACGGCATCGCAAAAACTTTAAATGGCGAAATAAAAAATTGCCATGTTGTTGCAAACGTGTACTTGCAAGGCGAGGGCACTTTTGGCGGAATGGTCGGCGAACTTGCTGACGGAGAAATTTCTAATTCTACGGCAACTATTGAAATCGACATACGCGGAAAAGCTACCTTTGGCGCGCTAGTTGGCAGAATGAACGAGGAGGCAAGCGTAACACAAACATCAACAAGCCTTTCCGGCACTATTGTCGGCGGAGGAAATATCGGCGGACTGGTCGGGGAAAACTATGGCGGAGCGATAAGCGAAAGTTACAGCGCGCTTTCACTTAGTGCCATCATAGACAACGCCAACTTCGGCGGGCTTGTGGGATTAAACCGCGGAAACATTGAAAATTGCTATGCCCTCGGCACGCTTTCGATTGGAGGCGGTGTGAACGATGTTGGCGGGCTTGTGGGCGAATTTTTTAGGCGTGGGCGCGTGATTGACAAGTCTTATAGCGCGGTTGTTGTGACACATGATGTGGGCTATTTTGGCGCAATCGTTGGCAACTTTGAAGAGGGCGCGGTGACAAATTCCTTCGCCTTCCACGGAAAGGAAATTTATCACGAAAAGGGCGCCGATATTGTGGCGCCGGAGCCGACAAATTGCCAGATTTTTGCGGAATCTTACGAATTTTCCAACTCCTTCAACCTCGACGGCGAAATTTGGTCAGCGCCCGACGGCGAAATGCCAACTCTTCTTTGGCAAAATGAAAGTGGAACAAATTAAAAAAATTGAATAAAAACTTATGGAAAAAACATAAGTTTTTTTGTTGCAAAAGTAAAGGAAAATTTGATCTTTGCTTGCTTATTTTTTTCTGAAGTGCTAAAATTGGTATGCTATTATTTTCGCACATACTTTTAAGTTGATATATATTTTTTACATATGTCATTTTAAAGTTTGCGAGTGGAAAAAGCAAAAAGAGGCGAATATGTTTAAACTTTTTAAATATTTAAAGTGGATAGATTATCTTTATCTATTCTTCATGGTGGGGCTGGTGGTTTTGCAAGTTTGGCTAGACTTACAACTACCAAACTATATGGCAACAATCATAAGATACCTGCAAATGGAGGAAATGCCAGACCGAGTGAATCAAATCCTCATCAATGGCGGGTATATGCTTGCTTGCGCGGTGGGAAGTTTGCTTTCGGCGGTAATTGTCAATTTCTTTGTGGCAAAAATAAGCGCAAGGCTCTCAGCGAGTCTCCGCTTTGCGCTTTATGCCAAGGTGGAAAGTTTTTCGCTCAGTGAACTCAACAAATTTTCCACAGCAAGTTTGATAACAAGAACTACCAACGACATCAACAACATTCAAATGCTCATCGCCATGGGCACGCAGTCTTTAATCAAAGCGCCAATCCTTGCTGTTTGGGCAATTTTGACGATAGTGGGCAAGGGCTGGCAGTGGTCGGTGGCAACGGCGGGCGCGGTTGTGGCGCTACTCATCATCATGCTTATCGTCTTTTTATTCGCCGTGCCGAAATTTAAGCGCATTCAAACCTTAACTGACAATTTAAACCGCGTGACGCGCGAAAACTTAACTGGCATACGCGTGGTGCGCGCGTCGAACGCTGAGGAATATCAAAACGAAAAGTTTGAAGACTGCAACAGAGCGCTCACTAAAAACAACCTTTCCGCAAACAGAATTATGGCGATGATGAATCCGGGAATGTCGCTTATTATGACTGGGCTGACGCTCGCTATCTATTGGATTGGCGCATACATCGTTCAAGACCCGCTTGTGGATATACCAAATATGCTGACATTTAGTTCTTACGCTATGCAGGTTGTTATGGCGTTCATGCTCCTTATTATCATCTTTATCATTCTTCCGCGTTCGCTTGTGTCGGCGCGCAGAATAAACGAGGTTTTAAACACAGAAAACTCCATTGTTTCTGGTGAATATAAAGACGAAAAATTTTACAACGAGGCGACCGGATCTGAGGACTATGTTGTTTTCAAAGATGTGTCATTTAAGTACGCCGACGCCAACGAGTACGTGCTGAAAAACATCAATTTTAGCGTTAAAAAGGGCGAAACTGTGGCATTTATAGGCTCGACCGGTAGCGGAAAAAGCACGCTCATCAACCTCATTCCAAGGCTGTACGATGCCACCGAGGGCGAGGTGCTTATCGACGGCGTAAATGTCAAGGAATATGACAGTAAAGTGCTTAATAAGAAGATTGGATATACTCCTCAGCGCGGAGTGTTGTTCAGCGGAACGGTGAGGTCGAACGTCGACTTTGGCGATAATAACGCCGATGAGGAGACAATTACCGACGCGCTTAAAGTGGCGCAAGCATCGAATTTTGTCTCAAAAATGGAAGGCGGAGTGGACGCGCGCATCGCGCAGGGCGGAACCAATGTCTCTGGCGGGCAAAAACAGCGTTTAAGTATTGCGCGTGCGATTGCCAGAAAGCCGGATATCTTTATTTTCGACGACAGTTTCTCAGCGCTCGACTTTAAAACGGATAGAAAACTAAGAACGGCACTTGCAAAACACACGGGTGGCACAACCAAGTTTATTGTTGCTCAGCGTATCGGCACCATTAAAGACGCCGACAAGATAATTGTGCTAGACAGCGGTGACATGGTAGGCATTGGCACGCATGAGGAACTACTAAAGACTTGCCCGGTGTATAAGGAAATTGCCTTGTCGCAACTTTCCGAGGAGGAACTACAATGAGAGGACGCGTAATGACAGGCGAAAAGCCGGCAAAGGGACAATTTAAAAAGTCCATGGCAAAACTCATAAAATATTGCAAAAAATTCTATTGGCTGATTGGCATTGCGCTTGTGCTTGGCGCTATTTCGGTGGTCTGCCAAATAATTTCCCCAAACCTCATAAGTAGCCTAACAGACACCATCACCAACGGGCTAAAAAGCGGAGAAATTGACTATTCGGCGGTCACTCGCACCGCTCTCACCATTCTCACGCTTGCGCTAATCATGGCACTACTAGGCTACTTCCAACATTTCATCATGGCAACTGCCACCCAAAAAATCGTCTTTAAATTCCGCGACGATATCTCTTGGAAGATTAACAAACTTCCACTTCAATACTTCGACACTCACCTCTATGGCGACACTTTAAGCCGTGTAACCAATGATGTCGACACGATAGGTCAAACGCTAAACCAATCGGTATCCAGTTTATTTTCCAACATCATTCTTTTTGTGGGCGTTGTGATTGCTATGTTTGTTACGCAGTGGATAATGGCGTTCACAGTTATCGGCGCCACACTTATAGGATTTGTGATTATCGTAATTTGCCTATCTAAGTCGCAAAAATATTTCGTTATGCAACAGAAGAATTTGGGTGACTTAAACGCGCATATTGAAGAGGTGTATTCGGGGCATAACGTGGTAAAACTTTTCAATGCCGAAAAGGATAAAGGCAAGGAATTTGTGGATATGAACAAAAAACTCTACACCAGCGCGTGGAAATCGCAATTCTTATCCAACGCCATGATGCCTATCATGGGCTTTGTTGGCAATTTTGCCTTTGTGGCAGTGTGCGTGGTGGGCGCTGTGCTTGTTGCTAACGGCACCATTGGGCTTGGACCAATCGCCGCATTCATGATATACGCGCGTATGTTCTCCAACCCGCTCTCTCAAATTGCTCAGTCGCTGACAAGTTTGCAGTCCACTTCGGCGGCGTGCGGACGCGTATTCGAGTTTTTGGAAGAAAAGGAACTTGAAAACGAGGAAAATAAAACGGATATGCTCACCGATATAAAGGGCAATATCGAATTTGACCATGTTAGGTTTGGATATAACGAAAACAAAATTATTATCAAAGACTTTTCCGTTAAGGTCTACGCCGGCGAAAAGGTGGCAATTGTGGGGCCAACCGGCGCCGGAAAAACGACGCTTGTTAACCTCCTTATGCGTTTTTACGAGATAAACTCCGGCGACATTCGAATTGACGGCAAGTCGATTAAAGATTTGACTCGCGAGAATATCCACGACCTATTCGGCATGGTGCTTCAAGATACCTGGCTGTTCGAGGGGACGATAAAAGAAAATTTAAGATATAATAAAGAGTATGTCACCGACGAGCAGATAGTCGAAGCGTGCAAGAGTGTGGGCGTCGACCACTTCATTCAAACTTTGCCACAGGGTTACGACACTGTGATTGACGATGCGGTTAACTTGTCCGCTGGGCAAAAACAACTTCTCACCATTGCAAGAACCATGGTGGCGAACAATCCAATGCTTATCTTAGACGAGGCAACATCGTCTGTCGACACAAGAACGGAAGAACTCATTCAACGCGCGATGGATAAACTTATGGAAGGGCGAACATCCTTCATCATCGCACACCGACTTTCCACAATCAAAAACGCCGACATCATCCTAGTTCTAAAAGACGGCGACGTGATTGAAAGTGGCAACCACGAAGAACTTATGGCAAAGGGTGGCTTCTACGCTGATTTATATAATAGCCAGTTTGCCGAGAATTAGGACAGACACCAACTCCGCTAAACGCCGACACGAAAAATTAAAATTTTTCTAACGGCTACTCCGTTGGTTTCTCCGCCTAGTCCTCTTCCCTGTATGTGATTTTCGATTTGTGCGCACCGGGCAAAGCCCTTCTCCTCGCAAAATCGAAAATTGATTTTGAGATAGCGCAAGTATGGCGTTGGGGAAGGCGACCAAACGAAATCGCACTCGCTTTGCTCGTTGGCGATTTGTCGCTACTTAAAGTGGTTTTGATTATAGAATGGATTTGCTTTTATTAAAATCACCTACAGTTTTTCACTCTTCACTTTTCGTTCTTCACTCAAACGCTTTGCGTTTGCTCATCCACAGTTCTTCACTGAACGCGTATGCGTTCCTTCACTGGAAGGTTTTGCCTTTCCTTCACTTTTACTCAAATGCTTTGCATTTGTTTCTCTTCACTTTTTACTCTTACTTTTTTTGGATATTTTTTGATTTTTCTCACAAACTACCTTGTGCAAAGGAGGTATTTATGAGAAGATTGTTATTTTCTTTAATAGGAGTGCCAATGATGTTAAGTGCAATTATGGGAGTTTTAGATGTCTTTCCGTATGGAGATTTAAGTTTTATCGCAAATGGCGAGGTGATAGAGATAACCGACGAGCAAAAGGCGGACATACAAGAGGAGTTTTTGAAATATATCGAAAACGCCTACGACACGCCAGCGCTCGGTGTGACCTTTCCAGAACTATACGACAAAATGCTTAAAGACGGATATTATCTTAATTTCAAGTTTGACGGATATTACGAATTTAACGGCCTAGGTTTCAACGAACTGACAATCAAGGTGGAAGAGGACGGCTATGGTTTCAACATCTATCGCGGAATTGACGGCAAGTTCCAAGGTAGGTGCTTCTACATCAACACCGAAAACTCTTCATCAGGCCTATACAAAGTTTTAGACAACATCATTTCAACTAGAACAGAAGAAATATAATAAAAAATATGCATCTTATGGTGCATATTTTTTCAATTTTATTTGACTAATATTATAATATATTATACAATATATAGGCATAAAGATAAATAAGTTTTGCCATATAATGTGTTTTTGGCAAAAAGTAAAAACAAAAGGAGAAAGTATGAAAGAAGAATTTATTGACGCTTGGAAAGGTTTTAAAGA
Organism: uncultured Clostridia bacterium; assembly: GCA_944349515.1. Classification (GTDB taxonomy): domain Bacteria; phylum Bacillota; class Clostridia; order Christensenellales; family UBA1242; genus Caccovivens. The sequence continues at coordinate 22,688 of CALVNE010000008.1, read as the reverse complement.
CGGCGTATGGCAAGAGAACATCGATGTCGCCGACTTTATCAAAGAAAACTATAAGGAATATAAGGGCGACGACAGTTTTCTCGCTCCAATATCTTCGAAAACAAAGAAGGTGTGGGATAGATGCGAGAAACTTTTGCACAAAGAGGCAAAGGAAGGGCTTTTGGACGTCGAACTTGACGCAGTTTCTGGCATAACAAGTTTTAAACCGGGATATATCGACAAGAAAAACGAGGTTGTTGTTGGGCTTCAAACGGATAAGCCACTCAAACGCATTGTCAATCTCTATGGTGGAACGCGTATGGCGGACAAGGCACTTGAGGCATACAACAAAAAGTTAAACCCAACCCTTGAAAAGCACTTTAAGGAGTTTAGAAAGACGCATAACGATGGTGTGTTTGATGTTTACACGCCGGAAATTAGACGCGCAAGAAAGGCGGGACTATTGACTGGGCTTCCTGACGCTTATGGTAGGGGAAGAATAATTGGTGACTATCGCCGAGTGGCACTCTATGGCGTTGACAAACTTATCGAGTTTAAGCAAAAGGACTATGCTAAAATCGACGTTTCATCCGAGGAAAGCATTAGGCTTCGCGAAGAAGTTGCCGAGCAAGTTAGGGCGCTTAATAAGCTTAAAGAAATGGCAAAAAGTTATGGTTTTGACATCTCAAAGCCAGCGACCAATGCGTATGAGGCTGTGCAGTGGCTATACTTTGCATACCTTGCAGGCGTAAAAGAGGACAACGGCGCGGCTATGAGTTTAGGTCGCACTTCTACCTTCCTTGACATCTACATTGAAAGAGATATGCAAAAGAAATTGATGACCGAAAGTGAAGCGCAAGAACTTATCGACCAATTTATCATCAAACTCCGCCTTGTTCGACACCTAAGAACGCCAGAATACGACGAGATTTTCGCCGGCGACCCAACTTGGGTGACCGAGAGTGTCGGCGGTATGCTTGACGACGAACATAGTTTGGTGACCAAAAATTCGTTTAGATACTTGCACTCACTTATCAACCTTAATCCTTCGCCAGAACCAAACTTGACTATTCTCTATTCAGCAAAATTGCCAGCAAACTTTAAACGCTATTGCGCAAAGATTTCCATTCAAACGGACGCCATTCAGTATGAGGGCGACGATGTTATGCGTCCAATTTACGGCAGTGACTACGCGATTGCGTGCTGTGTTTCAGCGATGAAAGTGGGCAAGCAGATGCAGTTCTTCGGCGCACGCTGTAACCTAGCGAAAACTCTTCTCTATTCGCTCAACGGCGGTGTGGATGAAAAGAGTGGCGCGCTTGTGGTGGAAGGTTTGAAGAAGAACAAGGAAAGTGTTTTAGACTTTGACACTGTTTGGAAAAACTACCTTAAAACCATGAAACTTGTGGCAAAAACCTATGTTGATGCCATGAACATCATCCACTATATGCACGATAAATACGCGTATGAGGCCATCCAAATGGCACTTCACGACACAAATGTGGAAAGGCTTATGGCGTTCGGCGTGGCAGGTTTCTCAGTGGCGGTTGACTCGCTCTCGGCCATAAAATACGCGAAAGTCAGCCCTATTAGAAACGATGAGGGCATCATTGTCGACTTCAAAATTACTGGCGATTTTCCAAAGTTTGGCAACGATGATGACAGAGTGGACGAGATTGCGGTGGAACTTGTTAAGGCGTTTAAGGCTTGCCTAGATGAGAATAAGACCTATAGAAAATCGATTAAAACATTGTCACTTCTCACAATCACATCGAATGTTATGTATGGCAAAAAGACGGGCGCAACTCCAGACGGCAGACGCGCAGGCGTGCCATTCGCACCAGGTGCGAACCCTATGCACGAGCGTGACACATCAGGCGCACTTGCTTCGCTTAACTCAGTGGCAAAGATACCATACGCCGATTGCTGTCAAGACGGCATCAGCAACACCTTCTCCATTGTGCCGGACGCACTTGGCAAGGATGATAAGGCGAGAGTGAAGAATTTGGTCAACATCTTAGACGGATATTTCACTCAACAGGCACAACATCTAAATGTCAATGTGCTAAATCGTTCGCTTCTTATCGACGCGATGAACAACCCTTGGAAATATCCAAACTTAACAATCAGAGTGAGTGGCTATGCGGTTAATTTCAACAAACTTTCACGCGCTCACCAAGAGGAAGTGATTGCAAGAACATTTCATACAACAAGATAATTTGGTGCAAAAATGCAATTCGCACCAAATCAGTGAAGAGTGAAGGGAAGAAGAAAAGTAAGAGTGAAGAGCGAAGACGAACCTATGGTTCGCAGTGAAGAGTTGTGGAAAGATTAATGATAATAAGACAAAATTTAATCTCTAAATAAAATTGAAAATTATTAGAATGTGTAAGCAAGTTGAGAGAAAATGTGGTTTTGATTATAGAATAGATAACTTTATAATAAAATCTTCCACAGTTCTTCACTCAAACGCTCTGCGTTTGTTTTTCCTTCACTCTTCACTTGAGTTAAAAGGATTTTAAATGATTAAAGGAAATATTGACAGTTTTGAAACCATGGGTTTGGTGGATGGACCTGGCGTGAGATTTGTTGTGTTCATGCAGGGCTGTCCGCTTAGGTGTGCCTATTGTCACAATCCAGAAACTTGGAGCGACAAGAAGAAGATTGAAATGACCGCTGAAGAACTTGTGAAAAAGATATTGAAATATAAACCATATTTTGGAGATGATGGCGGAGTGACCTTCTCAGGCGGAGAGCCACTTAAACAACCCAAGTTTCTACTTGAAGCGTTAAAGGAATGTAAGAAGCATGGTTTACACACCTGCCTTGACACTTCTGGCTTTGGCGACAACTACGAAGAAATTTTAGACTATGTAGACCTAGTCATCTTGGACGTCAAAGTGATTGTTCCAGAAAAATATAAATCACTAACCGGGCAGGCAATGGATAAATACAACAAATTCTTAGAAACTTGTCAAAAGAAAAACAAAAAACTTTGGCTAAGGCAAGTGATTGTTCCAAACTATAACGACACGAAAGAAGATGTGCTAAAACTTAAAGATTACATAAAGAACATCAAGAATGTGGAGCGCGTGGAACTTCTTCCGTATCACAGCATGGCAAAGGAAAAATACAAAAATTTAGGCATTAAGTATCGCCTTGAAAATGTGCTTGATATGGATAAGGAGAAATGTAAACAACTTGAAGAATTTTTGCGAGAAAATTTGAAAAAATAATAAAAACAAAATAAAAATTTTTAATAAATAAAAAAATCAATAAATAAATCAAAAAAAACACTAAAAAATGCGATTTTTTAGTGTTTTTTTGAAATTTTTGAATAGTTCACTTGAAATTTTGTTATTTTTTAGAAATTTATATAATATTTACGAGATAATGCAGTAGATAAATGTTAAAAAAATACAAAATACTTATTTAAAATTATTATTAATTATTTTTTTTATAAATTGATTCGCTATTTTTCTGTAAAAATTATTTTATTGACATTTTTAACATATTTTTTTAATTTTTTTTATTAATTTTTACGATTTTTTTTGCTGTTTTTCAATTTTTACTTATCTTATATCTTTATAGATTTTAAATGATTAATTAATTTGTTTAACAATTCATGCGCACGTTTTTCGTCTTTGTGGAAAAGATAGATTTTCAGTTTTGGCTCGGTGCCACTTGGGCGAATAATGAAGGAGCCGTCTTTAAACCTAAACTCCAAAAAGTTTTGTTTTGGAAGGCGGGTGTTGTCGTTTTGATAGTCTATGATTTTTTCAAAATCCATTCTCATGCCTTTAAGTTTGCTTTTTCTTATCCTATCCACCACGCGTCCGCTGTTTTCGATAGCAATTGAACTTGAAAGCGCGGTCATCTTTCCGTATCGCGCATAGATTATGTTAAGATAGTCTATAAGCGTCTTACCTTCCTTTTTCAACTTTTCGGCAATTTGCACAATTAAAAGCGAGGCGGTGATACCGTCTTTATCGTAGATGTTGCCAACGGCGTACCCGCAACTCTCCTCATAAATTAACACAATGTTTTTTCTGCCATATTTTTTTGAAAGTTCCTTTGCCTTACTTCCCATGCTCATAAAACCGGTGAGAGTTTTATATAATTTGGCGTCGTTTTGCTTGCAAATTTTATCAATGAGCGGACTTGTCACCACGCTTGTGACTACAGCCTTGCCGTTTGTGCCGGAAAGTAGGTAGTCGGCGAAGATATACCCAACCTCATTTCCGCTCAGTTTAACATACTCTTCGCCATCCTTGACCATAACGCCAAGTCTGTCGGCGTCTGGGTCGGTGGCGATGATGATGTCGCTATCAAATTTTTTTGCCACCTTTTTCGCTTCAATAAATGCCTCTTCAAACTCTGGGTTAGGATACGGACAGGTGGAAAAATTGGGGTCGGGTTTTGCTTGCGCTCGGTGAAAGGTGAATCCATTTTTGCCCAAAAGTCTTTCAACATAGCGAAATCCTGTGCTGTTAAGCGGGGTGTAGGTTATCTTCAAGGAGCGTTGTTCTTTTTTAGTTATTTGCTCGTTTTTGTCAAAAATTTCATTTTTTTCGCCATTTTTTACTAAATTTTCGCTAAAATTTGCGATTTTTTCGGTGTTTTTTGAATTTTTTTCCTCTTTTTCAACGCTCGAATTTTTCAAACATTTTTGCAAATATATGTCGATGAAGTCCTTTTCAATAAATTTCACATTACCAAGTTTTTTGTTATAAACCCTGTTGTAAACCTCCACCTCGTCGGTTTTGTTGAAGAGGTCGGTTATTTTTTCTTGCACCGTTTTGTCTATTTGAATACCGCATTTGTCGTAGAGTTTTATGCCATTGTATTCTTTACGGTTGTGGCTTGCCGTTATTATCACCGAGATGTCGCAATGATAGTATATGCCAGCATAAACCAGCACAGGCGTTGGCGAGTAGTCTCTAAAAAGTAACACTTCCACTCCATATTCCGCCAAAATTTTGGCAAAAAGTCGAGAGAAATCTTTGCTGTTAAACCGAGTGTCGAAACTTATCGCCACACGCGCATTCTTGTTTTGCAAATATCGCCCAACGGCGCCCGCAAGTTTAGACACAGTGAGAACATTCAAGCAACCACTGCCCAGCGCCATAACTCCGCGCATACCCGCCGTGCCAAAGGAAAGCGATGATGAAAAATTTGTGACAATTTCCTTTTCGCTCAACTTTTGAAGTTCCCTTTTAATTTTTTTATCGGCGACAAAATTTCGCCAATACTCATATTTCTCGTTCATGTTATCCTTTTAAAATAGTTGAATTTCGTCTAATATTCGAGTTTTGATAAAGAAGTTGTTTAGAGTAGACAATTTTCATTAAAATGTCTTAAATTTTTTACAAATTTTTTAAATATTTCGCCAAAACACGCTTAAAATTTCTTGTCGAAAAGTGCGCCACGCGGCAAAGCGAAAAGGACTACATATGAAATATGGTAAAACTTATCAAAAAGTTTGTCAAGCAGATTTTAAAAATTAAAGATTTATTTAAAAACTCTTGCGATTTTGTTGACAGCGTTTAGTTTTATTGTATAATAAGAATATAAAGGGGCGGTGGGCGCAAACTATCATAGGAGGCGGATATGAAAAAAGATTTTGAAAATGAAGATTGCAAACTTCTTTGGCAAGCGTTTAAGTTGACCGGCAACCCATACGCTTGGCAAATTTATCATCAAAAAGAGCAAGAGGCGAGGCGCGAAAAGGAAGAAAGAGGACGCTAGTTTGCTATCGGCGGTAAGTCTTTGAAAAAAGCGCGATTTCAAGATTTTTGGCACCATATTACAAAAAACTGTTTTGAAAGTTAAAAGGTTGAATTAAAGGACTGTATGAGCGAAAATTTGAAGGCGATTGTGATAAAAGGAAATAATGCGAAGGAGAAGGATAAGAATATTCTTCTTTTTTCACTTGAAAAGGGCAAAATTTGGGTGACATTCAAAGGCGTTAGGGGCGACAAGGCGAAGATGAAATACGCTAAAGAGCAGTTTTGCTTCGGCGAATACATGATAGAGGAGGGCAAGTTTAGTAATGTCGTCACCGGCGTGGATATCATCGAGGACTTCAATGAGATAGCCAAAGATATAGATAAATATTTTGAAGCGAACGCCATGTTGGAAGTGGTGCAAAATTTAGATTTTGAAAGCGTCTATCAGCGCTACGAGGTCTTTATGGCGTTACTTAACGGCTTCAAAATTCTCGCCTTTCATAAGAGCGCTCGCCTTGCGGTGCTTTTGAAGTTTTTTCTGTCAGTTTTTGAGATATATGGCGTAAAACTGTACAGCCCAAAGTGCGCCGGTTGCCGAGCCGAATTTCACGACAACATCTACATAAATCACCAAGTGGGTGAACTTGTCTGCGAGGCGTGCAAGACCTATCAGTGCGAGCAAATTGGAAAAGGTGAGTTTAATTTAATCAAACTTCTATCCACAATGCCATACGATAAACTTCCAAATTTCCCCGAGGAAGTGGGGCAAAAAGTGCTGAAAATTTTAATAAAAAATTTCTACAATCGCTTCGACAAAAACTTGAAATTTGTAGGTATTTTAGATAATATTTAAATTTTTCTATATTATCGGAAGTCGAACCAAGCACAACGTTAGTTGTATTTGAGTGAGACTGATGTTCATTCAAACTGTGATGACACAATTTATTGTGTTTTTGCGTTAGCAAAATTTAAAATTTAACTTGCTTAAATTTTAACATCACATAGTTTATATTATCTGAGGTCGAACCAAGCACAACGTTAGTTGTATTTGAGTGAGACCGACGTTCATACAAACTGTGATGGCGGGCGAAGCACGCAAAATTCGTTGGAATTTATTAAAATTTTATGTGAATAAAATTTTAACATCACATAGTTAATATTATCTAAGGTCGAACCAAGCGCGAAACACTTAAAGTGAGACCGCTGGTCATACATACTGCGATGTCGGGCGAAGTACGCCAAATTCGTTAGAATTTATTAAAATTTTCTATCAATAAAATTTTAACATCACATAGTCTATCCTAACTTATCCACTGAGATATCCACAATTTTTCCTCTTTTTGTTTCAAAGCGTACAAAGTTTTTGTTATCACCGCTTATAACAATATAGTCGTTGGTGGATAATGGTAAAAAATTTATCACATTTTCTAAAAATTTGGATAGGTTCTCTTCGTTGATATTTAAACTTGCGTCTAATAAATTTTTGGCAAAATGGTAATCTTTCGCCCTTATTGCCTCTAAAAAACGGTAAGGCGTAAGTTCTTCAATCGCCATTTCTTTGCCGTATTCAAACTTCAAACTTTCCACCTTAATCTTGTTACCGGCAAGCGAATATGTCGATTTTTTTATTCGGTTTTCGCAGTCGTCAAGGCGCTTTGAAAGCGAAAGCGTTTCCTTCTCAAACTCGATGTCCTCGCCCTCAAAGTGCGATAGGTGGCAGTCTGCAGTGTTAAAAACATAAAGCTGACTTGAAAATTCTAGGCAGGCAAAATTGCCCACTTTGAACACCTTAAAATTGGTTGTTTCGTGCGGGCAGGTGTAGGTGACGCAGTAATTTTTAAACTCAAACTTAATTTCGTTTAGCGACACTGAGATAACGCACTTTTCGTTGTTAAAAAAAAGATGTTCTTTTTGAGTGGTGACAAGTTCCGCTTCGTTCGAGAGCATAAGAAGGGTGAAGTTGTCAAACTCATGCACTGAGTAGCGCGCGCAACTTGCTAAATTTCTTAGATTGATATAAAAGGGAATATTTCGCCGAGAATAGACGGCGGGATAGACAAAAATTTTATCTTCGTCCATAATTTCAAGTTTGTCGTTCTCGTCAAGTTCAAACGAGCACTCTTCGCCCTTAATAAGGCAAGGGTAGGTGGATTTTAAGATTATCTTTTTCATAGAATAAGTTATGTTTAACGCGCGATAAGTATGCCATATTCGCTCTTCTTAAATGTCGAATTTTGCTCCACCGGGACGGGATTAAGTACAACAAAACGATTAATTTCCCTTTTCGCTACGTTAGATATCAGTAAGCAGTGCCATAATTTTTTTACTGGAAAAATAGTAAATGTGACTATTGACTTTTACCCACTTTCATGTTAGAATGAAATTGAATGGAGGATAATATGGAGTTTAACGATACAGCGGTGGCGCGCGAAATAGCCGATTTGAACAGAGTCATGCACGAGCCGGACGTCAAGGCGAGTGTGGGGAAATTATTCAGCAAAGTGCCACAATCGGTGCTTAACACCTTCTTTTCCAGCGAGCCGTTGGCACATGAGCGTTTCTTTGATAAAGGTGGGCGTGAAATCTCTGGTGGCGAAGAGGTTAAATACACCGTGCTTAACGATTACAAGGTGCGCGCTATCACAATAATGGGGCGCTCCTACCTTGACATTGTTATCTACAAGTTGCCTATCTATGATAAGAACTACTCCTACACACCACAAAAACTGAGAAATAATTACGGCGTTGAAATTGAGGACGGTTATAATCCGCGTGTAGTTTTAACGCTGACCTCTCAGCCGACCAATATGCAAAACGTCGAGGACATTAAAAAAATCAAGCAAACAACAATAGAGAAAGTGCTACTAACCAGCCGAATGCATGAGTATGGGAAAATTCTCACAATAAAAAAATGCAATGTGTATGTGCCAGAGCAAACAATCACAAGCGTTAACAATGTCAGCATTTCAAGCGAAATAGCGAAAGAGAAGGAGTGATATCCTTCTTTTTTAATTTCTTTGTTTCGCATTTTTTAACAATTTTAACTCATTTTTTTTGATTTTTTTTGATTTTTTATCAATTTTTGTGCGTTTTTCTAACTTTTTTTGCATATTCGCTCTATAAAAAATTATACATCTATCAGGTAGATACATGTATAATTTTTTGCAATCATTCCGTCCATTTTCACTCTCCATAACCTTTCCACAACTGCGAGGCATTGCCTCGCCTTCACTGAACGCGTTAGCGTTCCTTCACTGAAAATCTTTGATTTTCCTTCACCGTGAACCTACGGTTCACCTTCACTTAAAACCGCAGGTTTTTCGGTGGATAAATGTATAATTTTGGTGAAAGAAATTTTAAAAATGATATTTTTTTAACGGAGTTTTATGCGTGGCAGAACTTTCTTTGAAATGAAAAGCAATAAATTTTTGTTTAAATTTTCCTCTCATGGCAAAAATACAAACTAGAGGTGAAATTATGAATATTTGGAAAGACGATGAGGTCAAAGATTTATTTAAAATGGTGGAAGAAAGCAAGTTGAAAAAATCGCCATTACGCGAGGCTTTTTTGAATCATGCGCAAAAATATCAGCGAAAGGCAAACAGCGTTAGAAACTATTATTATCACGAGGTGGATAACCTTGAAAAGGATATGGTGCGCGCGGGGAGGCTGGGCATAGACGTAAAAAACCATTTAAAAAATAAACTTGTTCCATTCACAAAAGAGCAGGAGGAAGATTTTATGCGCGAGATAAAGGCACTCACCGACAAGGGCGTGAGTGTGCGCGCGGCGTGCTTTAAGTTAAGTGGTGGCGACATGACAAAGATGACAAGGCTTCAAAACAAATACCAAAACTTAAAATCTCAAAAGGTGGTGCCAAATAATATTGTCAAATTCAAGCAACGCACTTTAACTGACTCCGATATAAACAGCCTGTTTTTGGGGCTTGTGAAACTTATAAAGCGTAGCGCCAGCGACACCGCAATGGAGAAAGTGAGCGCGGAGAAGGAGAAAATGGGCGCGCTCCTTCGCGAGGCTTATCACGAGTTATCCAAAAAGGACAAGGAAATTTTCGCCATAAAAGAGGACCTAAAAAGATTGAAATTAGAAAATGAAAGGTTGTCGTTAAATGTCAAAAAATTTCTCATGTCTAAGAGCGAAAAGTTGAAAAAATTAGTTAGAAATGCCGACGCCACCTAAAAAACATCAAATATAGATACTTTTTGTGACCTTTGCGCCTTTAATAAAGTTAGTTTGCAAAAACTTAGATGAATAACATTAATGGTATAAGTGGATATTTTCGCTTTGAAAATATCCGCTTTTATGATAAAATAAGGGCATGGAAATGCAGTTTATATCGTCTTGCACCCTTTACGAGGCGACCAAAGAGGTGATAAAGGAGATTGACCACAAAAATCTAAGCGAGAAAAATTTGGTGGTGGTGCCAGATAGTTTCTCTATGCAGGCGGAGAGTTTAATCTTTGATGTGCTACAGATAAAGACCACTTTCAATATCGCCGTTGTGGGAATTTCTCGCCTTGCCGGAAAACTTTTGAGAGAGCATAGCGAGGAGTTTGAGCGTATAAGCGGGCTAGACGAAATCGTTTACACCTATGAGGCGATAAAAAAATGCGAGGGTGAGTTTTTGTATTTCAAAAATAACGGCATGGACCTTGCCCTTCAAATACTTGAAATTTTAAAGCAATTTTTTAACTGCGAACTTGCGCCGGAGGATATAAAAGACTGCGACGACGAAAATCTTTCCAAAAAGATGCACGATTTAAGGCTCGTCTACGCTGAGTACATAAGACTTTTGGAAGGGAAGTTAGACCTTGTTAAACTTCTCGATTTTTTCCTAGAAAAGAACTTTGATTTAAGTAACTATAACTTATATTTTGTCAACTTCGACAGTTTTTCGACAAAGATTTTTTCCTTCATTTGCGCCCTTGCAAAAAAGGTGAAAAAGATAGTTATCGGCGTGGCAAAACCGCTTGGATACGGCAATGCATATATCTACGAAACTGACACCACCAAGAAGATGCTCTCGCTTGCCACCGAAAAAGGAATTTTGGTCAAGGTTAAGGAGCGAGAACCAAAGCTGAGCGAAGAAAAACTTGCCGTTTTAAAGAACGCCTTTTCTCTGCAAACGGAGAAATTTAAAGAGGGCTACTTTATCAACCTCGTGCCGACCAGCGCCGATGACGAACTGGAATTTGTGGCGAAATATATCTCTTTCACCATTCACAGCGGGGCGCGCTTTAAGGATTTCGCAATCGCCGTGCCCGAGGAGGGATACTTTAAAAAGATTGCCAAAATGTTTTCAAAATATGATATTCCGGTCTATGCGGACTATACGCTGAGCCTTGGCGATGTCGCCGTCAGTAAATTCTTTTTAAAGATGTTATCCCTTCAAAGCGGGGTGGGCAAGGAGGATATTGAGTACCTACTTTTCTCGCCACTAACAGGCATAGAAAATGCGGACGAACTATTAAAAATTGTCGACTACTATCAAACGGACGGCATGGGCGAGTTTAAATTGCACTCAAACGCGCTCGACGATATTTTTTCGCTATTATCTTCCTTTAAAAAAGAGGGAGAAATCTCGGAATTTGTGCAAGTGTCGCTTAAGATTTTGGAACTAATTAAAAGGAACATTGCGAATTTAAATATTTTCGACCTTCAAAAGCAAAGCGAAAACGAGCAAGCGATTGTGTATATTGAAAAAATTTTGAAGGAGATAGCAGGCAAGAAGATAGCGCTGAAAATGAGTGACTATCAAACCCTTATCTCCACCATTTTTGCTAGCGTAAAGGTGGAAACGGTCCCGTCATACATCGACGCCGTCTTTGTTGGCGATGCCACAAAAAGTTACTTTCAAGATGTGCCGTACCTCTTTGTGCTTGGCGCCACAGCAAGCGCGCTTCCGCGAACCGAAAAAGATAACGGCATTCTCACCGACGAGGACCTTTCGAAACTAAACTATTTAAAACAAATTGAGCCTGAAATTCGGGTGATAAACAGGCGTAATAGGCTTAAACTTTACGAGGTTTTAGCGCACGCAGACAAGGCGCTTTTCATCTCCACTCCGCTTGGCAAAGAGGGCAGAAAGGCTGGCTTTGTGGAGGATTTAATTAAGGTGTTTGGTGATAAATGCGTGCTTCACACTGCCTCCATGCAGAACTTCAACCGACCAGACCTTGACGAAGCGGGCAAAGATAAACTTATGTTTTTCCACCTTGCAAATAGGCGCGTGGCGAACGAGAATTTACAAAAGTTAATGCCAAGTCTGGACGAAAGAAGAATAAACAGCGCACTAGATGTTGTGGGAAAGGATATTTTTGCCTATAACTATGAAAAGATTGCCTTTAGTCCGCTTTCTGACAAAATTTCCGCGTCGCAACTTGAATGCTATTTCGGCTGTCCGTTTCGTCACTTTGTGTCTTACACGCTGAAGATAAAGGAAAAGGAATTTGCTAGAATTGACAAGCGCAAAATTGGCATTTTTAAGCACGACCTTGCCAAACTTTTTGTGGAGGAAAAGAATTTTAAAATTAAATCGGTCACCGAAAGAGAGGTGGAGGAGTTTTTAAGGCGTAAATTTAAAGCGCTCTCTGAAAAGCACTTTGATAAATATTCCCTTTCTAACCGCGCACTGATGCGCAACATCTATAAGGAAGGCAAAGTTTTGCTTTTAAATTTGGTTTACGAGCAAAAGCAGAGCGACTTTGAAATTTTAAGTGTGGAAGAAAAAGTGGAAAGCAAGATTGGCGAAAAAAAGTTTGTGGGATACATCGACCGCGTTGACCGCTACAAAAACTACTTCCGCATTATCGATTACAAAACTGGCACGGTGGACGGACTTTTAAAAGACCTATTCTATGGCAGAAAGTTGCAACTTTTTTTGTATGGCAAGGTGGCGGGCGAGAAGTTAAAGAAAGAGTGCGCCGGGCTATACTACTTTGATTGCAAAAACAAGTTTAAGAAAAAAGACGATAAGATGAAGATTTTAAACGGTATCACCTTGAAAGATAACGAGGTTGTCTACGCCACCGATTTTCGGCTTCAAGATTTAAACTTTCGAAGTGACCTTATCGGCGCTGAGAAAAAGGCAAAGTCTGACGGCTTTGATTTTAAGTACGGCAATTTTGCCTCCGATTTAGATAGGTATTTTGACTACGCCGTTGCCGTTTCCGAAAAGGCGATAGAGGAGATTGAGGACGGCTACATCGAGCCTAAGCCATTGGATAAAGAATGCGATTTCTGCCCGTATCATGCGGTATGTAAATTTTCCGAAAATAAAGCGCGCAAAAAGGGGAGGGGATTTAGTGGAGATTAAAGAACAAAGCGCCGTGCTTGATTTTAATAAGCACAACTTGATTGTTTCCGCCTCAGCCGGAAGCGGAAAGACGTACATTTTGATAAAACTCATCACAAAACTAATAGTGGAAAAACGGTTGCCAATTCGCAAACTTTTAATTTTGACTTTCACCAAAAACGCGTCCATTGAAATGAAGGAGCGCCTCCTTAAGAATTTAAAAGGTCTAAAAGAGGTGGACGATTTTATCTTGAAGCAGATAGACGATTTGTCTGTTTCCAACATATCCACCATTCACTCCTATTGCGAGCATTGCCTAAAAAAGTATGCGAATATTTTAAAGTTGAAAGAAAATTTCACTCTCGCCGACGAAAACTTGTCGAACAAACTCAAAAAAGAGGCGATGAGTAAATGCTTAAAAAACTTGAGCGCTGACGAGGACTTTTTTGAGGTCTACTACGCCTTTAAAAGCAGTGAAGAGGCGCTGTTTAAAGCGCTTATGGAAATTGACGCCATGACCGAGGCGGTGGCGGACAAAGAGAAGTTTATTGATAGCATTTTAAATGAGCAAGCGTCCATCTTTGATAGGGCAGAGAAGATTGTAAGTGATAACTTAGAAAAGTTGGTGGCGCGAGCGGAGGAAAAGATAGAGAGTGTGCACCTAGATTTTGATTTTAAACTTAGTTTTTTAAAAAGTGGCACACTTTTGGAAAAGGCAAAATTTTTGGAAGATTACACCTTCCCACGCTTACCTTTAAAAAAAGAAATTGGCGAAGAAAATGTGCTTTTCTTAAACGAAATCAAAAAGGAACTTAAAGACTATATAGACAATATCAAGGCGCTTTCGCTATCCGAGGAAAAGATAGAGGAAGAGAAGAAAGGGTATTTAGAAAAGGCGCTAATTAAGGTCTATCTCGCCTTTGAAGAGGAGTACGAAAAGATAAAAAAGGCGCGCAACATCTTAGACTTTTCCGATTTAGAGCAAAATATGCTGAAACTCATTGAAAATGACCTTTTTAGTGAGGATTTTGAATATGTTTTCATCGACGAGTATCAAGACACAAACAGCCTGCAAGAACGCATTGTAAAAACGGTGGCAAAAAAGCATTTTGTCGCCGTTGGTGATGCTAAGCAAGGCATATATGGCTTTCGGCTGGCAAGTTCCAAAATCTTTTTGAAAGATGTTGAGGAGTTTTCCAAAAGCGGCAATGATGAAGCCTTATTTTTGAAGAGCAACTTCCGCACAAGTGCCAAAATTTTAGCCTTTGTCAACGATGTGTTTAAGGGCGTTATGACAGAGGAAAATTCTAATATCGACTATCAAAAGACCTCCATGCTTCAAGGGCGCGTGGATTTTAAGGGCGACGGCGTGGTGTGCGTCGACGTGGTGGCGCCAGAAAAAGCGGACGCGGAAGAAGTCAAAGATGTTTACAGCGTCAAAGAGGACGCTCTCACAAGCAAAGATTTCAAACGCCAACTTCAAGTGGTCAAAGTGCGACTGGAAGAGGCACTGAAATCGAAGATATATGACCCCGACATAGAGGCGTTTAGACAATGCGAATTTAAGGATATTGCCATAATTTCCCGCTCGCGCTCGAATTTCTATAATAAACTTTACGACTATCTTCGCGAGAATAACTTTCCTGTGGTGGTGGATAAAAAAAGCAAACTGCTCGACAAGCCGGAGATTAAAATTCTTCTGAATATCCTTAAAATTACGTTGTGCGAAAACGACGAGGTGGCGCTTTTGTCAATATTAATGTCTAACTTTGGCAGGCTTAGTCAAGACGACATACTTTCGCTTAGAGGCAAAGACCTTTTTGAGGCGGTCAAAGCAAACTATCCGCAAATTGTCACATTTTTAGAGGAATTTAAGGCGGACGGCGAGGTGCTTGGATTTCGCCGGGCTTTTGAAATTTTGTTCGACAAAACAAACTACCTTTCGTATATAAGCGCAAACGGTGAGCAACTAGGTTCAGTTATGAAATTTTTAGATGAAATTGAAACTTCCGCCTTTGACTTTGACCTTCCTTCACTTATTGCCTACTTTGAAAACGTCGATGTGAGCGACGGCGAGGCACAAAGTGGCGAAAATGCCATACTTCTCACCACCATTCATAAGACGAAAGGACTAGAATATCCTGTGGTGATGATAATAGGCGCGGGCAATAGTTTAAAAAAACAAGAAAAACCAAGCGAGATTGGCATGGATGAAAATTTGGGCATTGCAGTTAAGCGCTACGAAGGTGGTGAGGAAGAAAAGACGGTTAAACTTTTGGCGATACGCGAAATTTCTAAGCAAAAGCGCTTTCAAGAAGAGATGATGAATTTCTACGTGGCACTAACACGCGTCAAGAACCGACTATATATTATCGGGGAGTACAAGAACCTATATTCGATAACTTTCGACACCTATTTCGACTATATTTTCAACACGCTTTCGCCGGCAGAAATTGATAAATTTTTAAATGATGAGGTCTTAGAAAAGGACGCTGTCAGTTTCCACCTTATAACCGAAGTTGAGGAGTTCGAGGTGGAAAAAGAAAGGCATTTCGGTGTGGGCGATAAGAGGATAACTAGAGAATTGGAAAACTTTTTAAATTTCGAATATCGCTTTAAAAACGAAGAAAATATCTCCTACAAAAACTCGGTGACTGGGCTGACGAAAATGTATGAAGAAAAGGAAGTTTTTCTACCGTCAAACACTGTAAATGTCAGTTTGGATGCGGTGGAAATTGGCAACGCCTATCACTTAGCGCTTAAAACAATCGACTTTGAAAAGATTTCCAGCGTCAAGGATATTGAAAGATATTTTGAGAGCAACAAAGTTCTGCAAGAGTTAAAGGATAAGGTTGATTTTGAAATTCTTTTAAAAAACATCGAAATATTAAAACGTTTCACCGCGGGCGGGCAGGTTTTCAAGGAACAAGAATTTGTTATGCGCGACACGTTAGAAAATTTAATGAAAGACGCACGAGTCTCCGACGAAATTTTGGTGCAAGGCGTCATTGACCTATTTATATTAAAAAAAGATAAAGCGACACTAATTGACTATAAATACTCTAACACCAAAGATAAACAACGCCTTTTATCGCGATATAAAACACAACTAAACCTATATAAAAAGGCGCTCGTTAGTGGTTTGGGTGTCAAGGTGGAAGAAGTGTTTTTATTAAATCTTAAAAGTGGCGATTTAATCGAAATTTCCGAATAAAAAAATATTTGATAATTAAAAATAATCAATTTTTTCGAACGATTTTTACTAAAAAATAAATGAAAAATTAATAAAAAAAATAAATGCTAAAAAAATAATTAAAAAATATTTAAAAAATTATTGAAAATTATTAGTATTTATTTTTTTCTTGTGTTATACTAAGGAATATCAAAGGGGGTATTTTGCCATGATGTTAGATGTTGTAAACGGCGTTGTCGACTTTTTGGGCTCCATTGCGCCTCGAATCACCGAGGACGTGCTTTTCGTTATCGCACTTGCCGTGGAAGCGCTAATTGTTATTTTCTTTCTCATTAAGTCGGCGTATTCCTACGAGGCTTGCTTAAACCGAAGTTTGGATAAAATCAACTTTTGGCTGTTTGAAAGAAAAATGATAACCGAAGAGAACATTCGGGAATTTAACGATATGTTAAAAGCAAAAGGTCCAAAGAGGCTGTGTTATTATTGGCAACAATACATACTCTTCCGTGAGGGTACGCCGTCGTCGTATATGTCGACCGACAATTTGGTGGAAAAACCGCTTAAAACTTCTTCCTATAACTCTAACATCAAAAATTTAAACCTCATAAGCACAGTTTGGGCAATTATTATGGCAATCTTTTTCATTGTGCTGGAGGCGTCGGGAAGTGCAATAACCGCCGACACCATTGCCGGAACCATTTTTGTTGTGGCGCTTATATATCTTTTAAACCTCATCTTCACAATCTATCTTCGCGCAAGAAAAAATGCCCTATTAAATTCGCTTTACCAAAGCGTTTCGCTGTTTGGCAGATTTATGGATAATGCGTGCGTTGACCTTCCGTCATATATCGACTATCAAATCCTCTTCACTCCGCAAGAAATTGAGAAAGGTCAGCCGGTGCTTCGCGAGTTTTTGGACTACAAGGCAAGGCGCGAAAAAGAGGAGTTTAACAAGGCAAAAGAAAACAATGTTGAGTATGAAAAATACGACTTTTCTTCGGTTGGCGTCAATGGCTCGGTGGTGCTTGACAGGGCGATGAAGGAAAGCGAAATTTACCTTAAAAAGAAAGAAAAAATGCTGGTTAAAATTGCGCAACTTGAAAGCGAATTAGACACGCGCAAAAAGAACTTTGATAATATTCAAAAAGATTATCAAAACAAACTTCAAGCGTCAAAAGAAAATGTCGACAGGCTTTTGCAACAACAAGAGGAAACCACCAATCGTATTGAAAGCAACTATTTAAGAAAACAACAAACGCAAGAAATTGCAAAACAAGAACAACTTGAACAAGAATTTGAGCAACAGCGCGCAAGATATCTCTTAGAGAAGAATGAGTGCGAAGAGGAAATTAAGCGCTTAGAACTTGACCTTGAAGATAGCAAGAAAAATGTCGAACAAATTATGCTTGGCGAGTATCAAACCTTCTTCAACAACTTCTGCTCAAGCGCCGAAAAAGTGGTGACAACAGTTTTCTCTGAAAAACTCAACAACCTAAAATCGACAAGCGAACAACAGCAACAGCAGATTGCCGAACTTGAAATAAAACTTAAGAACACACCGCAAGGAACTTATGACGCCACCACTGAAGAGAAGACAGCGCCAAATGGAAAGTATGACGAAAACGGTAACTTTGTTTACGACAATGGCACCTATTACGATAAGGATGGCTACTTCCATGACACCGACGGCAATATTTATGATGCAAGTGGCAATTTCATAAGGAAAGAGGAAAAAGAAGAGGAAGAAAAGAAAGTTGTCGACCTCGACAGCCTCGACGCCTTTGACTATGTGAACGATGTTTCTGAGAGAGACGATGTGTTCAATGTGGCAGAAAATGTCATTGAAAATATCGACGGAGACGCCGAGGTTAAAAATAGCGGAAAAAAGTTAAATTATCAAAACCCTGCCGAAGAAGTGAAACAAGAAGAAAAACAAGAGGCACCTTTAACGGCGCCAACTTCTGACAATAACACCGTTTTCCCAGACGAGAATGTTAAAGAGGCTAAGTTTGAAATTGTTAAACTTGACGATGAGGAAAATGTTAGTGCGGGCGAACTAGAGTCGCCATTAACACCGGTAGCGGTGGAAGAGAAACCAAAAGTAAAGCGCGGACGTCCAAGGAAGATAGTTAAGGAAACGGAGACAAAGCCAAAGGGCAAGCCGGGCAGACCAAGGAAAAATCCTGTAGAGCAAGTGACTTCTGTTGAAAAGAAAAAACCGGGTCGCCCTAAAAAAACGACGGAAGAAAAGACCGAGAAAAAGAAACCGGGCAGACCTAAAAAGGTAGAATCTTCCACAGCCGACAAAAACCAAGAACCGACGAAAAAGCGCGGGCGCCCAAGGAAGATAGTTTCCGAAACTACCGAAGAAAAACCAAAGGGCAAGCGTGGCAGACCAAGAAAAAACATTGAGTCGCTGGAAGAAATTAACAAAAAAATCTCTGAGGAGCGCAACAAGTTAAGCGAGATGCGCGACAATTTAAATAGAGAATTCGAAACGGTAATTAAAAATTTAGAAGAGGCAAATCTCGCAGAGAATAACGAGCGACGCGAAGAAATCACCAAGGAAATTGAGCGCTTGCAAGATGAGGCGGAGCACGCAAAGGGCAAAGAGTCGGAAGGGAAAATCTCTGAAATCAATGCCAAACTTGAAGCCTTAATTGAAGAGGTTAAAAAACTAAATTCGTAATGCTACAAATAAGTTAAAATAAAAACAAAACTCTATCAACTTCGATAGAGTTTTTTGTTAAATAAAAACTAGTTTTGTGAACATCTAATGTTTAAATGTAGAAGGTTATATAAAGGGAGAGCGAAAACTTAGTTAAAGATTATTAGCCATTGGCATATGTCAATAGAAAACAAAATTGATAGAAGGTTATTGTTTATTTACTGCAAACTTTTTAGGCTAAATTCATATGGTTACGTCGTTTTCTACACATTCCACCAAAGTTCGATGTCGCCGGTGACAAAGCCGTATATCATAAGGGCAATCGACGCGACAATTATTATAAGTGAAATTATCAGCGTTATGTTCGCCGAGGTGATTTTAGAGGCGTACCTTAAGTTGACCGAATTATAGTAAAGCGCAAGCCCGGCGAAGTATGATATGTAAACGAGAGCGAGATAAAGCGTTAGGTTTCCTATAACATTCAATTCAAACAGCACAAAAAAGACTATGGCAAGCACGCAAAAAACGGCGCTTAAAATGATAAATCTTTTGGTTGTCATATCTCCTCCTAAATTCTGCACTTAAATTCGCCACATATGCGAGGTTAAATTTCTTTCAATGTTTTATTATATCTACTAGTAATAGAATAATACATTTTGGCAAAAATTGTCAAGAAAATTGCGCTTTTTACAAGAAATAGCGTGGCTGAGGCGTCTTACGGCTGGGGCTGAAAGGCGCGCTCAATTTTTTGGAAGGAAGACTTTAACTTATGTAGGCTAACTATTTTCCAGTGAAGTTTGGAATAAAATCCTCACTCGCGCTGTCAAAATCTTGAATATACCCCTTTTGGAAATGTTTTAAAAAGCGACTTGCCACAATCTTATACTCAAGAGGAGTGAGTTTTCGCTTGATAGGACTATTTGGCGTCGGCGTGAATTGCGACATCAAACTGACAAGCCTATCACTAAAATTTTTGGCAAGATATTCAAGAGCAAAAAGCGAGTTATTTATCTCACCCGGCAAAACTAAATGTCTTATGATAAGTCCTTGTTTCGTTAATCCATTTTCAAAGATATCTTCCTTTTTTGCGCAAAAATCAAGCACGCCCTTTGCCGTTTCAAAGTAGTTTGAAACATGGCTCAATCTTTTGCCTAAATCGTTGTCGGCATATTTGAAATCGAGTAGGTAGATTGAGATAAATCTATCCAATTTTTTCAGTATTTCCACGCTTTCGTAGCCTGACGAATTCCAAATGATGGGAATTTTCGGTTGATATTTTTCAAGCGCACTTAATATAGAATTTGAAAAGTGTGTTGGCGTGATAAAGTCAAAGTAGGAATTATTCTTTTCTTTCTCTTTCAAAAGGTCGATAAACGCTTCTTCACTATAAAGATTTCCCACCTTTCCGCGTGAGATTTGGTAGTTTTGACAATAGGAGCATTTCAAATTACAGCCCGAAAAAAAGATGGCGCAAACACCTTTCTCATCGGTTACGCACGGCTCTTCCCACATAAAATTGTCGATAACTTTGCTTATCCTTATCGTTTCAAGTTCGTTGCAAAAACCCTCACTCTTCTTTCTATCCACATGGCAGTGGCGCGGACAAACTTCACATATTTTCATATAGATAATATAGCATTATAGTTTTACAAAGTCAATTTTTGCACGGTTTTGTTCGCGCGTAATAAAATATTTATATTAAAAATATAAGATAATGTACACTTAAAAATTTCTTATACCCTCAAAAAATCTTATATAAACTTAAAATAATTTACGCTTAAAATAAAAGACTGCATACGCTAAAAAACAACAAAATTTAAGTCAAACCTTTAGGTGGCAGGAAAGACGATAACATCAAAGGCGAATATTGTGCATCTTGCATTTATCTAGTTGCAAAGTACACAAAACTTTTAACTCAATTTTTTAATGATGCATATTTTGTAGTATGAGTTTTACGTTAAGTTGTTGTTTTATTGTAAAAAATGAAGAGAAAGTTTTTGAGAGAATACTCGAGTGCGTCAAAAAGTTCGCCGATGAGATTGTTATTGTTGACACTGGCTCGACTGATAAAACGAAGAAGATTGCAAAGAAATACACCGACAAGGTGTTCGATTTTGAGTGGTGCGACGACTTTTCAAAGGCACGCAACTATGCCTTTTCAAAATCCACTTGCGACTATAATATGTGGCTGGACGCCGACGACTTTATCTTCCCAAAGGATATTGAAAAAATTTTAGAATTCAAAAAGTGCGCTCCAGATTTTGATATGGCGTTTTTTAACTATGTCACCGGATTTGACAAAAATTTTAAGCCAACTTTCGTGTTCGAGCGCGAGAGAATACTTAAAAATGACGGCACTTTTAAGTGGCTAGAGCCGGTGCATGAGGTTATCGTGCCACATGGAAAGGGCGTTCATTTGCCGATAAATATTTACCACTTTAAAAGTGACAATCCGCGCGGAGACCGCAATTTGAAGATATATGAAAAAAGGCTAAGCGACGGCGAAAAACTATCCTCGCGTGCCATGTTTTACTATGCGCGCGAACTTTACTATAACGCCCGCTACGAAAACGCAATTTCTACCTTTTTGGAGTTTTTGGACAGAGACGACGCGTGGGTGGAGAACAAGATTGAGGCATGTTTGAACCTCTCGCAGTGCTTTATGGCACTCGGCGACCGCAAAAATGCCAAGGAAAGTTTGTTTAAAAGTTTCGTGTTTGACCTTCCGCGAGCCGAAATTTTATCCAATTTAGGCAACATCTTTTTGGAAGAAAACGACCTAGAAAAGGCGGAGTACTATTACCTTTTAGCGCTAAAATGCAAACTTGACGTCAAAAAGGGCGGGTTTGTTTTGCCGGATTACTACAACTTTATCCCATTCATAAATCTATGCGTAATATATTACAATCGTGGTGACTATAAAAAGGCGCTTAAGTTTCATAATCGCTCAAAACGCTTAAAACCAAATCATCCGTCAGTTATTCATAACGAAAAAATCTTCTACGGAAATAAAAATTCCTAATTTTTCCTTGTAATTTTTCTTCAATTGTGCTAAAATATCTCGTGAACAAGTTTACAAGGAGTTAAAATGGAAGAAAAAGTTATCAAACCTCACATGGTTAAACCTATGCTTGAAAAGATTGTTTACGAGAAATTGCAAAACCCGCAAAACGGCGTCATGGTCAACATCAAGCCAGAGGATTTTATCGATGTTCGCAAACTCAACGAGGAAATTGTTAGGGTGACAATCACGCGCGCGCTGGTGGTCAGCCCGTCGAGCCTACTAAAACTTTCGGTGACAATGAGCGTTGATATTCCGGTTGATTCTATCGAATTTTCTAGGCTGGACGACCCTAAGGGCTATATCAAAAACAGCCAACCAGTGAAAATCGCGCTTGGATACATCTCCAACCTCATCACCGAAATCACAATCAATTCCGCCGTCGGACCAATCGTCACTCCGCCAAATATTCAAGAGTAAGGTGTGGAAATAGAGGTGGAAAAAGAGATAGAATTTTGATTAATCAATATAAGAGAATAAATGTAATCTTAAAAATTGTTTGATTAAAATTCAATAAGAAAAATATTTTAAATATTTATAAAAATAACATTAAAAATCATATTTTTAGAATATGAAAAAATTAAATGCAACAAATTTAATTTACGAAAAATATAAAAAATATATTTAATAAATTTTAAATAAAAATCACTGAGCATTTGCTCAGTCATGCGGATATAGTACATCGGTAGTATGCGGGCTTCCCAAGCCTGAGAGGTGGGTCCGACTCCCATTATCCGCTCCAA
>CALVNE010000007.1 GCA_944349515.1 uncultured Clostridia bacterium | reverse complement strand
CAAATTTTTTTTAGTTTTTCAGTTTTCGCTTTTATAAATTTCAGTTTATGTAAAAAAATGCCGTCAAAATGACGACAAATTTAAAAAACTTTTTTTAACTTTTTCGACATAATTTCAAGGCACTCGTTGACGCTTTCGTCAAGTGTTTGATTGGTGGTGTCTAAAAGATAAGCGTCGGGCATCATCCTCACGGCACCATGTTCGCGGTGCGTGTCTTTATAGTCGCGGTCGCGAAGTTCTTCCAGCACCCGTTCATATGTTATGTCCTCTCCGCGCTCCAAAAACTGCAAGTATCGACGTTTCGCCCTCACACTCTCGTCGGCGGTGGTGAAAAATTTAAAGTCGGCGTCCGGCAAGACCTCGCTCCCAATGTCCCTGCCTTCCATAACCACATTATGGTTTTTGGCAAAATCTCTCTGAATTTTCAACACCTTTTCTCTTATCGCCACAAAAGGCGAAATTTTTGCACTCAGCGCCGTTATGTCGTCCCGCCTTAGATCCTTTGTGTGGTCGACGCCATTGACGAAGACGTGCTCGACATTTTTAATAAACTTAATATCCACAAAAATCTGCTTAGAAAATTTGTTAATATATTTTTCGTCTATCTTACTTTCGTCATAATTTAAATATTTAAAGGCGCACGCAATTCCGCGGTAAATAGCGCCGGTGTCGAAAAAGTTATATTTTAAGCGCCTAGCAAGTTCCTTGGCAATGGTGCTTTTGCCGGAGCAAACATACCCATCAATCGCCACGCTCACGTGTTCTTTGTTCATCTTATCCTTAACAATTTTATAGCAAAAATCTATCGTCTCCTCTAAATTCATATCGGTATTGTCGACAATTATACTGTCCTTGCACGGTGCTAGTGGCGCAGTTGCCCGCGTAGTGTCGCGCTTATCTCTTTCGCGAAGGTCCTTCAAAACGCCCTTCAAAGTGACCTTCTGTCCGCGCCCTACAGCCTCCTCAAATCGACGCCTCGCCCTCACTTCCTCGCTTGCGGTAAGGAAAATTTTAACATCGGCGTCCGGCATGACAACACTGCCAATATCCCGCCCTTCCATAACGCAGTTATTTCTGCTTGCAAAATTTTTGGCAATTTTAAGATATTTTTCTCTGACAAAAGAAAAAACCGAAATTTTGGACGCCATTTGGCTTATCCTTTCCGTGCGAATAAACGGCGTGACATTTTCATTATTGACAAAAACATTTTGCTTGTCGCCGTTAAACCTCACCTCAATTTCTTTGCTCTCAATAAGTCCTTTCACCTTACTATCTTCCACTTCCTCGCCGAAACTGACATAATATGCGTAAGAGATCGCGCGGAAAATGGCACCGGTATCTAACATTTTGAAGTTGTCGCCAAGCCTTTCACATAGCCCTTTCGCTAGCGTGGACTTCCCCGAACCCATATAACCGTCGATAGCAATTTTAAACATATCCCCTCCTAAATTTTATGATAGAAATAGAATTTGTTTTTATTGTGTTTTGTTGTAAAAATGCTTGAATTTATCGAAAAAAGTTAAAATTTAGCCTATTTTTTTTGAAAAAAAGTGGAAAAAATGTGTTTTTTTGAGTTTTTATATCAAAATGCTAAAAGTTTCTCTAAGAAAAAATCCCAATCATAGTGGCGTTTAGCCATATGACTAGGATTATTTATTCCTCCTCGCTTGCCTCATTTTCCTCGGATACAGGAAGTTCCACATCTTGTTTTGATGTGGTTGCCTCTTTAATTTTTGCCTCAATTTCCGCCATAAGGTCTGGGGTTTTCTCTAAGGTCAACTTGGCGTTTTCCTTGCCCTGCCCAATCTTCTCGTCGTTATACGAAAACCAAGCGCCAGACTTTTTGATGATGTTGTAAGCAAGTGCCATATCCACAATACAGCCCGATTTGGAGATACCCTTGCCGTACATTATCTCAAACTCCGCCACCCTAAATGGAGGTGCAAGTTTATTCTTAACAACCTTAACTCTTGTTTTATTGCCGATTATATTTTGTCCGTCCTTAACAACATCAACCTTTCTAACATCGAGCCTTATGCTGGCATAGAACTTAAGCGCCTTACCACCCGTTGTTGTTTCTGGCGAACCGAACAAAACTCCAACCTTCTCGCGCAGTTGGTTGATGAAGATAACGGTGGTGTTACTTTTGCTGGTGACCGAAGTTAATTTTCTAAGTGCCTGACTCATCATTCTTGCTTGCAAGCCGACGTGGTTATCGCCCATTTCGCCGTCGATTTCCGCCTTTGGAGTGAGCGCCGCAACCGAGTCGACAACAATAACGGCAAACGCGCCCGAACGCACAAGTGTGTCGCATATGTTTAGCGCTTGCTCGCCGTTATCCGGCTGAGAAACATATAACTCGCTGGTGTTTACACCCAACTTTTCGGCGTAGATAGGGTCGAGTGCGTGTTCGGCGTCGATGAAGGCACAAGTGCCACCCAGCTTTTGTGCCTCCGCCACGATGTGGAGCGAAACTGTGGTTTTACCCGACGATTCTGGACCATAAATTTCCACAATTCTCCCGCGCGGTATGCCACCAATTCCAAGCGCAACGTCAAGCGTCAAACAACCGGTTGGAATGACCTCCACGCTTTGATATGCCTGCTTGCCAAGTTTCATTATCGCGCCTTTGCCAAACTGTTTTTCAATTTGAAGAAGTGCTTGGTCAAGCGATTCTTCCTTAGTCAATTTTCCTTTTTCCATAATTTACCTCTTTTAAAATATTTTCATATATATTATACTTCAAAACTCTCACTTTTCAAAGCAATTTTAAAAGAAAATCAAAATATGATATTTAAAAATAAAAAATCGAAAAATCAAGATACTGAAAAGGAATAGCTAGAAACGTAAAAAAGAATTTTTCTATGACAAAATATAAACTATGTGATGTTAAAATTTAAACAAGTTAAATTTTAAATTTTGTTAACGCAAAAACACAATAAATTGTGTTCATCACATAGTATGTATGACCATCAGTCTCACTCAAATGTGACTTCGTCACGCTTGGTTCGACTTCCGATAATATGAAAAGTATGTGTAAAAACAAAAATAACAATGTCGATACATACAAATTTGGCATTGTTATTTTTGCTTTCTTTTGGGTTATTTCAACTGAAATATTTAAATTTTTCTTGCTCCAACATTTGCCTATTTTTTTCTTTTTTCAATAGTGTTTTTACGTAGGCATTTATATCGTTCCAGTTGCTTGCGATTTTAACGCTGTTATATTCTGATGCCGTAAAATTTTTAAGACAAATCGAGTCAAAACCGCTTCTTTTGGCGTTGATGCATTTCGTTAGAGAATTATCCACTAACAACTCTATTTTATGAATTTGACAAAACTTTGATTTGTTGTTACACCCAACTATCAAATTATCATAATGCAAGTTTGAGCCTCGCAGAAAGTTAGTGATGGCGTTATTTAAAACAAGAATGTTAGGTCTGCTTGAAAGAATATATATTTTTACACCAGCATTATACCATGAATTTACAACGCTAGCCGCATTATCAATTAAAGAATATGAGGTGTGTCGCCCCATTTTGAGAAAAGGACGTAGAATTTTAGAAATAAAACTATTTTTGGTGTTGACGTTCTTGGGCAAGACATGGTATTTTAATTTTTTGTTTGAATCTTTATCTCCGAAATACTTATTTGCAATCGTATAGATTAGCGAATCACAACAATCCACCAATGTTTTATCTAAATCAATTGCAATCCTCATACACAAAATTCCTTTAAAAATACTTAACCATAAAATAAACTAATTCAAAAAACAACATTTTCAATGTTTTAAAATGAAATTTGGAGCTTACGACGAGATTCGAACTCGTGACCTCAGCCTTACCAAGGCTGTGCGCTACCTGCTGCGCCACGTAAGCATATGCTAATGTAACTTCAATTTTATTAAGTTTTCAATGTTCAATTATGTTTTTTGCTTAAATGCGACTCTACTGCTAAGCCGCATAAGCATAATTTAAAAGCACAATGCTATTATACAGAAATCGCACACAAAATGTCAATCTTTTACAAGAAAATTTTTCTTTTTCTCTTTAAATTTTATCTTTTTAGGGAAAATGCCATTATTTTTTCGAATTTTTGGCATTTTTTTTGTTATATATGAAAAAAAATAGGCTAAATTTTGCCTATTATTCCCTCGTCAATTGTTGTTTGTAAAAATTAATGCAATATTATTCCCTTATGCAATTAACAATTCGTCCACTAAAAAACTACTCCACTCTAGTCATGCACTCCGGCATTGCGCCCTCATTTTTCAAACGCTTTTTTAAAAGTAGTTTAGCAAGTTTTGGCACAAGTGGAATTAAATTTTTTCGATATTTTGCGATGTATTTGCATTTTTTTAGATATTTTGCGTCCTTTGTTTGCCAATCTATAATTTGCCTTATTGCTACGGCGTTGTTGTATTTAGAATTTTTGATGTACCACAGCATTTCACACGCCACCATGGCGCGAATGGAATAAGCATAGTCTAAAAATTCGGGATAATTTTCCTCACACTTCTTCACAATGTAGTTTAAAGAAAAGTAGCAATGCAACCTATTTTCATTAAACTTGGTGTGCACTAGGCTCGTTTTGCGCTGAACATAGTTATACAACTTTTGATTGGTGGAAACCACACCTTTTTTCATTTTTGTCATATATTCAAAATTAAAGCGGGTGTCCTCGGCATAACGACAATCCTCAAAAAAAGTGATATTGTTTTCTTTAAGAATATCCGCGCGATAAAGTTTATCCCAAACGCAAAAATCGTCTAACTTTTGCGACAAATATTTTTTTATCGCCTCCTCTTTTGTGAAAGTTGTAAGTTTTCGCTTGGTGCGTTTAAGCCGGTATTTTTCGAACTTTTTTCCGTCCTTTACTCGCTTAAAATCGCAAGTGGCAAGGTCGAATTTCCCGTCCGACAAAAGTTCAACAAGTTCCTCTAAAATGTATGGCGAAAGAATGTCGTCTGGGTCAAAGAAATAGACGAATTCCCCCCCCCGCATATTTTTAAGGCCGGCATTTCTCGCTCCGCTCAAACCCTTGTTCTGCTGGTTCACCAAAACGCAGTTTTCTTTACCATCACAATATTTTTTCAAAATATCTAGGGTGTCGTCTTTGCTACCATCATTTATGAAGATGATTTCAAAATTTTTGTAGGTCTGGTTTTCCAAACTCTTAAAGCAATTCGGAAGGTATTTTGCCACATTGTAGCACGGCACAATCACAGAAATCTTATTATACATTTGAGTCCTCCTTCTTTTTAACATTACCATTTAAAACGTCTAAGTAGAATTTGTAATATAGAAGAGCGATATCCTCCCACTTGACATATACCGACTTAAAAGCCTCCTCACCCAAAACCTTTAGCCTTGTTTTATCGCTTACAATCTTAATTAAAGCGCCCGCCCAAACGGAGGGATCTTCCGGAAAACACAGCCCATTTTTGCCGTTCTCAATCAACTCGCTGGCGCAAGAATTTTCGATAAGCACGCTGGCAAGTTTGTTAGCTGCCGCCTCTATAACAACAATACCACAAGTGTCAAAGGTTGAAGGAAAAAGGAAGAGGTCGGCAACTTGATAGTAGGAAGCAAGCAAGGCCCTATCCATAATTTTGCCGACAAACACAACATTGTCACCCAATCCGAGTTCCTCAACAAGCGCCTTTAGTTTTTCCAAGTATCCGCCGTCGCCGACTATCAAAAATTTGAATTTGTTAAAGCCCTTATCAAGCATTTTTTTCAAAACTTCCAGCGAGAATTGTATGTTTTTATTCTCGACTACGCGCCCGACAAACAAAAACACCACTTTATCTTTAAGTGAATATTTTTCTATTATTTCCTCTTCAATTTTTTTATTTGGTTTGCAAGGCAGCATATCGGTGCCGTTTCTGATGATATAGACATTTTCCCCCTTGTAGCCATACTCTTTGACAGTTTCGCCGGCGCCCTCGCTGACGCTTAAAACATAGTCCGCCTTGTTGACCGGTTTCATGATATATTTTAGCATGAATTTTTGCAGTAGCTTAGATTTAAGTTTTCGTTCAAAGTCACTTTTAAACTTCGTGTGCACTGTCATCAAACACGGTATGCCGTATTTTTTGGCAACATCGATGGCATATTTCCCAAGAGGAAAAGGGCTATGTACGTGAACGATGTCATATCCGCCGTTTTTAATTAAATTTCGAATGTTTACGTTCGGCAAGCAAATCATATACCCCTCAGGACCTGCGATAGAGGCGCAACGGTAAATGTTAATGCCTTTAATTTCCACCACCTCTTTGTATTTTGGAACAAGCAAGTCAACCTCTGCCAAATTCTTACTTTTCAAGGTTTTGGCAATGTTCACAATGGCATTGATAGGTCCATCTATTGAAGGATAAAAGGAATCTAAGACCTCTAAAACTTTCATATCGCTCCTATAAAAAAGTTAAATGAACTTTCCTTAATTATACAACAATGCATAAATAATTCAAAGCGATTTTATCTTATAATATGAAAAATAATAAAAAACAGAGAGATATCCTCTCTCTGCCGTATTTATCTCTTTGAGAATTGTGGCGCTTTTCTTGCTTTCTTGAGACCGTACTTCTTTCTCTCCTTCATTCTTGGGTCTCTGGTTAAGAAACCTGCCTGCTTAAGTTCTGGCTTATAGGTTTCAGAAACCTTCACAAGCGCTCTTGCAATGCCGTGGCAAATTGCGCCCGCTTGACCAGCAATTCCACCTCCGTCAACATTAACAAACACATCAAACTTGTCTGCTGTGTTAGTTAAAGCGAGAGGTTGCTTAGCAATCAAAATAAGGGTGTCGCGTTGAAGGTACTCGTCAATGTGTCTGCCGTTAACGGTGAAATTTCCGTTGCCCGGCACGAGTCTAACTCTTGCAATTGATTTCTTTCTTCTTCCTGTTGCAATAAAAGCCTCAATTTTATCTTGTTTCTTTGCCATTATTCAATAACTCCTTTTAAAGCAACTTGCTCTGGTTTTTGTGCGATTTGCTCGTGATTTGCATCTTTGTAGACATGAAGTCTTGTGAACTCTTTTCTTCCAAGTGAGTTCTTTGGAAGCATACCTTTAACGGCGTGCTCGATAACTCTCCTAGAATCCTTCGCCATAAGGGTTTTGTAGTCTACCGATTTAAGTCCACCAACAAAGCCGGTATGCCAACGAAGTTTCTTCTGCTCCAATTTTTTTCCGGTTAAAACAACCTTGTCGGAATTGATAACAACCACGAAATCTCCGGTGTCAACGTGTGGCGTGTAGATAGTTTTATTCTTACCGGTCAAAATGTCAGCAACTTGACTTGCAAGTCTGCCAAGCGGCATATTTGTGGCGTCAACAAGGTACCACTTCCTTTCAACAGTGACCGGACTTGCCATATATGTTTTCATTTTCAATCTCCTAAATTTAGTTTATTGGACATTTCATCTTTTTTTCATAACGCCATTATCGGGGCTAACAATAAAAGCGCCTTCAAACAAAGACGCTATTATTTTACTTAAATAAAACCTAAATGTCAAGTGTTTATCCAAATTTTTTGATAAAAACTAAAAATTTGAGAGTGTTATATCTAAAAACTGACCACAACTGCGAATCTTTGATTCGCCTTCACTAGAAGTCGCAAGACTTCTCTTCACTGGAAAGCAACGCTTTCCCTTCACTGAACGCCAACAGCGTTCCTTCACTTTTATAACTTCGTCACCGCATTCACCAGCCCGTTATATGAAATTATCTTCTTATAAAGCGAACTTTTTACCTTTTTATCTTGCATATCGTCACGATTTAAGATTGAGGTAATTTCGTCCATAAGTTGCGCTGAGATGTGCGTCATTATGTATTCAAGTTGTTTCTTGTTGACCACGCCTTTAAATTTTTTGGAAAAATCTTGTGAGTAGACATCAACAATAGCATTGAGCCCGTTTATGATATCTCTATCTGAGCGCGCCGTTTCAATTATCTTCTTCACCTCTGGCAAGCAACTTTTTGCCACTTCATTGAGCGCATACTCCTTCGACGACACCCCCTTTTCCACCTTCACGAGTAGCGCATCGAGATCATTTTTAAAAAATGGCGGAATCTCTATTTTTTGCCCTGATTTAACCGATTTTTCATGAATGAGGTATTGGTTATATTTACACAGCAAATATATGAAGTTGGAAACAACCTTTTTTTCGTCGTCTAAACGGTTTGTTTTTGTGACATTGCCAACCTTGTCAAAATCGATAAGGTCATATAGGTAAAGAAACATTGCGCCCTCCTTTATGCTAAAATGATATCATAAACAATTGAATAAATCAAATAAAAAATGAATATTTATGCAAAATTTTTTTTAAAAATCTATTTCTTTTTGGAAGTGGTAAACCTTAACTTATTGTGGAAATATTTGAAAAACTTTTATAATTTTGTTTATCTTTTACGTTCTTTTACAAAAACTCTCCCATTTTTTCCTATACAAGTAAGATTAAGCAGTAAGAGAATTTTGCAAACTTTACTTTTAATTTTTATTTTAAAATTTTTTAATTTTCTTTGACATTTTTTGCAAAAATTTTTATACTTAACTTAAAGTAAAAGGAGAAAATTATGGATAAAAAATATGAACCGCTCTTTACGCCATGGAAAATTGGTGATTTAGAGATTAAAAACAGAATTGTGCTTTGTCCTATGGGTGGAACATCGCTGTTTGGCTGGATGGAGCCACATCACTTTGATAAAGACGCAGGAAACTTCATATTAAACCTCGCCAAAAACAATGTTGGGCTTTTAATTCCGGGCATCGCACCGCTTAGAAATATGATGGGCGGACAATGGCTCTATAAAAGTAGGCGCTCTTTTAGAAAATTAAAGCCTTTCATGGAAAAAGTGCACGAAACCGGTGCCAAACTTTTTGTGCAACTCACCGCTGGCTTTGGACGTTCCTTTTCAGTGCCAACAAAGATGATTCCAATGCTTAAAAACAAATTCTTAGGAACCCTTGTTAAGCCTATCTTTGACCTATCTCGCCTTTGCGCCTCCCCAAGCAAACTACCTCTTCGCTGGGTGGAAGGAGCCTACAGCAGAGTGCTGACAAAGAAAGAGATAACAAAAATGGTGGATGCGTTTGCTAAAACTGCGCTTAAATGTAAGCAAGCAGGCGTTGACGGTGTGGAAGTTCACGCCGTGCATGAAGGATATCTACTTGACCAATTTACACATGAATACACTAACAAGCGCACCGACGAATATGGTGGCAGTTTTGAAAATAGATACCGCTTTGCAACCGACATCGTAAAAGCGATAAAGAAGGAGTGCGGTGAAAATTATCCTGTTTCATTAAGATACTCTGTTGTCAGCAAAACAAAGGACTTTAACAAGGGCGCCGTGCCGGGTGAGAAGTTCACCGAAGTTGGCAGAGATATGAAAGAAAGCGAAAAAGCGGTGAAATATCTTGAAGAGGCTGGCTATGATATGCTCAACTGCGACAACGGCACCTATGACGCTTGGTATTGGGCACACCCGCCTATGTATATGCCACTTAACTGCAACCTTGACGATGTGGCACACATCAAAAAATTCACAAATCTGCCGATAGTCTGCGCTGGCAGAATGGAACCTGTCACCGCCGCAAAAGCAATCGCAAGTGGAAAAATCGATGCCATGGGCGTGGCAAGGCAATTCCTTGTGGACGGCGAATGGGCAACCAAACTTATGGAAGATAGATTGGAAGATATTCAGCCTTGTATCTGTTGCCACAATGGTTGCTTTGCGTTGTCGCACTTTAAAGGCGTTGGAAATAACGGCGCGATGGCAGACTCCATGCATATGTCAAGATGTGCACTTAACCCTATCACCATGCAGAACCACAAATTCGACATTGTGCCGGCGAAAAAGAGCAAAACCGTTGCCGTTATCGGCGGTGGCGTAGGCGGAATTGAAGTGGCGCGCATTGCCACCCTCCGCGGTCATAAAGTGACAATCTATGAGAAGACGGACAAACTTGGCGGTGTGTTCATCGCCGCTGCACAACCTTCCTTTAAAGAGAAGGACAGAATGCTTATCGAGTGGTACCGCCGTCAAATCGCCAAACTCCCAATCGAGGTGAAGTTTAACACCGAAGTGAACGATTTATCTAAAATTCGCGCCGACGTCATCGTTGTTGCCACCGGTGCTAAGCCTAAAAAACTCAACATCAAAGGTTTCGATAAAACGGTGGAAGCGATTGAGTACTTAAACGAAGTAAAACCGGTTGGCGAAAGAGTGGCTATCATCGGAGGCGGACTTACCGGTTGCGAAATTGCCTATGACCTGCTCCTTAAAGGTAAAAAACCGTTTATTGTAGAGTATCAAGACGATATCATGAAAATCGACAACCTTTGTATGGCGAACTCCTCATACCTACGCGACTATTTCGACTACGCCAATATGCCAATTTACCTAAATTCCAGCGTGTCAGAAATTAAAGACGGCAGTGTTGTTATCAAAAATAAGGACGGAAGCACGAAGGAAGTGGAGGTTGACTCAGTCATCTCAGCAATCGGCTACACCCCTGCCCCACTCACAGACAAACATGTTAAAGTTGTCGGCGACGCACTTTCGGTTGGCAACCTCCGCACCGTTGTTTGGCGCGCATGGGAAGTGGCGGAGAAGATTTAGCGAGGCGATGCCTCGCAGTGAAGGGAAGGCAAAGCCTTCCCTTCACTTTTCACTCTTCACTTTTTAAAAGGCTTCGCCTTTTATCTCCACGCCTCCGGCATTTCCCTATTTTCTTTAAACCAATCGCTGTCTTTAAGTTTTGTGTTATTGTTTGAAAAGTTGAGCGTAACCTTGCCGTCCGTGACCGCAAAAATGATATTGCCGTTCATCGACTTCACTGTCCACGAACTTGGGTCATCGTTGCTGTCGTGTCCGGTTATCTCGTCGAGCATTGTTGGAATGTAGACGTTGTCGGTGTACGGCGCGATATTGTCGATAAATTGTTGGGTAGGAAATTTGTTTTCCTCGTTGGTGGTATATTCCGGCGTTCCGCAACAGCAACAAACAATCACATATTCCGGCTGAATTTGCGCCATTAAAATTGTGGATGACGAGGTCTTGGAGCCGTGGTGCCCCGCCTTATATAGCACGCATTTTGGCAGTGGGTCGAAGCCGTTTTGCGGGTCATTGTAAAAATTGACAAGGTGCTCCTCGCCTTCCCCTTCAAGGTCGCCAGTGAAGAGGTAGTGGTTGTCGCCTTGGTTGAACATGAGGCAAACGGAGTAGTTATTTTCGTCCGAACTGTAATTTTCATAGTAATAGTTATATAGCATCTCCATTTCCACGCCGTCGGAAATTTGGTAAACGCGTTGCGCGCCCTCCTCGCTTTCATTGAAACACTCAAGCGCAGTATAGCATTTTGCGCCACTTGCAACTTCCTCGTCGCGCGCCTCGCGATACCGCCCAATCACGCTGTTTGCGCCACCCGTTTTGTTTGTGTTGGCAAATTCAATAATCGTTTCAACCTCAAAATATTCAAAAATTCCTTGACGCTTTGATGTGCTGTAAAAGGCAGAGATGTGGTCTTGGTCGGCGTGTGTGGCAACAACATATTCCAGCACCCCGTCGGTGGCGTACTGCGACACATATTCAATAATGGTGGTGGCGCTGTCATTGCGCGAACCAGCGTCAATCAAGATGTCCGTTTCGCCACTTCGAATGTATATGCAGTCGCCAGTGTAAATGTTGCCAAGTTCCATGAAATGCACCTCGAAATCGCCACTAACGAAAACGTCGCTGGCAACTTTGTTGATGTTAATAAAGGCAAACCCCGCGCCAACAAAGCCGGCAATAAGCGCAATTATGCATAGAAATGTGGTGACAATTTTAACAGATTTTCCCTGAGATTTTGCCATTATCTCACCTCCTCACTGCCCGCTGACAGTCGCAAATAGTGCCTTGAAAAATATTCCTCAGTATATGCAAAGGAGTTTGAAACATCATGATTTTGGTCATACTTTTCGTCATTTTTCTGCGCGCTCAAAACAAATTCTGCCCAACTTGCAAGATTTTCGCCTTGCTTAAATGTGGAAGGAAAATTTATCACGCCACAACTACCGCTGTTAAGTCCTTGGTCGACAACCTCTTCCTCTTCTCCCGGATTTTCCGTGGCAATTTCGTCAACAAAAACCACAAAACGATACTTCACCACGCCGTTATAGCGGATATCGTCCACCGTGTATTTCACATAGTAACGGTCTGCCTTCGTGTTGTCGATGTTCGAGATGTCAATTTCTACCTTGTCGCTGATATCGCGCCCAAAAGAAATGGCAACCGCGCCCTCATCCACATACTCCTCGCCAACTTTTAGCGTAACGGTCTGCTCACCGATTATTTCGAACCTATCATCTCTTGTCAAGTATTGTACCGTGAAATATCCCGCCACCGCGCCGACAACCAAAAACAGAACCACCAAAAGAAAGGCAACAGGATGCGCCTTTTTCTGCTTATCAACAGCCTTTTCTAATTTACTTTTCTTTTTTGCCATACTGGCTCCTTTTATGAATATTTATGCAAAATTGTTAGGACAGACACCAACTCCGCTTAAAGCGCAGTTGGTGTCTGTCCCAATGTTTCGTTTAGCCCATTAAAAATCCCTTAATTATCACATCTTCTGCTTCTTCTTCGCTTAAGCCGAGGGTCATAAGTTTGATAAGTTCGTCGCCGGCAATCTTGCCTATCGCCGCCTCATGCACAAGCGAGGCATCAGAATTTATTGCGTCTATCATCGGCACCGAAACAATGCGCGCGTTGTCTAAAAGTATACCGTCGCACTCAACGTGCCCGAAGCACTCCGCCTTGCCGATAAGGTCGCTCTTAAACTCTTGGTAGCTTTTGCCCTTCGCCACGCTGTGCGAAACAACCTCCACTTTCGAATTTTTCCCTTCGAGAGTCACTTTGAATAGGGTGGTTGCGGTCTCCTTATCTTCGGTTAAGATGTTTTCTTGAACATTCAGTTGTGCATTTTCGCCAAGGCGCGCATAGGTCTTTCTCACGCTCGACGTCACTCCGCCAAGTTGTAAAGTTTCAATTTCCATAATGGAGTTTTCTTTTTGGTAAATTTTAGTGGTCGGGTTCAAAATTTTTCCGCCCTTACCTTTCCCTTCGCCCACGTGGCGCTCAATATATTTTATATGACTGTTCTTGCCAAGGTGGAAGGAATGTATGCCGTTATGCACGCTGTCGATGTTCGAGGTGTTGTGAATTCCGCAACCTGCCACAATGGTGACGAAGGAGTTTTCGCCCACATAAAAATCGTTATACACCAAATCGTTCAGCCCGCCCGCCGTGATAATCACCGGAATGTGCACTGCTTTATTCTGCACATTCGGCTTGATAATGATGTCGATGCCCGGCTTGTCTTTTTTCGGCACAATATCAATCTCGCCGGAGGTCTTACGCTCTAAAACCTCGCCGTTTTTGCGAATATTGAAAGCGCCAAGTTTGATTTCATGAAGCGAAGAAACCTTCTCTAAAAGTGATTTATCTATCTTATCCATTTTCACCTCGCAACTTTCCGCACATCTCTAAATGAAGAAGCGGTTTGACCTCGCTGTTACTTCCAATCTTTTCCACTTTCCCCTCTTTCAAAAGGATAACCGTGTCGGCAATTTCCAAAATTTTGGTTTGGTGACTGACAATGATCGTGGTGGACTTGAGTTCCTTAAAAACCTTGGTCAAGTTCTCAAAACTCCATAGGTCGATGCCCGCCTCTGGCTCGTCGAAGATGTTGACAAGGGCATTCCTTGCAAGCACCATGGCAAGTTCTATCCTTTTAAGTTCTCCGCCGGAAAGTTTGTCGTCAAGTGGACGATTGATATAGCCCTTCGCGCACAAGCCAACTTTGGATAGATAATCGCAAAGAGTGTTAAAGTCGTTTTCCTTATTCGACGCGATGTTGAGTAAATCCTTAACCTTCAAACCCTTAAAGGTCACTGGCTGTTGAAAGGCATAGGCAATGCCAAGACCCGCGCGCTCGTTTATCTTCAAATTAGTTATATCTTTATCATTAAAAACAATCTTCCCTTCGGTCGGCGAAAGGATTCCCATGATAAGTTTCACAAGGGTAGACTTTCCGCTACCGTTAGGTCCGGTTATGACATAGATTTTCCCCTTTAGAAAATCAAGATTGATGTTTTTTAAAATATCCTTATCGTTATCTTTTTCACTTACAAGATAACTCACATTTTCTAATTTTAGCATATGAAAATTATATATTATTTAAAAAAATGTGTCAAGAAAATTGAGTTAACGGCAATAACTTTTCGTTTGCTATTGACAGATGAAAGGATTTATATTATAATTATGAGGAAAATAAGGAGAAGAAATTGAAAAGAAATATTGTTGACCACATCATGGCGAGAGTTGATAAAAATAACAGCCAAGAAATTGAAAGAGAACTTATGAGTTATTTAAGTGAAAATCACGACCCAAGTTTACTGAATTTAGAGGCGAAAAAGGACTGTAGAACGCTGAAAGAGTATGCTGTTTTAAATAAGTGGGAAGACTTACTGTGTTTAATTGTGACGAAATATCCAGAGGTCTCATCTTATCAAGATAAGCACGGCAACACCATGCTACATGATTGCGCGTCCCATGGGTTAAGCACGCCTTTAATTAAAGCCTTGGAAACGGACGAGAATTATGCCTTAGTGAAAAACAAAGCAGGCATGACATTTTTGCACATTGCGGGCGTCAATGGGTTAAAGCGGGTTATCACGAAGGCGCATGAAGTTGACCCAATGCTTTTAGCCATAAAAGACGATAACGGGCATACAGCGCTTTCGCTTGCATACAAATTTAACGTTTCCTATACCCCTGACACCATAAAAGATTTATTAGATAGGAGAAGGGAAGAGATTAACACTAAGCGTGAGGATATTTAATAAGAAAAAGACAATTAATTTTAAAAAGTATCGGCAATCAAAAACGCGGCATTTAATAAAAAATTAAAAAAGGTTGAAAATTTTTGCAAAAATAGGATAAAAAAATTTAAAAATACTCAAAAAAATAAAATTACCTAAAAAATATGGAAAATATAATAAATTTTGAAAAAACATGAAAAATTGCGAAATTTTTTGAAAAAAATGCAAAAAAAGTGTAAAAAACATAAAAAAATTAAAAATAATGTGAAAATGTCAAAAAAATAAGATAAAGGATAGCATTTTGGCGCTATCCTTTTTCCGTGTTTTCTATTTTTTTAAACAAGTGGTAGAATTTTAGCAAATGTATAGTCTATATTTTTTAAATTTAAAAAGTTTTTCATCAAAAAAATCAAAATTTATGTGGCAAAATTTAAACATTTCATTATTCGCTCAATCTTTTAGTTTTGCTGTTTTCCTTTGAAATCTAATAGATTATAGGCAACAATTTTGAGTTGCTCATAGGTGAGCCCGCCTTGAAAATAAGCGATGTATGGCTTTTTGATAGGGCTATCGCACGAAAGTTCAATCGACGCACCCTCAACAAAAGTCCCTGCCGCCATGATGACGTCGGTGGTGTAGCCCACCATGGCGTACGGAATTGGCAAGGCGTTG
This sequence comes from uncultured Clostridia bacterium, assembly GCA_944349515.1. Classification (GTDB taxonomy): domain Bacteria; phylum Bacillota; class Clostridia; order Christensenellales; family UBA1242; genus Caccovivens. Next base: position 21,340 of record CALVNE010000007.1, on the reverse strand, counting down.
CTATCCACCGGCGAGAGTTTTTGAATGAGTTGCACAAAGCGGATAAGTTCTTCCTCAGTGTCAAACACAATCGACTTTATGATATCGTAGGAGTTCTCGGAGGTGTCTGGGATAATCTTATAGCCCTGCCTTTTCATAACTTCGCCGATAAGGTACGCTCCTTTAACCGCCTGCGCCACAGTGTGAGGCGCCATGAATAAGCCTTGATAGAAGAGTCGGTATCCCGCTTCATACGAGCCGGTTTCTCTGCCGATAGACGGGCAAGTTAAGCGGTTCTCAATTAAAGAGAGCGCTTTTTTATTGCCCACAATATACCCGCCCGTCGGCGCAAGTCCGCCACCAATATTTTTAATCAAACTCCCCACGCAGACATCGGCGCCGACATCGGTGGGCTCCTTTGTTTCCATAAACTCGCCGTAGCAGTTGTCAACCACAATGAACGAATTTGGCGAAAGTTCCTTGACGCGCTGAAAAATTTTCGCCATTTGATTAACCGAAAGTGCCTTTCGCGAAGAGTACCCGCGCGAGCGTTGCACAAACACCACCCTCGGCTTTAACTTTTTCACAAGTTTATAGATTTTTTCCTCATCAAACTCATCGCCTTTAAGGTCGACAAATTTCACCGAAACATTGTAACTTTCAAGACTTCCATTTTCCTTGCCAAAGAGGGTGTCGTGAAGAGTGTCGTAAAGTTCGCCAGAGATAGAAAGAAGCAAATCTTTTGGTCTAAGTAGCCCATAAAGGCAAGTGGCAATCGCGTGCGTTCCGCTAGTTAGGTGAGGCGTAACAATGGCGTCCTCGGCGGAAAAAATTTCGCTGTAAACCTTTGAAAGCCCCTCCTTACCCTTATCGGTATAGCCATAGCCGGTGGTGCCGACAAAGTGCGCATTTGTTATGGCGTTAAGTTGAAAGGCGGAAAGCACCTTTTGTTGATTCAACAACGCTATCTCGTCCACTCTTTGGAAGTGCGTCGACAAATCTTTTTCGATTTCGCTTAAGACTTTTAATTTTTTTGCGTCCATTTTTTGCTCCTTACAATACTTTTTACTTTAAATTTTTCTTACTATTCAGAATTAAAATCATTATTTTTTTCATTTTTTGGTGTAAATTTATCATAATTTACACTTTTTTTACTTTTTTTTGCGTTTTTTATGCCATTTTTTTTGTGTTTTTATTTTTGCCTAATTTTTGCTCTGTTTTCGCATTTTAAATTTTGTAGAGTCTTGATTTAACCAACTTGCGATTTTTTCACGCATATTTTCCACCTCTCCAATATTTTCCACATCAACATAGTTGACATTTTCCATACCGCGAAGAAAAGTGAGTTGGCGCTTAGCGTAGTTTCTGGAATGTTGTTTAATTAGTTCCACCATGCGCGCTTCGTCTATCTCGCCTTTCAAAAACGAGATGACTTCCTTGTAGCCAATCGCGTGCATGGCTTGGCTATCCTCGTGCACGCCGGACTTTAAAAGCGCGCGGACTTCACCCACAAGTCCGCTTTTAAGCATCTTATCAACGCGAAGATTTATCCGCGCATAGAGTTTTTCTCTGTTCATGACAAGCGCGAAAATTAGCGGGTCAATTTCGCTTTTCGCCTCTTTCTTTTCGCCACTAAAGTGGGCAATTTCCAGCGCCCGCAGAACGCGTTGCGGATTTTTCTTATCCACTTTCTCATACGCCATGGCGTCAACCTCTTTAAGCATCAAGGCGAGTTTTTCTAATCCTTCGCTCTCTAAAATGTTTTGCAACTTTTTTCGATATTCTTCGTCCACGCCGGCGCCACCAAAGTTGTACCCTAAAACGAGTGACTTCACATACAGTCCCGTTCCACCAACCACAATGGGAAGATGCTTGCGCGACGAAATTTCGTCAATCTTCCTCTTTATCGCCTCCGTCATATCAAAAGCGGTGAAGTTTTCGTTTGGTGTAACGATGTCGATGAGATGATGAGGCACGCCCTTTGTTTCTTCTTTTGTCACCTTTGCCGAACCGATATCTAAGCCCTTAAAAATCTGCACCGAGTCGGCAGAAATAATCTCGCCATTATAAAGTTTAGCAAGGTTTATCGAAATATCTGTTTTCCCAACCGCAGTGGGTCCAAGAATAAAAAGCACCTTTTTCATTACAGCACCCTTTTGAACATCTTTTCAAGTTCCTTGCGGGTCAGTTTCACAACAATCGGTCTGCCGTGCGGACAAAGTAGCACGCTCTTTTTCATCTCCTCTATAAGGTAGGCAATTTCATCTTTCGTCACCACATCACCGGCGCGAATGGCGTGCTTACAAGCGTGCTGACAAAGTTTTTCGTTGATAAAAGTGCTCGCCTTCTTGTCGCCTATCGTTTCGTCGCCCAAAACTTCCTCAACAAAATTGTTTAAGTTGATATTTGAAAGCACATACGGCACGCTTTTTATGGTGAAAATATGTCCGTCAAAGGTGACTTCAAAGCCAATCTCGTTTAAATTCTTCAAACTTCTTTCAAACTTCTCAGCGTCAAGTGGAGTTAAGCCAAACTCATAAGGCACAAGGAGGTCTTGCTTAATTACGCTCTTATCCTCTACCTCCTTCTTTATCTTTTCGTAGAGTTGCCTTTCGTGCATGGCGTGTTGGTCGATGATGTAAATGCTGTCGCCGTATTCGGTTAAAATGTAGGTGTTAAACACCACGCCCAAAATTTTAACTTCCGCTTTCACATCTGCCTCTAAAAAGGTATCTTTTTCACTGCGCGCTGGTTTTTGCTCGGCAAAACTTGGCTTAACGGCGCTCACCTCCACCTCATCCAAAAGTCTTTCCTCGTCTTGGTCGAAATAGATAACTCCGCCCGGCTTATTTCTTCTTCGTTCGTCACTTTTAATGCTAGAAAACTCTGGCATATTGATAAAATCTATGCCTTTTTTTTGAAAATTTTTTGTTTCAATCAGTTCCTTATCAAGAGTGTCATCGTCCTTCTTTATAATGTAACTTGACCCTTCGTCACGCGTCAGAGGCTCAATGGTTGTTTTTTGCACGGCGTTAAAAGAGGTGCGCATAGGTTCAGGGTCGTTTTCTATCGAAAATTTGCTCCACTCGCTCTCCTCGCGATTTGTGAATTCAAAGTCGGCAATAACATTCGTTTTGATAAGCGCATTCTCCACTGCTTTTCGCACCACCATGAACACCTTGGAGTACTCCTCGAATTTCACCTCTTTTTTGTTCGGGTGGACGTTTACATCAACTTTATCAAGTGGCAAATTGATATCTAGCACGTACACCGGGAAGCGCCCCTTCATAAGGAGCGAGGCATAGGCGCCCTGAATGCACGCCGAAATTTGGTAATTTTCCACAAATCTGCCGTTGACAAAAAGGGTCTGCCACGAGCGGTTCGGACGGGATAGCTTGGGCGAGGAAACATAGCCCAAAACCTCCACATCGTCGACCTTTAAATTCACTTCCAGCATATTGTCATAGACCTCTCTGCCGTAAATTTCATAGATAACATCGCTTAAAGCGCCGGTGTAACTATTATATTTACACTTATCGTCGATGATATATTCAAAGGCAACATCTGGGCGCGAAAGCATGAATCTTTCGATAAGGTGAGTTATCTCGCCCTCCTCCGTCTTTGGTTTGCGCAAAAATTTAGCGCGTGCTGGCGTGTTGTAAAAGAGGTTTTCCGCGGTTATCGTCGTACCTTTCACGCGCGCCACCTCCTGCACCTTGCCTATCTCGCCCGCGCTCGCCTCGATGAGATAGCCGGTGTCGGCATTTTCAGTTTTGGTGGAAAGTTTGACCATAGAAACCGACGCAATGCTGGCAAGTGCCTCACCGCGGAAGCCGAGCGTGGCGATGCTGTCAAGGTCGTCAACGTCCGAAATCTTACTTGTAGCGTGTGGAAGAAAGGCAAGCGGAAGGTCATCCTTTTCGATACCGCTTCCGTTATCGCTGACGATTATCGACTTAATTCCGCCGTCATATATTTCCACCTTGACCTTTGTGGCGCCGGCGTCGAGGCTGTTTTCCACAAGTTCCTTAACAATACTTGCCGGATTTTCCACCACCTCGCCCGCAGATATACGGTTGTAGACCCGTGGCGAAAGCACATTAATTTTCATACTATTCTCCTTTTGCAGTTTTAGTTAAATCGTTTAAAACTTCAAAACTTTCCATTGGTGACATTCTGTTCATGTCGATATCTTTAAGAATAGACAAAAGTTTTTGCCCTAGTTTATTGTTCTTTTCCGCGCGCTCGCGCTCCTCATTTTCGCTGAAAATGTCGAGGTCGAGTTTTTGATTGACGCGCTCTAAGTTCCTACTTATCTCGTTGGCCCTATCCAAAACTTTATCCGGCACGCCGGCAAGTTTTGCCACCTCCACGCCAAAACTTTTGTTGGCATGACCGCGCACAATCTTTCTTAAAAACACCACACTGTCGCCCGTCTCTTTCACCGTGCTTTTATAGTTTTTAACGCCGTGAAGGACGCCTTCGAGTTCGCTTAGTTCGTGGTAATGGGTGGCAAAGAGGGTTTTACACTTGATATTTTTTGCAATATACTCCACAACCGCCCACGCAATAGAAAGCCCGTCAAAAGTGGAAGTACCTCTGCCGATTTCGTCCAAAACCACCAAACTCTTTTCGGTGGCGTTGGCAAGAATGAGAGCCACCTCGCTCATTTCCACCATGAAAGTCGACTGCCCGAACGCCAAATCATCGCTTGCGCCCACACGGGTGAAAATTCTGTCCGTTACTGGAATTTCCGCGCTCTCTGCCGGCACAAAACTGCCGATGTGCGCCATAAAGGTGATGATAGCAACCTGCCTCATGTAGGTGCTTTTGCCCGCCATGTTAGGTCCGGTTATTATCATCATTATGTTTTCGTCGTTGTCTAAAAGGGTATCGTTGGAAATGAAGTTACCGTTTTTAACAAACCTTTCTACAACCGGATGTCTGCCCTTGACAATTTTAATCTCTTTAACATTTTTGTTAATGGTCGGACGCGAGTAGTTATACTTCACCGCGCACTCGGCAAGTGACAATAGGCAATCTATTTCGGCAACAATTTTGCTGACCTCTTGAAAGTTCGAAATGAAGTTGGTAAGATACTCCATAAGCGTTTTATATATCTTATCCTCTAACTTCACCTCTTTTTCGTCGGCGTTTATTACCACCTCTTCAAGTTCTTGAAGTTCGCGCGTGGTGTAGCGCTCGGCACTCGTTAAAGTTTGCTTTCGAATGTACCTTAGTGGCACAAGTTCCGCTTGCAACTTGCTAACTTCAATATAGTAGCCAAAAACGCTGTTAAAACTTATCTTCAAATTTTTGATATTCGTCTTTTCGCGCTCTTTCTTTTCAAGTTCCTTCACTCTTTCCTTGCCGTGTTTTTTGGCGTCGCGAATTTTGTCGAGGTCGTCGTTGAAATTGTTGGCAATGTACCCTCCCTCTCTGGTGGAAACAGGAGGGTTATCCATGATTGCGCGCTTAAGAAGGTCCGCTACCGTTGAAAAATCGCCTATGCCGTTTAAAAGTTTTAAAAGGCACTTCGATTTAACTGAAATTAGCGCCTCTTTTAACTTTGGAAGCGCATTAAGCGAAATGCCAAGCGACATGAGGTCTCGCGGGGTGGCATTGCCGTATCCAATCTTCCCGCTCAGCCTCTCGATATCATAAATTTCGTTAAGCGCCTCTTTGACTCTATCTCGCATGATGAGGTTTTTGGTGAATTCCTCCACGCCGTCTAGGCGAAAGTTTATCACGGCGCTGTCCTTTAACGGTTGGTCGAGGTAGGTTCGAAAGAGCCTTGCGCCCATGCTGGTTTTCGTTTTGTCGAGAAGCCAAAGTAAACTTCCATATCGCTTTTTGTCACGAATCGCCTCCACAATTTCTAGGTTTCGGCGGGTGTTGAAGTCGAGGTTTAAGAAGTTGTCTTTTCTGTGAGAGATAATCTTATTTATGTTCTTAATCGAACGCTTTTGTGTTTCAAAAAGATATTCAAGTAACGCGCCGATGACAACTTTTTCGCCCTCGTTTTTAAGTTCAAACACCGTCACAGCATTTCCGCCAAACTGCGTCTTAATATTTTCCACGTCTTTTGAAAGATTGAAAGCGTAGTCGTAATACTCCTCAAATTTAGGCATAGAGCCGGCGTTTTGAAGGCTTAAGTTATTGTAAAACACCCTCGCCTCATCGTTACCGATAACCTGCGACGGCTCAATGCGAGAGTAAAGATTACTGAAATTAGTTTCCAAATTATCCGAAAAGGAAGTTAGGTGAACCTCGCCGGTCAAAATGTCGGAGTAAGCGATAAAAAGCGCGTAGTTTTTATGGTACAAGCACATGATGTAGTTATTCTTATCGCCTTCAAGCATACTTTCCTCGGTCACCGTGCCAGCCGTTATCACCCTCACGATGTCCCTATCCACAATCTTCTGCCCCTTTGTTGGCTCTGTTAATTGCTCGCAAATTGCCACCTTATAGCCCTTACCCACAAGTTTGGCGATATACGAGTCCGCCGCATGATAAGGCACCCCGCACATCGGCACTTGCTCTTTATTACCACCGCTTTTTGAAGTCAAGGTGAGATCTAAAACACGGCTTATCTCCACCGCGTCATTAAAGAATAGTTCATAGAAGTCGCCTAGCCTATAAAAAAGCACACAATCTTCGTTTTGATTTTTAAGATTGCAGTAGTGCTTTATCATTGGTGAATAGTGTTCTTTAATTTCTAACATCTCTTTTTTCCTTTTGTATCTTCTTTTCAAGGTCAAGCAGGGCGTTCACCCGCCTATTTTTCACTGTCTCGTCAATTTGTCCGTCCATTTTGCTTGCCACCGTGCCCTCGCGCGGAGAGTACATAAAGGCGAAAATGCCGTCAAACTTCACCTCGCTTACAAGGCTCATGGTGTCCTCAAACTCCTCTTCTGTTTCGGTTGGAAAACCGACGATAAAATCGGAGGTTATCTTGCAGTTTGGAATTTTCTCGCGAATTTCCTTGATGATGGAAAGGTATTTTTCGCGCGTGTAGCGTCTATTCATAAGGCTTAAAATTCGGTTGTTTCCGCTCTGCGCCGGAAGATGAATTTCCTTTAAAATCTTATCCTCGCTTGCGACGACGTCTATGACATCGCTTGTTAAATCTTTTGGATGCGAGGTCATGAAGGTGAGTTTAAAATCGCCGTCAAGCGCGCAAATATCCCTTAATAATTTAGCAAAATTTTCGCCATTTTTTAGGTCGTGCCCATAGGAGTTGACATTTTGCCCAAGAAGGGTGATTTTTTTATACTTCCCTTCGCTAATAATCTCTTTAATCTCTTTTAAGATATTTTCTTCGCGCCTACTTTTCTCGCGCCCTTTGACGTACGGCACGATGCAATATGTGCAAAAGTTGTTGCACCCTTGCATGATGTTCACCCATGCGTTATCGCCACTCGAACGTTTATATGGCACAGTTTCGTCTATCTCGCCCTCATCTAGAAGTTCAAGTTGTCTGCCCTTTTTGACCGCCTCCACATAATAGGCAAAGTTTGGCAAGTTAAAAGTGCCAATAACGATGTCGACGAACGGAAAGGTTTTTAAAATGTAGTTCGCTGTTGTTTCTTTCTGCGTCATACACCCACAAACGGCAACGATAACCTCAGGGCGCCTCTTTTTCAACTTTTTAAGTGCACCCACATTGCCAAAAACTCTATCTTCAGCGCCCTCACGAATAGCACAAGTGTTAAAAACAATCAAATCTGCCTCATCTCTGTTCGACGTTTCGGTGTAGCCCATTTGTTCGCAGATGTAGGCAAGTTTCTCGCTCTCATGCACATTCATTTGACAGCCGTAAGTAATAATTATATATTTCATAACAAGTATATTATACAAGGTTTTTCTTATTTTGGCAAGAGAAGAAATGTATTTTTGACAAAATTCGTAACATAATAAAAAAATGAAGAAAATTGTCAAAATCTGTCTAACAACCTTTCTTTTGATAATTGTGGGGCTTGTAACCTTTGCGACTATCTATTTTTTTGTTAACTACACCAAGTTTTCCCACCTTCCGCTTGATGTCGACGCACTGACCTCGCCCGCACTCAGCATTGAAATTTACGATAAAGACAACAACATTATCGACGAAGAAAACACCTTTAATGGCGAGTATATAACGCTGGACAAGATTCCGGAGCACACCAAGGACGCCTTTTTGTCTATTGAAGATAAGGATTTTTATAAGCACAACGGCATAAACAAAAAGCGCATATTGAAAGCGATGATTAACAATTTAAAATCTTTCTCGCTTAAAGAAGGCGCCTCCACCATAAGCCAACAACTTATTAAAAACACCCACTTAAGCAGTGAAAAAACCTTTGAGAGGAAGATAAAAGAAGTTGCTCTGACCAAAAAACTGGAAAACGCCTTCACTAAGGACGAGATTTTGGAGTGCTACCTAAATGTCATATATTTTGGCAATAATTGCTATGGCATTGAGAGCGCCTCCAATTTTTATTTCAATAAAAGCGCCGAAAATCTAACGCTCGGCGAAAGTTGCACGCTGGCTGGCATGATTAAGTCACCAAATAAGTACTCGCCCGTAAGTCACCCCGAAAACGCCACCAAAAGGCGAAATTTGGTATTAAAAGAAATGGAAAAGGACGGCAAAATCGACGCAAACGCCCTTATACAAAATGAAAATACGCCGATAAAACTTGACATAAACAAAGAAGCGGAAAATAAACTCAACTCCTATTCGCAAGCAAGCATTGACGAGGCTATGAAGATTTTAAACTTGCCGGCAAAACAGATTGCCATCGGCGGATACAAAATTCACACCTACCAAAATGACGAAAGGCAAACCGCTCTTGAAGAAGCATTGTCCTCCACCAACTTTCAAGACAACAATTACGCCGGCATCGTCATTGATAACTTTTCGCACGGCGTCAGCGCCTATATTGGAAACAGCGCCTACAAAATTTTGGACGCTCGTCGGCAGGTGGGTTCATGCATAAAGCCGGTTTTGGTGTACGCGCCCGCTCTTAACGAGAATGCCATTACACCGTCAACCGAAGTCAACGATGAGAAAATCACAATTGGCTCCTACTCACCACAAAACGTCAACGGAAAGTATAGTGGCTACATCTCCGTTACCGACGCCGTCAAAAACTCCGTCAACACGGTGGCAATCAAGGTTTTAAGCTACATCGGCATAGACACCGGCAAGATGTACGCCGAGCGCATGGGTTTCACCTTCGACGAGAAGGACGATAGTTACGCGCTCGCCCTCGGCGGAATGACCTACGGCGAAAATTTAAAGACGCTGACAAATTCCTACACGACCTTCGCAAACGCTGGTAACTACGCGGAAGCCAAATTTGTTTCGTATATTCTCGATAAAAACAACAACCTCGTCTATAAACACACCCCGCGCGAAAAAGAGGTGTTAAGGAAGGACTCCGCCTACCTTATGACCGACATCTTAATGAAAACGGCAAAATCTGGCACGGCGAAAAAACTTGGCGGAATCTCAAAAACAGAGGTCGCGTCAAAGACGGGTACGGTTGGCAAAAAGAATGGCAATCTTGACGCCTACAACATCTCCTACACGCCCGACTACGCCATTGGGGTTTGGTGCGGAAATTTGGATAATACGCTTATAAATATCAACGGCGGAAATGAACCAACCGAGGCGGTGAAAAAATTTATCGAGAACGCTCCCGTAAGTATAACCACCTTCGAACGACCTTCGCTTGTCACCGAGGCGAAGATAGATTTACTGGAAAGAGAGGAAAACCACAGAATTATGCTGGCAAGCCCGGAAACGCCGGAGCGCTACACCACCACCGCCCTCTTTTCCACGCTCAATATGCCAAGCGAGGTGTCGGAAAATTTCGTTGCGCTAAACGATATCGACGCTGAATGCAAAAAGGTGAACGACAACTGCGAACTTAACATTGTCACAAAAAGGCACATCATCTACGACATCTACCTAAACGGCGAATACTACCGCACGTTGAAGGATAAGTCGACAAAACAAAAGATAACCATGCCACTAAAAGAGGAGGAAAACGAGATAAAAATCATCGCCCACTTCAACATGGACGACTCACCGAAAAAGGTCAAAAAGTTTACAATCGCCAACCATGACGCTTGGCTCAAAGAACGCGAGAAGGATAATTCGAAGTGGTACATATAGAAAGTGAAGGGAAAGCCTTCCAGTGAAGGAACGCTGCCTCGCAGTGAAGGCGAAACCGGCAAACGCGGAGCGTTTGAGTGAAAGTGAACTGGCGGTTCACAGTGAAGGCGAATCAAAGATTCGCAGTGAAGAAATGCTAGCACATTCAGTGAAGGCGAGGCGTCACCTCACACCATATATTGTGTAGTATGCAACATACTACACCACAAATTGCATAGTCAGTCCATAATCTGAATTAAACCAAAATCTTTGTCAGTCCAAAATTTCATTGAAAACTTCGGCGATGAGGTCGGAGAGGTAGTCCACTTTTTCGCCCACATCTTTTTCGGCAAGGATAAATTCTTTTGAGGCGTTTTTTGATATGTCGCCCGCCGAAATCATAAGCGGCACGCCAACCGATAGACACGGCACGCCGAGACTTTCTCTATTTATCGCCATGCCGAATTTGTTGAGCGCACTGCCGGGAGTTAGACCCGCGTCGTTGAACTGAATGGAAGTGCCCAGCCGAAACAAACTTGTTGTGGCAAGCGAGTCGAACAGCACCACAGCCTTAATATCGAACGCCTCCACCAAAAGTTTAGTGATTTCGTAGGCGTTTATGCCGGTGTTGGAAAAGGTGTTTGGCGAAATTTTATAGACGTGATTGTCGCACTCAAACGGAGAAATGTCAAGTTTTTGTATCACCGCATCGCCAAAACTGTCCGCCACGATTTGTGGGTTGCCTATGCCAACAAAAAGGATGTTTTCTTTAACCTTAATCTTATTTTCCTTTAAAAGCGTTTTAATGCGCGCCTTAATTTCCGCCTTTAAAAACTTAAAATGCTCTTCTTTTAAGCCTAAAAGTAATGGCGCGTTTAGGATAAAATAGTGCCCTTTTTCAAAGCCTAACTTCTTCGCTTTCTCGTCGGTGTCGATAAAAAGTTTAGAACAAGTCGCCTTAAACCGCCCTAGCGCCTCGGTTATATAGCCGTAATTTTTCAAATCTTTTCCGCATTCGTCCAATAAATCTATCATATTTTTAATATTGTCAAAAAAAATTAAAAAAATAAGTTGATTTTTATAAATTAATATGTTATAATCACTATGTTATTATTTTAAGGAGAAAGACATGGCAAATATCAAATCTGCAAAAAAAAGAGTGGAACTTGAAAAAGAAAGACGAGTTGTGAATAACTCTATCAAATCTGAAATTAAAACATATATCAAAAAGTTTAAGGAAGCGCTCTCCACAAATGTTGACGAGGCTACCAAACTTTATTCCGTTCTTGTTTCGAAACTTGACAGCGCCGCTGGTGACAATGTCATTCACAAAAATTCCGCTGATCGCAAAAAAGCACATTTTGCTAAACTCTTAGACGAAGCAAAGAACAAGTAATAAAAACACGGCTTATGTCCGTGATTTTTTATGCGCAAAAGTAAGTAACAGAAACTCACGCCGATAAGCGTGTGTTTTTATTGAGTAAAAAATTTGGTAATTTTAACAAAGTGTGCTAAAATTTTAATATGAAAAGATTGGATAGTTTTTTGTTTGAACAGGGCTATTATCCTTCACGCGAAAAGGCGAAAGAGGCTATCATTTCCGCCCGCGTCAAAGTGAACGGCAAAGTTGTCACAAAGCCGGCATATGCTGTTGAAGATAACTCGCAAATTGAGGCTCTACCCTTTGAATTTGTGTCGCGCGGTGGATTTAAACTGCAAAAGGCACTTGAAGAGTTTAAAGTCGATTTAAAAGGCAAAGTTATTGTAGACATCGGTGCGTCCACTGGCGGATTTACCGATGTTTGCCTTAAAAACGGCGCAAAAAAGGTGTATGCGATTGACACTGGCACCGACCAACTCGCCGAAAGTTTAAGAAAAGATAAGCGCGTTATCAGCCTTGAAAACACAAATTATCTAACTTTCGATAAATCTAACTTTCTTGACGCCGACATGGCTGTTATTGATGTTTCCTTTGTGAGTCTTACAAAACTTGCCGAAAAACTTTCAAAGGACTTTAGCGAAATCATCGCCCTTGTTAAGCCTCAATTTGAATGCGGAAAGGAGTACGCCAAAAAACACAAAGGCGTTGTGAAAGATGAAAAAATGCATGAAAAAATCTTGAAAGACATCTCCTTTGCCTTCACCTCTGTTGGCTTTACCCTTTCCCCAATCATCCCCTCACCCATCCTTGGCGGTGACGGCAACAAAGAATTTCTACTGCACGCATGGAAAAAGTAACAAATAGAAAATAACGGAAAAAATAAAATAAATATAAAAGAAGATAGATTAATCTCTATCTTCTCTTTTTTTATTACGCTGCTGTCTTCCATCTTTCATAGCGTTAGGATTTATACTATTTATTTCTTCAATTAATTCTTTTGAAAATCTACTATAATCGCCTTTTTTTATCGCCTTTTTAATACTATCTAAATACGAACCCAAATTGAAACTTGAATCTATAGGAGATTTATCATTCCCCTTAACTATATGAGGTTCTTCATTAGGATACATCGCGTTTAACGCTTTTAAAGCATTTATGATTTTTAAATCATTTGCATCATTTGCTTCTAATAATGCATATGGATTAATTTTATTTATCTCTTCAATTAATTCTTTTGAATATCTGCTGTAATCGTCTTTTTTTATCGCCTGTGTTATTCTACCTAAATATGCGCCTAAAGGAAAAGTTGAATCTATCGGTGACTTTGCATATTGTTTGATTGTTCGAGGTTCTTCGCTAGGATGCATTGCATTTAATGCTTTTAGCGCATTTAAAATTTTTAAATCATTTGCATCATTTGCTTCTAACAATGCATATGGATTTATTCTATTTACCTCTTCGATTAATTTTTTTGAAAACCTGCTATAATCTCCTTTTTTTATTGCTTGACTTACCATTCTGCCTAAATATGCACCTAAATGAAAAGTTGAATCTATCGGCGACTTTGCCTTATACTCTACAATATGTGGTTCTTCATTTGGACACATTGCGTTTAATGCTTTTAAACCATTTATAATCTTTAAATCATTGGCGTCATTTTCTTCTAATAATGCATATGGATTTATTTTGTTTATCTTTTTAATTAATTCTTTTGAATAACTACTATAACTACCTTTTTTTATTAATTTTCTAATTGATCCTAAATACAACCCCAAATTAAAACTTGGATCTATAGGCGATTTATCTCTTTGAGAAACCCAGTGAGGTTCTTCATTTGGAAACTGATTATTTAGTGCTATCAAACTATCTATAATCATCTTATCTCTTTGTTCATTAGTATATTCGCGCGAATAATTAAAAACATTTTCATCAAGTGACATTAAATATCTCACAACATCTTCATCTACACTTTCTGGATTGACTTTATAATTTTTCTTTAAATAATAAATCCATTGCCCTAATTTCAATTCTGTTTTTTCTTCAACATAACTTACAGGCACATTCAAATCACCGAATTTGTTATAATAGCGTTTTGAGCATAAAAGCCACTTTTTAACATCTCTGGTGTTTTCGGAGACGAATTTATCAAGTGTCCACAAAAATTTGTTGAGTTCAAGGTCGTTTCCGTCAATCTCAAAAGGAAAGATGTCTTCAAGGTCATCTCCACCATTCTTGCCACCTTTTTTACCGCCTTTCTTGCCTTTATTCTTGCCATCTTGGTCAGCATCAAAAGCCTCAGCAATCATATCTAGACATTGAATGTTGTTGACAACGTCAAACACAAGCGGTTTAAAATTTTCATCTTCTCGAACGGAAAGCACGCGCCCTAATTGTTGCAAGTATATTCTCGGCGATATGGTTGGCCTGAACATCATACACCCATCAACATCTTTGACATGTATGCCTTCGTTGAACATATCAACTGCAAGCATGATTTTCAGTTTGTCCGACTTATCTTCTTCAAACTTTTTGATAATCTCATTAGCGTTGTCTCTTCCATTTCTGTAGGTGATTTTATATATCTCAACATCCTTATTGACCTTATCAAAAAGTCCATCTTTAATCTCGCCGATGAGCGATTCCATCCTTTCAATGTTAGGGCAAAATGCAATAAATTTGCCATTTGTTTTATTTATCTTTCTTGCAAATAGTTCGTCTAATTTCTCAGCATTTTCCGCTTGTTTTTTTGCTTTTTCAAAGTCTTTTTCAAGAAGTTCCCGTTGTTTTTTATCTTTCACACGCTTAATTTTATCTTCAATTACGCTCAAAGTGTCAGCATAGGAATAGACCGCCATAACGTAATCTGGTGTTGGTAAAACACCTTTTCTGATAGCCTCGGTAACATTCATCCCGCGAACGATGTTGTCGCCGAAAAGTTCGTCACCCATATCTCGCTTTTTGTCAAGGTAGCGAATAGGTGTTGCAGTCACGCCCAAAATCTTGGCATTCGGATTTGTTTTAAGAAGCGATTGCACAACACGCCCTCTACCTTCTGCGCCTAATCCGTGAAATTCATCAAGTATGATATAGTCATAGTCAAGAAGCCTCAACTCATCTTCGGAAAGTGTTTTTAACTGGTCATAGTGTGTGACAAGGATGTCCTCAAAAATCATGCCCTTATCGAAAGTCGCTTTCGTGAGCAAGTCTTTAAATTGTTTGACGATGCCATAAAGTGGCTCTAAAACAATTGCCCTTTTATTCGTTTTTGCCACATAGTCATTGAGAAATTGAAGGATAAGATAACTCTTTCCTGTTCCCGTAGCCTGCACAATACCAACCCTATTCTCACCGCTTTCAAAAAGTGAAATTGCCTGTTGATAGGTTGGAATGTTATGCTCTTTTAAAATTCCATCTTCTAATAATTCTTTTTTCGTTTTCATAGCTTTATTATAGCATATAATTTTTCTTTTGTCTATACTCACTTTCAAAATCCATTCATATTGGATTATTTAATATTAAAATACATAAAAAAGAGGCTTTACTTAAAACCTCTTTTTTGTTTAATTTAATTAGGCGTCGAGCCTTTTCACTGTTAAAATGCAACTGCCGTTCGCCTGCACAGTGGTTGTGCCAGATGGCGTGCCAGTGGTTGTAAGCGCTAGGTCAATACTATCACTTGCACTGAGGTCTACGATTGCACTTGTTGTGAGTGTTGCATTGAATGTGCCACCACCTGTTGTTGTCACGGTTGCCGTCACTGTGGTTACAGTTGGCGTGATTGCAGTTGTGTTCTGTCTTGCCTCAGCACTAAAAGTGAGTTCGGCTGTTGCTGTTAAGTCGATATTATAGAATATCTCATATGTGCCAGCCTCGTCAACAGTAATTGCATTTGTGGCATCCGCAGTATTTAAAAGTGGCAAAGCAGTGTTAAGTTCAAGCGGAACAAAGGTGTTGGCTGTGGTGAGTGTCGGCGTCTGCGTGGCGTTATTGTATAGTCCGCCATACGCAGCAATTCCACCGCCAGTTGCTCCTGTCGGACCGGTTGGTCCCGTTTCGCCGGTAGGGCCCGTGGCACCCGTTGGACCAGTTGCCCCCGTTACGCTTGCACCTGTTGCTCCCGTTGGACCGGTTTCGCCGGTAGGACCAGTTGCGCCCGTGTCACCTGTTGCGCCGGTATCTCCACGAGGAATGGTGAAGTTTAATGTCAGCAAATCCGTTCCAGTAACCCCAGACACGCTTGCGTCAGTGCCAGCATCTCCTGTTGTTGTCGTTCCAACTGTCACAGTGGTCACACCGCCCGTCGGCCCTGTTGGACCAGTCGGTCCTGTCGCTCCGGTAGGTCCCGTTGGACCCGTGGGACCGGTTATGCTTGCTCCCGTAGGACCAGTTGGTCCTGTAGCGCCCGTGCCAGATGCTCCCGTAGGTCCTGTTGCACCAGTCGCACCAGTGGCACCGGTTGGACCAGTCGGGCCAGTTGCTCCGGTTCCAGAAGCCCCGGTCGGCCCTGTTGGACCAGTTGCACCAGTCGGACCGGTTGGACCAGTCGGGCCAGTTGCTCCGGTTCCAGAAGCCCCGGTCGGCCCTGTAGGACCAGTTGCACCAGTCGGACCGGTTGGACCAGTGGCTCCCGTAGCCCCTGTTGCGCCATTAGCCCCTGTTGGTCCGGTGGCGCCACGAGGAATGGTGAAAGTAAGTTCGGTAAACTCACCAACAGTGCGCGCGGAAACGCTGGCATTTGTTCCCGGAGTGCTTGTAACAGTTGCTCCAATCAGAACTGCGCCGGCACCGGGAATACCTTGCGGACCGGTTGGACCGGTAGCGCCTGTTGCGCCCGTTACCCCGGTTGCCCCAGTTGCGCCAACTACTGTGCGAATGGCAGGCACGCCGTTATTAACTGAGTAAATTAAAACTGGTCGACACCTGTCATTACATCTATTACAATTCATACATTTTCTCCCTTGTAATTGGTCTTTCAACCTATAAAATTATATTAAATAACAATTTTTTATGTTAAAAATATCTCGAAATAGCCCTTTTCGCAGTAAGCGCTAAAAAAAACAAGCCCCAACAAAAATTTGGAACTTGCTTGTTTAATTCGCTTGGCGACCCGACACCACACTCTCGTCCTCTCTAAATCTATTTTCGATTTTGTAGGGTTTTGCGGTTTTGCTACTCTAAAAATTTTCCACAACTGCGAACCAACGGTTCGCCTACACTGAACGCGACAGCGTTCCTTCACTGTGAGGCGGCGCCTCGCCTTCACTGGAAGTCGAAAGACTTCCCTTCACTCAAATGCTTGCATTTGTTGCCTTTCCTTCACTGCGGCGTCGCAAACGGCGCTTCATTTCAACTTTTGTCTTGCGCCAAAAGC
The DNA here is from genome assembly GCA_944349515.1 of uncultured Clostridia bacterium. Classification (GTDB taxonomy): domain Bacteria; phylum Bacillota; class Clostridia; order Christensenellales; family UBA1242; genus Caccovivens. Next base: position 4,465 of record CALVNE010000007.1, on the reverse strand, counting down.
CTTACCATTCGCTTGTTTGCTCCTTATCCCCAAAAATGACACGCATTTTCGGGGTCCCCATATTAATTCGCCTTCACTGGAAATCAAAGATTTCCCTTCACTGAACGCGATAGCGTTCCTTCACTCGAAAGGTGACCTTGTCACCTGCACCCGCAACGCCCTACCTACGTCCTCTAAATCAATTTTCGATTTTGCGAGCGCTTTGCCCGGTGCGCACAAATCGAAAATCACCTACAGGGAAGAGGACTAGGCGGAGAAACCAACGGAGTAGCGGTTAGGAAAACTTGCTTTTCCGTGTCCGCGTTAAGCGCAGTTGGTGTCTGTCCTAACCTACACACGCATATTCCGATACTTTAATCACAAACTGCACGCCAAATATGTTGTTTGCCTTATACTGCACCCCATCGCCGTTCGAGTTTAGGCAGAAGATATTGTTGTAGTTTGTTCCTAGGTCGCGTGTGTAGTAAAAGGCGTTTTTCCCGTTCGCTTGCAGATAGTCTTTCACCAGATCAGAGAATTTAACACTGCCACGCTTTTCTGTTCCGTTGGCGCTTGTTGTGAACGACGATAAGTCATCTGTTGACGCAACAAAGATATTTGATGACACACTTGTCGGCGTGCCGTTTATGGTGGTGGAGCCAAAGGTCAACATACTTTTAGTTTCGGTTACTAAGAATGTTTCGTCTATTTGATTTTTCTTAAATTCGGTTACGCTTTCAGAAGAATAACCAGCGTTCGCCCCTATGTAGTTCTCTGAAAAGGCATCGGCATAGACTATCTCTGCCATAACGGCAAGCGTAGCTGTTTCCGTGCCGTAGCCTGATGTTTGACTTGACGAGTAGACAAGACGCCACTTTATCGGTATGACCTCATACCAATTGCCGTTATACTGACAATATTCCTTTTCGTCACACACCTTTGACTGCAAAGATAATCCGGCAAAGTAGTATGTTGAGCCAATGGTGGAAGAGGAGTTGATATTCGATATAAGCGTGCTGTCTGTCACCTTCTCTTGTGGCATCATGCCATTTTCGACATACCAATATCCACCCTCAGCGTCATAGTACGCCGGGTTGTTCGCCTCCCACTGCGCGTACAAGGTTGTATCTTGCAAAAATGCTGAATTGCTAGCCAATATATTGCCAACATCGTCAATTAGCATATATTCTGAAATAAGGTTAGGAAAATAGCCTAAAAATGAGTATGCATTTTTACTTGGCAGATTTTCTACGATAGTTATAGCTTCACCAGTGCATTTAGAATTGTTATAGTATCCCACACCGTATTTAAGCCAAATTGCGTCATCTCCACCCGTTCCGCCGTTTTTATCCAACGTTATCTTAAATGTTTTAGGTTCCCATTGGGCATAGAGAGGAACATATGGCGTATCGTGATATGTACCCGAATAAGCAACACCCGCCTCAAAGGCCATACCGCTGCCATCTGGTGCTGTATTCCAGCCTATGAAATCATATCCCTCACGAACGAACAAATCTTCTTGTTCAAAATAAATAGGTTGCCACTCACCTACGATATACTTATTTGTTACAGTTTGATATTCTCCTTCAAAATTCGGATAATAAAACATATATAATGTCAAATAAGGATAGCCATTATTTCTAACACCATCAATTTCCCATATATAGTCAAAGTCCCATGCATAATCCGCGTGCCATTTGTCCCCTTTATACCAATCTTCGTTTTTAGCATCTTCCGCGTTGAAAATATCGCAATCAACCGGTGTTCCATAACCAGTAAGTTGGTCCGGCCCCTGACCATTAACATCTCCAGCATTAAAGCTATTATAAACTTTAATAGAAGAATTCAATCCTCTTCCCCAAAGCCCCCCAACATCACTGGTACCACTTACATTGCCAATATTAAACGAATTATAAACATTGGCACTTGCACCATCACTCATATTTGCACCACAATGAATACCGCCAACTTGTTCAACGCCATCAACATTACCTAAATTATAACTATTATGCACGCGCGAATTTTTTGCAACACCACCAACTAGCTCTGTCCCGCTTACATCACCTAAATTGTAACAATTATATGCTGGTGACCCATTTGTAACACCGGCAACGCCATAACCACCAGTAACATTTCCACTATTAAAAGAATAATATGCCGAAGCTGATGAACCGCTGGCAACAGTAGATATACCAGCTGAGCCAGAAGTTATACTAGTTGTTGAGGGGCCTATAACATCGCCTGTATTGAAGGAATAATAAACAGCTGCATTCCCTACTCCAGATACAAAATCTCCCGTTGCAGTGATATTCCCTGTATTATAGCAATTGAAAACTGTACTATTATTTCCACCCCCACCAGCAATACCACTTCTCCCGAAAATATTGCCGGTATTATAACAATTATAAATGTTCATATAAATACCATTCCCCACAACTCCAGCACCACCATGCACCTCGCATGTATTATAGCAATTGTAAATATTAGCGTAATGTGCATATCCTACGATAGCAGCAGTAAAACTGCCACCAATTATTTCAGAATCAACAACACCCACATCGTGAATTTCAGCATAGTTACTTGAACTTACGCCTCTAACATACCCAAATAGGCCTTGATAACTCTCGTTGGTATACGTCCGTATACCAGAGACCGTGTAACCTCCTCCATCATAATTACCTGAAAATTCATAGGAAGCACTGCTGATAGTGGTATCGTATTCTCCAATCGCGTTCCACCAATAACCAGAAACATCTATGTTTTGGGTTTGTTTATAATATAAATCTTTATAACTATCATTTGTGTTAGGGTTATTGATTAAATATGCCAATCTTGCTAATTCTTCTGCCGAAGAAATTAAATATGGATTATCCTCGGCCCCATCACCATCGGCAAACGAATCAGCATAAAATCCGTCCGTCCATGATAATAATGTTTCTGGTGCATGAATAGACCTTAAAACAGGATAACCACCATTCACACCTTCAATAAACGTCCACGTTATATCAAAGTTCCAAGGAGATGACGCATTCCACCTACTATCTGAATACCAACTTAATTGTTTTGCATCCTCTATAGACGCACTCCAAGTCTCTGACCTTGAGGTATGCGCACGAATTTGCGTGCTATTATACAAATAAAAACAATTGACAATGCTCATATTAAAAGAAGTAGACGTTATTCCTCCATTGCCGATATTAAAGCACCTTGAAATAGAAGTATCCGATCCTACCGCAAATCCCGCTATCCCATTGGCATATTGCTCCGAACTCACAGTTCCAGCGTTATAGCAATTTACACACTTAGTTTCATATGCACATCCTACTATTCCACCAACTCGGCAGCTTGAACTTCCAGTACCTATAATTGTCCCCAAATTAAAACAACGATAAATATAAGTTGAATCATAAGCTATTCCTACTATTCCACCAACTTGGCAATTTTGAACTTCTGTAGAGGATTTAACATTGCCTAAATTATAACTCTCATAAATAATCGATCCTTCACTTAGAATTCCAGCAATTCCACCTGCATATTGCCAAGCGGAACTATTTACTGCAAAAACCTCACTATGATTTTGGCATTTATATATGTTAGTATAAGTAGCAGAAGCTACTATCGCTCCAACCTCGCTATCGCCTCCAATAGAAGAATCGGTTATTCTAACTCCAAAAATCTCGGCACGCAAACTGGAACTTGTGCCTCTAACATACCCAAACAAACCTTGATAATTTTCTGTGGAAATAGTATATATCCCCGAAATATCAAACCCGCCGCCGTCATAATGACCGGCAAATGCCGAATAATTGGAACTACTTGTGTAGGTTCCAATCGCGTCCCAGTAGTATAAAGATAAATCTATGTTCGCGGTTTGAACATAGTAGAGGGTGTTGTAGTCGGCGTTTGTTGTTGAATCATTTATCAAATACGCGAGGCGGGCGAGTTGTTCGGCGGTGGCGATTTGGTAGGGGTCGGTGCTTGTGCCACTGCCTCCCGCGAAGGCGTCGGCGTAGTGTCCGTTCGTCCAAAGGTCGGTGTTTTCGGGCGCTGAGGCGGTTATGCTGTTTTGCGGGGTGTCAAATCCCCCCCCCGGTTGTCGCTGTACGGAAGGTTACTGAAAAGCACGGCGCCACCAGCAGCGGAACCAATAACTAGAAATGCCAAAAGGCAATATAGAAATTTTTTCATCTATCCACCCCTTAAATCAACGTTAAAAACGCCAATTTTAACCAAAAATTAATTTTATACAATTTTATTATAACTAAAATCGTAGAATTTACAAAATAAATTGCATAAAAAATATTAAAATTATTAAATTTTGCGCAAAAAAAAGAGTAGGATAGAAGTTATCCTACTCTCTTTTTTATCAATTAAATAGTTGAATTTAAGTTATCGTTAACCTTTTTCTATTGGAGATTGCTCTCCTCATCGACCATTCTCTTTAAAAGGAGGTGATCCAGCGGCACCTTCCGATACCGCTACCTTG
>CALVNE010000006.1 GCA_944349515.1 uncultured Clostridia bacterium | reverse complement strand
AGCGAGGAAATTTCTCGGAAGGTAAGCGCTACTGACGGGTTGACTGTTCAAAAGATAACCACCGGCATCTATCGTCTGACAGCGGAAAAGGCGGGACTTTACACCCTCAAAATCACCACACCTTCCTATGAGCAAACCTTCACCGTTGTGGTGAGTTGAATTTTTAATTTTTAGCAATAAGATTTGTCGGCAAAAATTAAATATATACCTTGAAAGTCATTTATTAAAGAATTTTTGCGTGTAATTTTTAATATTTTTGCCAATAATAATGGCATGAAGAAGTTTTTTGTATGTTTAATAGGGCTAATCATGGTGTTTGTTGCTGGGTGCGACACGCAGGGGTTAATGTGCGCGTATATCAGCGATGCCACGCAAGGCTTGAGCACAAATTATGCTGTTAAGGTTGTGCTTGATGACGATTCGCGCGTGGAGGATAAGTATGTTGATTTGCAAATAAAGTCGTCGGTTGAGAACTTGAAAATTTTGTTTGGAAAGGAGGGCGACGAAAAGCAAGAGTTGACCTTTGAAACGGCTGACGAGTGGTACAACTTGACTATTTTGCAAGCAAATGCCAATGGTATGAGTGGCAAAGAGACCTACGAAAAGTATAGCGAAAAAGACAATTTGACCTATCTTTTCGCCACCGAACAAAACGCCACATTAACTTTCAGGGTGGTTGTGGGTAGTTCGGTTGAAAACGACGACAAAACGGGATTCATCTTAACCTCCACAGAGTGTGTTTCAAACGAATTAGAGATTAAAGCGAAGGCTAGCGAGCAGCAATTATAACATAAATTGGAAAGTTTTAAATTTTGCTTTCCTTTTTTCTTTTTTTATTGTATCATATATTTGACCTATGTGAAATCGCAAAAAGTGTGGTTGTTTGTTGCCACTTTGCATAATATTTACATCGCAAAATGGCTATGCAAGAGGCGTACAGTTTCGCTCTTTAAGGCGAGTGGAGGAAGTTATGTTATCAATAAAAAATTTGTTTTTAAAATACACAAAAGAGTATTATGCGCTGGAGAACATCAACCTTGATGTTGCTGTCGGCGAAAGTGTGGCGCTTGTGGGTGAGCAGAATAGCGGAAAGACCAGCCTTTTAAGGGTGATAGCGAAACTTGAAAAATATGACAGTGGCGAAATTTACATCAACAAAATTCCGCTTAAAAAGATAGATTTTAAAACCGACGTAAGTGTGGGGTATGTGCCGTACTGCCCGGTGTTTTTGGAAAACAAAACGGTCTATGAAAATTTCAAATATATCCTTTTAAAGAAGGGAATAAAGGAAGCCGAGGTGGAAAAGATGATAAACAACGCCATCATCGAATTTTCCATTGAGAGGCTCCGCGATGTCAAGTTGAAGAATATTCGAATTGAAGATAAATACATTCTTTCGCTTATCAGATTGTCATTTAGACCTATCGATTTACTACTCGTGGATAACATCTTCGACGAAATTTCGGAGGCGTACAAAGACGCAATTTTAAGCATGATTAAGCGCCTAAAAACGCCGAACACCACCTTGATTCTCGCCACCACTAGGCCGGAAATTGCTGACAAAATATGCAAAAGAAAGGTCTTTTTCGAAAACGGCTGTATCGTTGACGATTAAAATTTGTTCTAGTTATTTGAAATAATTAGTTGCTATTAAAATGCGAAGCATTATCTTTTTCGCAAAATAATATGCTATGGCTCGTCAAGGTAGGTTTGAGGAGTCATATTTTTTTTCTTTTCCTCTTTTTTGTTATTCGTTAAAAGTTGCGCTATCATTTCGTTTTGGTTTAGCCCAGAGAGTTGCGCCAGCATATCGTTTTTATTAAAATTTGCCTTGCCGAGTAGTAGTGGCAGAATCTCGGCGATGCTTTTGTTCGAAAAAAGGTCGCCAAACATCTTACCGTTATTCTGTGGCGCGCTGTTTTGTTCTTGTTTTTGCTCGGTCACCTTGCCGTCCTTCATGATGATGTCGTCAGGGTAATAACTAAAATTATCCATATATAATTTATATGTAAGATAATTTAGAAATTGTGTAAAAATTAAAAATCTCAACATATATTGTTATTATGAGAGGTGCTATGAAACTTAGCGAGTTTGCAAAAAGTGACTTTAAGAAGGAACCCGGCGAAGATATAAAAGAAAATTTAAGTAAAAGTTACGACGAACTTAAAGATTTATCGCAGGACGATTTGTATAACAGGCTGAAAAGCGAAGTGGATCGCCAAAAACGTTCTGGCGAGTTTAACAAAGACGCGCTTTTGTCTTCACTTAACGCCATAAGAATGTATTTGCCAAACGAAACCTACGAAAATATGATAAGGACAATTGATGAGATAGATGGAAAAAATTGACAAAAGACTTTTTGACCTCATTTCTTGCCTTGCAAGCGATAATAAGGTGGATTGCTTTATCTATTACAACAACCCGGCGCGCCTAAAAAAATACCTTGCAAGCAAAAATATACATATTGAAAATGAATATTTATTCATAAAAGCCTTTTACTGCAAAGTGCCACGAGGCGATGTTTTTTCGTTGGCAAAAACGGATATGGTGGAATATATTTCCTCGCTTACAACTGCCAGTCTTCAAATGAAAGTTTCAAAAGAGATTTTGAAAACGCGCGAATTTAACCTTACGGGCAAGGGAGTAGGGGTAGCGTTTATCGACACCGGAATAAGCCCGCACGGCGACTTTATGTTGACAGAAAATCGTATAAAATTTTTTAAAGATTTTGTTAATAACCGCAAAAGTTTTTATGACGATAACGGACATGGCACATTTGTGAGCGGTGTTTGTTCTGGCGGTGGATACCTTTCCAATTTCAAATACTCCGGCATTGCGCCAAAGTCAAATATCTATGCCTTAAAGGCGCTTGGCGAAACGGGCGAGGCGACGGCGAACAAGATTTTGGACGCCATGGAGTGGGTGTATGATAATCACGAAAAGTTTAACATCAAGGTGGTCTGCATGAGTTTTGGCAGTGAACCGATTGGCTATAACGACCCAATCATGCAAGGCGCAAATGCACTGTGGCGCGACGGCGTGGTTGTGGTGGCAGCGGCGGGGAACAGTGGACCCAACGAAAGCACGATAAAGTCGCCGGGTATAAGTCCTGAGATCATAACTGTTGGCGGTTTTGATGACAATCGCTTTGACGAAAACTCCTTCAATAAGGACTTCTTTGAAATGGCAACTTTTTCTTCGCGCGGGCCGGCGCTTAGGCATTATAAGCCGGACGTTGTGGCGCCAAGCGTGGATATAATCTCGTGTGGCAAAAAAGAGTTTTACACCAAACTTAGTGGAACAAGCGTGGCAACTCCAATGATAGCCGGCGTTGTCTGTTTGATGTTTGAGAGATTTCCTCGTCTCAAACCGAATGAGGCAAAATTCCGTCTTCTTCGAGGTTGCCAAACAATTGGTTTTGACGCGAATAGTGAAGGGTACGGCGTGCCAAACCTTGCTAGAATTTTAAGATGATTAAAATAATTTATGGCAAAATATTTTAATAAACAACTACGTTTAATTTGATTTTTGGTAAAATAAAATATGAGATTATCACTTCTCATATTTTTTAATTAAATCTAAAATTTTGGCATTTGCTTCGATTTTTTCACTTTTTTTCAAATTTTTTACCGTTTTTTTATTGTTTTTTATCAAATTTTCTAAATTTTCTTTTATTTTTTCATAACTTGCCTCTTCCTCTTCAAGGTATATGGCGTAACCTTTTTCTTGAAAATATTTGGCGTTTTCTATTTGGTCACCGCGCGAAATTTTTTTGGAAAGCGGAATTAAAAGCATGGGTAAATTTAAAAGTTTAATTTCGTTTATCACTCCACTTCCAGCCCGCGAGAGCACCACATCGGCGCGCGCGTAAAAATCCTCAATATGGTCGGTGTATGGCACGCCAAAGTAGTTTTGATGAGTAATTTCTTTGCCACTTTTTCCATAGATATGTAAAACGCAAAAATGTTTTGTTAGGTCGTCGATATTTTGGTAGACCATCTCATTTAAGAACCTCGCACCACTGCTTCCACCAAGTACCAAAAGATAGGGCTTGACGCTTTCAATCTTAATTTTATTTTTGTCGCCCTCCAAAATTTTTGGGCGAATTGGTTGCCCCGTGTGAATGCATTTCTTCCTTTTGGCGGTTTCGGGAAAGGTGGTGCACATACAGTCGCAATATTTTAAAATCACCTTGTTTGCCAGCCCAAAACTTAAATCGCTTTCATGGCTGACAAGTGGAATATGTAGGCGCTGAGCGGATATTGCAACCGGCACCGAAACGAACCCGCCTTTCGAAAAGACGATGTTTGGCTGAACCTTTTTTAGTTCTTTTTTAGTTGCCTTTATGGAGGCGCAAAGTTTGAAAGGCAAAAGTAAATTTCTTAAAGTGAGTTTTCGTTCAAGTTTAACAACAGGAATTTGATGATAGATAATCCCCGGATACTTTTTTAGAATTTCTTTTTCCATGCCGTCACTGCCAAAGTAGTGAATTTCATACTCTTTCAGTTCGTCAATGAGCGCGAGCGCAGGATAGACATGCCCAGCCGTACCTCCGCCGGTTAAAACAATTTTTTTCATATAACCTCTAAATTAGTTTGTTTCTTATAGTAATTTTTATGAATAAGGCTCTTAAAATTGTTATAAAATTTCATCTAATCTAAACAAAAATTTTATCAAGTTTTGATAAATCTCGATTGTTTGAAAAGATAAAATAATATGAATAAATATGCAAAAATATTGATAATTATTATCGAGTTTTACCATTTTTCAGACATATATAGGTAAGTTAAAATTATTTATTTGCAAAAAATATCCAAAATCATTTTTTTATTTTTTCCTTTTTGTGATATAATTTAAAAAGAGATGTGCAATCTTTTATTGTTGCATTGTTATTCTGTTGTCGAAAGTGCGCGTTTTTTCACAGCGCAAGAAAAATTAAATGGAGTTTTATTATGGCAGAGAAGAAGTATGAGTCAAAAGATATCGTGGTGCTAGAGGGGCTAGATGCCGTTCGCTTGCGTCCGGGAATGTACATAGGCACCACAAGTGCGCGCGGTTTTCATCATATCCTTTGGGAAATTGTGGATAACGCCATTGACGAAATTAGCAACGGCTATGGCGACACCATAAAAATCACTTTGAACGAGGACGGCAGTGCCACCGTAAGCGATAACGGGCGCGGTATCCCTGTTGATATGCATCCAACGCTTAAAAAGAGCGGTGTGGAAGTTGTGTACACCACTTTGCACGCCGGCGGAAAGTTCAATAATGAAAACTACAAATTTTCCGGCGGACTTCACGGTGTGGGCGCGTCGGTGACGAATGCACTTTCAAGGTGGTGCAAGGTGACCGTCTCGAAAAACGGCAAAAAGTACTTTATGGAATTTCATTCCTATGAGGACGAAAATGGCAAAATTCACAGCGGTGTGCCTGTTGCGCCTTTGAAAGAGATTGGGCAGAGCAAGGAAACCGGCACCTCGGTGACCTTTTTGCCGGACTCTCGCGTGTTTGGTGAGCAGAAGTTTAGTTGCGAGGCTATTGTTAGGCGTTCACGCGAGCTTGCCTTCTTAAATAAGGGCTTGAAGATTGAGGTTTACGATAAACTGACCGGCGAGGACTATAAATTTCACTATGAGGGCGGAATATCCGACTTTGCGCTCTACCTTGTGGAAGGAAAAAGCACGCTTTTTAAAGAACCTATCTATTTCAGCGCCGAAAGCAAGATTTTGCAGTTGGAGGTCAGCATAATTTACACCGACTCCTACACCGAAAACACCTTTTCTTTCGTCAATAACATTCCAACAACCGAAGGCGGTATGCACGAAACCGGCTTTAAGTCGGCGTTCACCAAGGTGTTTAACGACTATGCGCGAAACAACGGCTTTTTAAAGGATAAGGAACTTAACCTTCTCGGTGAGGACTTCCGCGAGGGATTAACTTCCATTATCAATGTTAAAATGAACAATGTGCAGTTTGAGGGGCAGACAAAGACCAAACTTGGCAACATCGAGGCTAAGACCGAGGTGGAAAGTTTGACTTTGCGAGAACTGACGAGGATTTTAGATGACAAAAAGAACGCGCCAATCGCGGAAATTATTATAAACAAGGCAAAACAAGCGGCAAAGGTTAGGCTTGCCGCCAAAAAGGCAAAGGAACTCACCCGCGCCAAAGCAAATGCCGAAAACTTTAACCTTGTGGGCAAACTTGCCTCGTGTTCGTCGCGAAATAGAGAGAAGAACGAACTCTTCATCGTGGAGGGCGACTCGGCAGGTGGCTCGGCAAAGCAAGGGCGCGATAGGTCCTTTCAAGCAATTTTGCCTCTTCGCGGTAAACCTTTGAACGCCGAGAAAAAGAGGGTGGACCAAGTGCTTGCTAACGAGGAAATTAGGACGATAATCTCAGCGCTCGACACCGGTTTTGGCGAGGATTTTGACCTTTCAAGTTTAAAATACAACAAGGTCATCATTCTCTCCGATGCCGACCAAGACGGCGCGCACATAAGGGCGATACTTCTCACCTTCTTCTTTAGGTATATGCGTCCACTTATCACCGACGGTCATGTGTACATCGGCTTGCCACCGCTATATAAGGTGTATAAAAAGGACTATGAAAAATATGTTTACAGCGACGCCGAACTTCCGGAAGCGGTTAAGGCGGCGGGTAAGGGATATATGATTCAAAGGTACAAAGGTCTTGGCGAGATGAACCCAGAACAACTTTGGGAAACGACTATGGACCCCGAAAAGCGCACACTTATTCAAGTGACAATTGAGGACGCGACAGAGGCAGAGAAACTTATCACCACCCTTATGGGCGACGCGATTGAGGACAGAAAGGCGTACATCAACGAGCACGCCAACTTCGATAGAGAAGACACCTTCATGAAAGACTACAGCAAAATTTGATGAGGAAAAATGGACGATAGGAAGAACGAGGAGGAACTTAATAAGCCAATAGACGGACAGATGTGCTACGACGAACTTCTGCTTCCCGAGGAGGAAAAGGAGGAGGAAGAACCTGCGCCTATCGTTTTGGACGGTCAAATGGATATTTGGTCGATTAAGGTGGAAGATAGTAAGAAGAATAACGATATTGAAAAACCACCTTTAAACCAAGAGGACGGCAAAGAGGCTACTAAACCGCCTTTGTCGCAAGAAACCGGCGACGAGGTAAAGGATGAAAAAATTTATTTAGAAAATTTAGACAAGCGCGAGAAAATTAATAGAGTGCTTAATCGCGTGGAAATTAAGAAAAACTCTGCGCCCGACACCTCGCAAGAAAATTTGAATGATAATCAAAATGAAAACAAGGCAAACACGGCTATAGAGGAAAATCTTAAGGAAGAAGATTACATAGCAAGTGGAAATTTGCAAAATCTTTCAAGCGAGGAAGGAAAACTAAAAACGGAAAAATTTGAGGACGGCGAAAGAGAGGCTAGCCTTGAAAATGAGTTAGACAGAAATTTAGAAATTAGCCAAGACGAATATTATTTCGAGGAAGGCGAGGAGCAAGTTGAGGAGATATCCGATGAGGCGATAGCGCTTCATGAAAGATATGAAGAAAGTTTAAAAAAGGTGGAAAAGAGAGAGCGAGTTATGGAAGATAAGAGTTTTTATGGAGACGGCGGAAACGGAATAATCACAAAGAATCTTAGCGATGTGCTACATGATTCAATGATACCTTACACCGAGCACGTGGTTATGGATAGGGCGCTTCCAAGAGTGGAGGACGGACTTAAACCGGTGCAGAGGCGCATTCTATATTCCATGATGGAACTTGGGCTAACGCCGGACAAGCCTTACAGAAAGTCGGCGAGAATTGTCGGTGATTGCATGGGTAAATATCACCCGCACGGCGACTCGTCGGTGTATGACGCCATGGTGCGTTTGTCGCAAGATTTTGTTTTGCGCGCACCGCTTGTGGACGGGCACGGCAACTTTGGCTCGATTGACGGTGACAGCGCGGCGGCGATGAGATACACCGAGGCGAGAATGACTCCGCTTGCGCTGGAACTATTACGCGACCTTGAAAAAGACACGGTGAGGTGGAGTTTGAACTTTGACGACACCTTGAAAGAGCCGGACATTTTGCCGGGGCGCTTCCCGAACCTTCTCGTCAACGGCGCCTCTGGAATTGCAGTGGGCGTGGCAACCAACATTCCTCCGCACAATTTAGGCGAGGTCATTGACGGCGTAGTGGCGTACATCAACAAGCCGAACATCACCCTTGACGAGATGATGAAGATAATTAAGGGGCCGGACTTTCCAACCGGTGGCGAACTCATCTTAGGTGACGGTCTGAGGAGCGCGTACGAAACTGGCAAGGGCAAAATTACCATTCGCGCCAAGGTGGGCATTGAGCAGAACGGCGACAAGCAAAGTTTGGTGATAACGGAACTGCCGTATCAGGTGAACAAGTCGCTTTTGCTTCAAAAGATAGCCGAACTTAAAGAGAAAAACAAGGACAAACTTCAAGATATCAGTGAAATACGCGACGAGAGCGACAGGTCGGGTATGCGCGCTATCATACGCCTTAAAAAGGACGCGAACGCCAAGAAAATTCTCGCCTACCTCTATCAAAACACCAATATGCAACTTTCGTATGCGATAAACATGGTGGCGATTGCCGGTGGAAAGCCAAAACTTATGGGGCTTATGGAGATTATTGCCTACTACACTGCCTTCCAGCGCGATGTCATTGTGCGCCGAACAAAGTACGACCTCGACATCGCCAAGGAGCGCGCGCATATTGTGGAAGGGCTACTTATCGCCATTAAAAACATCGACGCGGTGATTAAAATCATCAAAACTTCGGCGAACACTACCGAGGCGAAAACTAGACTTCGCGCAAAGTTCGCGTTGAGCGAAAAACAAGCGCAAGCAATTCTTGATATGCGCCTTGCAAGGCTCGTCAATTTGGAAGTCAACAAACTTCAACAGGAATTGAAGGAGTTAAAGGAAAAAATTAAGCAGTACGAGGCGATATTAAACTCCAAAAAACTGCAACTTGAAGTGGTTAAAACGGAGATTTTGGAAATTAAGCGCAAGTACAACAATCCGCGCCGAAGTAAAGAAACAAGGGGCGACGAAATAGTGCTTAAAAAGGTGGAGGAAGAAGAGGTTACAGCAAAGGACTACTACTTACTTCTCTCCGCGGGGAAAACAATTAAAAAGGTCAATATGACAAGTTACATGAAGTCAACGCGCACGGTCGGCGACGGCTCCACACTCTTTGATGTCATCACGCAGAAACTGAAGGTTAAGTCCACCGACACCGTGCTTATCCTCACCGAAAAGGGCAATTGCGTGAAGGCGCAAGTGGATAAGATTGCCGAGTGTAAGTGGCGCGATAAGGGTGTGACGCTTAAACAGATTGATAAGAGCGTTGACATTATGGAGTCGCCGGTGAGCATTCTTCCGGTCTCGAGTCAAGAGATTTTGATGATGACGAAAAAGGGCATGGTTAAGCGCATGAAGAATGAGGACGCGGTGATAACAAAGTCCTATTATCAAGTGCTAAAAGTGGCGGACGATGATAAACTGATGAGCGCCGAACTTTGCGAGAAGGGGAAAAATATTCTGATGTTCACATCGCATGGCTACACCGTCAATTTCAGCACGTCGGAAGTGCCACTTCAAGGGCGAATCTCGGGCGGAGTTATCGGAGTTAATCTTGAAGAGGGCGACCATGTTGTCATGGCGGGGCAAAACCTATTCGACAGCGTAATGGTGATAACGGACAATGGTTACGCAAAACGCCTATCGACGGTGCAAATTCCAACTTGCGCGCGCCACCGAAAGGGCGTGAAATATATCGGCTTCAGCGCCGGCGGAAAGAGCGTGATGTACGTCGGCGGAAGCGAGAAAGCAGTCATCGACCAGGGTTTAAAGTTCAAGGTGGTCGAGGCGAAAAAGTTGAAAAACAGCAATGACCGCTTGGCAAGTGGAACAAAAGAGGCGGATTACAAATTGCTTGATGTTTACACATTTATCGACTAAAAATAAAAAAGGTGTTAAATGGAGGATAAATTGTTAATAACTTCTAATTAACATCTTTTTTTTTGCTTTTAATTAAAGCGCCATTTTTAATAAGTTTTTTTAAAATGTTCTAATTGCGCGGCGTTAAAAATATATTACTTTTGTAATTCGACAAAAGTAGTTAAAGATTAACATATTTAGTAATTTTTCTTTTCGTTCGAAACCTTTAAAAATTATAAAATAAAAGCGAGGTTTGCATATGCATTTTTGTGTTATCAAATCTAGGTCCCTAAAAATCTTTGCCGCGCTACTTGTTGTGGTTGTGCTACTTGCGGTTTCCATAAATGGCTCCACAAGCGCGCAGGTTTTCTTCGGGTACGCTCCGCGAAAGGTGCCAATTTACAGCGTCGACACAAGCGAAAAACAGGTCGCTATTTCCTTCGACGCGGCTTGGGGCGCGGATAAGACGGAGGAGATTTTAGAGATACTTGACGAGTTCGACGTGAACGCCACCTTCTTTTTGGTGGGATTTTGGGTGGACGACTTCACCGACATGGTGAAAAAGATAGACGAGGCGGGCTGTGAGATTGGCACGCATTCCAACACGCACCCTGACATGGTGAAGTTAGATATAGAATCCGTCAGTGAGGAACTTTCCACATCGGTCAGCAAAATCGAGGCGGTAACGGGCAAAAAGGTGACTCTTTTCCGCGCGCCATTTGGCTCCTACAACAACCAACTTTTGGAAGTGGCGGAGAGCATGAACTTAAAGACCATTCAATGGGACGTCGACACTCTCGATTGGAAGGGGCTTTCGGCGTCGGAGATTAATAGCCGGGTGCTAAGCAAGGTGCAGAACGGCTCTATCATTTTGATGCACAACAACAGCGACCACGTGCTGGACGGCTTACGGCTAATTTTAACCACTTTGAAGAACAAGGGGTATCAGATTGGCTCAATCGGCGAACTCGTGTATGCGGATAACTACACCGTCGACCGAAACGGCGTGCAACACCAAAACTAATTGCCAAAATCTAGGTTTAATTGCCCAAAAGGCGCTAGGCTAGTGTGACTATGGAAGTACTCAATTCTCAAAAGCAGTGTGTAGTTTTGTTGTAACGCAAATTTTCGGCGAGGCAAGGGCTTAAATAAAGGAAATAGCACGAATTTAGGTTAGTGTAACTTTAAAAAAGATGCAAAATTATGGCGCATAACACTTCATATCGGCAAAACTTTCGGCGCAAAGCAAAATCCTATGCAACACTCAAATTAAAGGAGAACAAAAATGGAAACAAACGAAATTTCAAACACAGCAATTTTGGCGGGTACTGTTAAAAGCGCGCCGACTATCTCTCATCAAATTGAGGGCGAAAAATTTTACGATTTTGACCTTTCCGTTGAAAGGCTTTCAAAGACGGTGGATGTCATTCCTGTAACGGTCAGCGAGCGCACCGAAAATGCCTCGCGCCTTCAAGTGGGCGACAAGGTCATCATGCGCGGGCAGTATCGAAGTCACAACAAAAACATCAACGACAAAAACCGACTTATCCTCCACTTTTTCGCCAAAGATGTGGAGTATTCGAAGGAAAACGAGCAACTCAACGACGTCAAACTCGTCGGCTACATTTGTAAAGCACCGGTCTATCGCAAGACGCCGTTTGATAGGGAAATTTGCGATGTCTTGCTCGCTGTCAATCGCACCACCAATTATCATCGCTCCGACTACATTCCTTGCATTCTTTGGGGACGCAACGCGCGCTTTGTATCCAATCTTCCAATCGGCACAAAGTTAGAAGTCAGTGGAAGAATTCAGTCGCGCAACTACACCAAAACGCAAGAGAATGGGCTTATCGAAGAAAAGACGGCGTACGAAGTTTCTTGCCAGCACGTGGCAGTGCTTGAGAACCTAAAAAGCGCCGAAAAGATAATTTAATGTTGAAGAAGCAAAAATCCACTAGTAAACCTAGCGGATTTTTGTAAACAAAATAAAAAGTGGAAAGATTTTTATAGCTTTTCGCCAAACCTCACCACAACAATTTTTATTATTTTAAATACTTTGAATTTGTTTCTATTTTGCGAAATAGACCATGCCGTAGACGCCGGGGCCGACGTGCGTGCCAACCACACAACCGATGCCGTAGTAAGTGATGTCTTTTGCGTCCACGCCGAGTTTATCTTGATATTTTTCCACAAAATTTTCGATATTCTTTTTAACGGCGGAATAGCCAAAGTAGAGAGGATAGTCCTTATCGCGGTTCTTCACCACCTCGTCCACTATGTACATATTTGCCTGCTCACCGCGCTTTTTCGCCTTGTTCACAACTCTGCCGTCCTCGAGGGTGATGATAGGTTTCATGTTCAAAACGGTGCCGAGTGCGGCAACTGCGCCACTTATTCTTCCGCCTTGTTTAAGATATTTTAGGTCGCTGACCACGGCGATGAGCCTAATTTTGGTCTTAAGCCTTTCAAGTTCGTCGATGACCTCTTTCGGGCTAGGGTTATGTTCTTTAATAAATTTCATAATCTCTATAATGAGCGCGCCCTCCGCGAAAGTGGTAACTTCCGAGTCGCAAATATACACATTCTTCATGCCGAGCGCCTCAACGGCATTTTTCGCCTGAGCGATTGTGCCGGCAAGGTTAGACGAAATGACAATGGTCAAAACAAACCAATCTTCCTTATTGCAGTAAGGCGACAGCGCGTTTTCAAACTTGAATTGATTTGGCTGGCTGGTTTTTGGGATAATGCCCGTTGATTTCATTTTTTCGTAAAATTCGTCGTTCGGCAAGCCCTCTGGATAGAGTTCGCCATTGAAGTTGACCTCGATTGGAAGAATGGTGATGTCGTTCTCTTTCGCGAAGTCTGCTGGCATATCAACGGATGCCTCAGTTACAATTTTATATTTCATATTTCCTCTCTATTTGTACACTTACATTATATAAAAAATGTTTGCATAAGGCAAGCAAAACGCCATAAAATTTAAAGGTTTTTAAGTATTTTTTTGAGGAGGTGATTTTAAAAAACGGCGTTATTATTTAAAATTTTTTTCTTAGCGAAAAAGAAAAGTGCTTTATTTCAATTATTTTCACTGAAAAGCGAGGGCAGTTTTGTGGTGGGTATAGGGTAAATTGTTTTTTTCAATAAGCCACTTTGTCCGCTACAAAAAACGTATGCTTTTAGTTGCGCTTAAAGAGTTGGTTAGTGAAGAAGTATAGCCCTAGCATTAGCACCAAAATGTAAGAGAGCGAGATGAAGAAATTTCCGCCCGAGATGAAAACGGTATTCAAAAAGCCGAACGACGAGTTGGCTCCGCCGAAATAAGAGAATAGGTTGGTGTGCGCGAATGGAAGAAGGGCATACACTAAAAATCCACTTAAAAAGATGTTCATAACAAAGGACACGGCGTATATACCAAGCGACACGCCGAACATGAGGTCGAATTTCCTCGAAACGTTCATAAGGAGCATGGTGACGAGTGCGAAGAACATCACCTCAAACTCGATGCAGAGAACTTTGAAGAGGAGGTAGACGATTGGGCTGACAACATATGCGCTCGACAAGTTAAACACCGCAAGCACCGGCGTGAATGACGCACCATAAATTAGGAAACTTGTGAGAATAATCAATATTGAAACGATTAAAAGTAGGGTAAAGGTGGCGAAAAAGACTGCCAAAAACTTGCCGGCGAACACAGCGTTGAAGGAGGCGTCTTGCGTGAGCACCACATCGACCTTGCCCTTTTTGCGGTCGCGCCCGAAGAGTTTGTAGACAAAGAAAATGCCGATAAACACCATAATAAAGCCGATTATGGCGATGAGGTAGTAGGCAAAATCATAGGCGTTGACGCTGCCGGTTGCCTCGTTAAAGTTCATCGGCGAAGAATAGGTGGTGTAATACAACCTCTCCTCGTTTATGATGTAGTTATTTCTTATGATTGCTTGCCTTATCTCTTGCACTTCTTGATTTTCAAAGCCTAAGCGGGTTGCGATGTTCGGAATGCTGTCTGATAAATGTAGATACAGTTCCGCTTTCAAATTGTAGTTCGCAAGCGTGGCAATTTGCTCGTAGTTTATGGCAAGGTTTACCATGGTGTTAAAGTCTTGCGTGTCAGAGTAAACGGTGTCAAATTCGTTCAAAATATCTCTAAGTTTGCTTCGAACGTTCACAACATAGTCGACCTCTAGCGCTACTGCTGTGTCCACGCCCAGTTGCCAATTCACTGCCTCGATGTCGGCAAAAGCGTTTAAAAGCCGATAGTTTTCTTCCTCCAAAAGGACGTCGTACATGGTGCGTATGCCATTGGTGTTCGCCGAGGCATAAATGGTGTTATTTAAAAGCGTGGAAAGGTTTTTGATAGTATCCACCTCTTCCTCTGTGAAATATATCGGGCATTCGTAAACGGACATAGCGGAAATGGTGCTGTAAAATTCGTCTAAGTCATCTCGCAGTGTGACGTCAAGCGAGTTGTTACTTTCGGTTGGGTAGATGTCGGGGTAGGAGTTGTATAGGCGCAATCTTTCTATCAAGCCGTCGGTATCCGTTTGGATAGTTTGATAGTTTTCGATGAGCAAAGTGTTTTGCTGCCCTCTTATGATGTTTTCGTTTTCAATAATCAAAGCGCTCAAACTGTCTGCGCTGTCGTCATAGTTTCCGAACATGAAATTTTCATACAATTCGTCTGCGGTTGAGGCGATGTAAGAAAGTGTGTAAGTTGGTGCGACGCTAGGGCTAAAACAAAAGCCGGCAATCACACACGCAACAATCGCCACAATAAGACCGCACAAAGTGATAGGGTTAATTATCAATCTGCGGAAGTCGTAAAAACAAATTTTTAATGCCTTCATATCCTCTCCTAAAAACTCTAAAATTTCAAAAAACGCAAAAAATGGTAAAAAAACTCAATTTTTTCGAAAAAAAGTTATATTTTGCTTATTTTTTAGTCTTTTTTATAAAATTCTGAAAATTTATCTAGCATAACTTCCTCGCCTTTTTCGCTAAAACCAGCGGAGTAAATGGTCAACTTTTTCTCCTTTAAAAGGTTGAGTAAATTTTCAAGTTCGTCATCATTTACCTTTGTAAAAAGCACCTTGTTGTTTTCAATTAGCGCCTCTTTTCCCTGTTCCTTTAAGATTTTGCCAAGAAAGTTGGGTTGCTTGGTCTCAATAAAACAGTATCGGTTTTTATTGAAATTTGCCCACCTTTCATTTTTCTCGGCGGAGGTTATTTCTCTATTGGTCATATAGATGAAAGTGTTAGCGATATCCTCAAAATCCTCTTTAAAATTGCCAGTCAAAAGAAAGGCGCAATCTTTTGTTCTTTCAATCATTTTCTTGAGAATTTCAACGTCGTCCTCATTTAAACCTTTGAAGGGCTCGTCCAAAATATACACCTTGGCACTCTGTGCCAGCGCGCAACCAAGGGTGATTAGTTTCTTTTCGCGTTCGGTAAGGGAGAGTGGCATGGCGCTTGTAAGTTTGTCAATTCCTAAAGCCTTTAAGGTTTCTAAAACGCTACTACGGTTATACTTTCTCTTTAATTTCAAAAGGTATTTTATATTCTCTAAAACCGACTGATACTTAAAAAACACAGGCGGGTCAAGGGAAATGCTGATTTCGCGCGTCAATAGTTCGTGTAACGCTAAATTTTTCCCTTCAATATAGATATCTCCACCGGAAAGTGGCAGAGCGCCAGCGATGAGTTTGCAAAGGCTGGACTTTCCACTTCCGTTCTCGCCTAAAACTACGGCAACCTCATTTTTGTGAAGGGTTAGCGAAACATTTTTAACCAAAAATCGCTTGTTTACAAAGGACGAAATGTTATTGAGTTCCAAAATTTTATTTTCTTCCATACCACCATTATATCAAAAAACACGGCATTTGTAAAGGGTAATGCTGTGTTTTTATGTTTTATATTTTATTATTTAACAAAAAGCGCTTTTTGCCAAAAGTTGGGAGGGAAAATATGAAATTGTTATTTTTGTTTAATATTATCTTTTAATTAAATGAGGTAATTTATTGAAAAATGATGTTTTTTACTAAATATTAGGTTTCTTTTAAAAAAACATATTTTGCTCAAAATTGCTATGATTTTCAAAAAAAATAACGTTTTTTACCAAAAAAATGCAGTTTTTTTATTTAAAAAATGATGTTTTTTATAAAATTTGAGATTTTTTAATAAAAAATGCGATGATTTTAAAAAAACTTCTTTATTAAAAATAATGATATTTTGTTAAAAAAATTTTCTTATTAAAAATTAAGATGTCCGTCTAAAATTTTATGCGTTTTGAAAATGCAAGTTTTTTACTAAAATCAGTCGGTGTTTATTAGGTTGTCAAAAACATATTCGTATATGTTAGGGGCTTGCTGGCGCCACTTTTTACAACATTCTTCGGCGCTCTGACGCGTTGGCGCTTTGACCTTTATCTCAAAAAGCGGGGTGGCAATCAAACTTTCGTAAATTCGCATGGTGACAAGATAGGAGCCGTCGTCGCTGTCGGTGTAGGTGGCGTAGTATTCCTGAGAAATCTTTATGTTCATTCTGTTGTTTTTGGCGTATTCGGTTATCTCGTCGCGGAGGCTGTTCGGGATTCGCTTATAGAAATATGATAGGCAATCGCGCCCTTCAAAGGTGAGGGTGTAGCGCATCTCGCCCTCTTTGCACTGCGTTTTGTAGATAAGTTTTGCCTCTGAAAGTTGGTATAAAAGGTCAAGGCAGTCCATGTAGTTTATCCAATTGTTTTTAACTGCACAAATTTCGATTATTGAGTTCTCCGTTAAAGGCATTTCCACTTTATCCATAACAAAAAGAAGGATAAGTTTGTTGGTAACTGCATCGTAATTCATCTCTATCTCCGACATAATTCTAGCATGAAAACGCTAAAAAATCAATTATCTTCCACTTTTTATTTGAAATTTTTTAAGTTTGTGCTATTATATATATTGTACAAGGAGGGGATATGGGCAATAATGTGCGCAAAGTGGAAAAATTCGTGGCGGATTGCAACGATATGCTCAGCGGTCGATTTTTAGATTTCAATAAAAAAGTGGATAACATCTTTAGATCGATGACTGAAAGTGAGGACATCTTATCATTCTTAACAAATAACATTTCGGATATCGACGGCGAAGAAGTTTTCGAGTCGGCGTTTATAGTGGATGGCAAAACAAAAAACGGCAAACTGTCTTTGCCAAGCGAGGAGAAAGAAAGGATTGCGCTGTTTGTTTATGTTATAAACGAAATTTCCAGTCGAAAACTAAATTCCAACAAGTTTTTGGAGACCTATTTTAGGGGCGGTCAGGGAACGCCGACGCAGATGTTTTTGAATAAAATTATCGAGCCTTTAAAAAATATGATTGCCGACTTTTTCAAGGTGGATAAAAATTTGACGCTTGCTGAACTAAATAACAAGCCCGAGGAAGAGGAGACTCTTGAAGAAGAGGAAGAGGACGAGTTAAATTACGAAGAAGAATACACAAAGGAGGACGCATTGACGCTTGCTCTCAACAACGTTGTGCGCGTGTGCGATGAAATTGTGGCAAAGTTAAAGTTCGAGAGAAAGCATGAAGGCGAGGTCGAAGATTTTAACTTTATGCTAAGCGCTTTAAAGCGCGCTTGCGAGTTAAAGGATATGCTCATTGTTAACGGCTTAATTTTGGGAATAAATTACCTTTCAAGGAAGATTAAAAGCACAAATTATCTGGTCAACGAGTTGAACGAAATTGTCTATAATATCTATCAAACCTCTGCGGAAAATTGAAAAAATAGCAAAAAATGCGATTTTTTTGAAAAAATGTTAAATTTTGGTGATTTTTTGAATAAAATCACCTTTTTTCATAAAATTTTCCCCTCGCTCATAGATTTGTAGTATGAAAATTTTAACGATAAATTTCCATAGACAATTTGTTAACTTTTTAATTGTGATTATGCTTATAAGCGTTTCGCTTGTTGCGGTTTTGGGTGTGAGTATTGTGACTACCTCTTCTGTTATCAATGGCGTCTATTATAGCGGTGATGAAAACAGCAATAAAATTTCGCTGATGATAAACGTCTATTGGGGGACGGAGTACCTTGACGGTATGCTAGAAGTTTTGGAAAAATATGATGTTAAAACCACCTTCTTTGTAGGCGGAACATGGACGATTAAAGAGAGTGATATGCTCAAAAAAATCTATGACGCGGGGCATGAGATAGGTAATCATGCATATAGTCATAAGGATATGGATAAACTCTCGGCGGAACAGAACAAAAAGGAAATTTCTTTGACCCATAACCTTGTTGAGGAGTTCACCGGATGCGAGATGAATTTGTTTGCTCCGCCAAGTGGCGCCTATAATAAAACTACGGTGGAGGTGGCAACCGCGCTTGGATATAAAACGATAATGTGGACGCGTGACACCATTGATTGGCGCGACCATGACGCTGACATTATCTATATGCGTGCCACCGAAAACGCAAAGGGTGGGGATCTTGTCTTAATGCACCCAACAAAGTGCACACTAGAGGCGCTGGAAGATATCATTGTAACCTTGCAGCGTGAAGGTTTTAAATTGACCACAGTGAGCGATAATTTATCTACATTAGAAAGCTAGTTGCGATAAAAAATGCAAAAAAATCGCGAAATTTGCAAAAAAATCAAAAAAAATGGTAATTTTTTTATGTTTTTTATAGAAATATAACAAAATTGCTCTTTTATTTTCCACTTTTTTTGAAGTATTTTTTTGATAAAAATTTGAAAAAATTGTGAAAGTGTTTTGAATAAGATTATTTAAGTGCTATAATTAAATAGAAATAAGAGGGGAGTATGGCGGTTTATAAACTCAATTCAAAAAAGAAAGGGAAAAGGGATGTCAAAAAAATTGTCGGCTTTACGCTCATTGGCGTTTCCTCTGTCATTTACCTTTTTTTGACGGGCATATGGCCGGCGTTCTATTCCTTTCTTCTTGGCGTGTTCGGTGTGTTTGCCTATCCGCTCTTTCTCATTCTCTTCATTGTTGGACTTGCTTTTGTGAACAAGCGAAAGTATGTTATGCCTAAGCGCTACATCATTTCCATGGCGCTTATGGTCTATTTCTTTTTGGCGATTATTCAACTTATCATTGTGGGCGGAAAGGGAGATTTGACCTATCTTCAACATTTGGGCTTAAACTATTCTCGCACGTGGACGGCGGGCGGAATACTCACCGGAATTTTGTCGACCTCACTTTTGTATATTGCAAACAGCGTGGGGGCATATCTCATTTTGGCGCTTGCCTTTTTGTTGTCGCTTGGGGTGTTCTTAGACAGTCTCAATGTGTTTAAACGCTCTAACGCACCGGTGGTTAAAAAGGAAAAGAAAACAATAAACCGCATTGAGACCGTTGAAGAAAAAGCGCCAGCAAAGGAGGAATATGTAAAACCTGAGAGGGAAGAGGTCAATGTTGTTTTAAACGGCAAACTTGAAGAGGAGGAAAAGGAGGAAAAGAAGGCGCTCTCCACACGCGAACTTTTGGGACTCGATAAAAAGCGCAACAAGGCGTATGAATATTTTAAAGACGAAACTCCGAAGGTGGAAAAGAAGAAAGAGGAGCCAAAATCTCTCCGCGAACTCATCTTAACTCCGCCGGAGATAAACTATGAGGACTACTTCAAAGAGATAAACAAAGCCCCAGCCAAGGAAGAAGTGAAGAATAATGTGGAAATTTTAAAACAGCAAGAGGACAATATCAGCGTCGACGCCACTCAAAATTCCCCTCAAACTGCTGACATAGTGACGTCCGACAGTTCCGCGAGCCAAACTCACTTTAATGACGAATTTGACAATGTAAAGCAGACCGAAGTAAGGCAAGACGAATTTAAAAACGTTGACAATCCTTTCGCTTCTAATGATGACGATTTGGTGCTTCGCGAGGCGGACGATATCATTCGCAGTGCGGTGAACGAGGAAAAGGCAGAAAATCCAGAGATTTACGAAAACGCCATTGAAAGTACTGAAGATAGTCGCGATAGTTTTGCGCGTGGCCGTTTGGATAGGTCAGACGCTTCCTTCAACAATTTAAGACGAGATAACAACTTTGCACCGGAATTTCCTAATCGAAATGACAGAAATAACATCTTCACAAAAAATGAACTTGAGCCGGAAGAGGAAGAAGAACCGGAAGAGCCTTATGTTTATGAAAGACCGCCAATTGAGTATATCACCACCAAATCGGTTGACCTTTCCACACTCAATGAGGATGTCGCTGAAAAGCGGGTGCTACTTGAAAACAGTTTGGAGAACTTCGGCATTCCAGCTAAAGTGCAAGGCGTGGTTGTAGGTCCGGCGGTGACGAGGTATGAACTTGAAATGCCAACGGGGATTTCCGTTTCCAAAATCAAAAACCGCGCCGACGATATCGCGCTTTCGCTTGCCGCTGAGGGGGCGATAAGAATTGAGGCGCCTGTGCCGGGCAAGAGCGTGGTCGGGGTGGAAGTGCCGAACAAGTCGATTGCCACGGTAAGTTTGAGAGATGTCATAGAGAGCCGAGAATTTAGAGAAAGCACATCACCGCTGACATTTGCGCTCGGCAAGGATATCACGGGCAAAATCATAACTTGCAATATGCAAAAACTCACTCACCTTTTGGTGGCAGGCTCCACTGGGTCGGGCAAGAGTGTTTGCTTAAACTCTATCATTCTAAGCATGATTTATAAGGCGTCGCCAGAGGAAGTGAAAATTATCCTTGTTGACCCTAAGCGCGTGGAGTTTACTTCCTATAACGGCTTGCCTCACCTTATTATGCCGAACGTTGTGTGCGAAACGCAGAAGGCTATTAACACCCTTGCATGGGCGGTGACCGAAATGGAACGAAGATTTGAGGTTTTGGGCTTCGCGCGCGTCAAGAATATCGACGAATATAACCAAACGCCGGACGTAGTTTCGGGCAAGGTTAAAAAGATGCCATTTATCGTTATTATTGTTGACGAACTTGCCGACCTTATGATGACCGGCAAAAAAGAGGTGGAGGAAAAGATTATCCGCCTTGCACAAAAGTCGAGAGCGGCTGGCATACACCTTATTCTCGCCACGCAAAGACCGTCCGTGGACGTCATAACCGGTCTTATTAAATCAAACTTCCCTTCGCGCATTGCCTTTGCGGTCACTAGCGCCGTTGACAGTATGACCATTCTCGACCGCGTGGGCGCCGAAAAATTACTCGGTAAGGGCGATATGCTCTATTATCCGGTGGGCGCGCAAGAGCCTAAGCGTGTGCAAGCGTGCTTTATAAGCACCGGCGAAACCAACCGAATTGTCGACTATGTGCGTGAAAACAACAAGCCGATTTTCGACAAAGAGATTGAAGAGCAAATCAATAATCCAAACAAAAACAATAAGGAAGGGGTGGCGGTAAATAACGAAATGGACGAACTTTTGCCACTTGCGCTGAAAATGGCTATCGACTGCGGGCAAGCGTCCGCCACAATGATAAGGCGTAAGTTTGCCATTGGCTATCCGCGCGCGGCGCGTATCATCGACCAAATGGAGGCGGCGGGCTACATTTCCACCGCTGACGGCGTGAAGGGGCGAACGGTTTACACCACCATGGACGAATTCCGCGAAATATTTGGCGACCAATACGACTAATGTGAAAGGGCGATGTTTTGTTAAGGTTTTGTTGTCACTTTAAAAAATAAGGCGCGCTTAAAAAAATTAAACATGAGGAAGATTTTATGAACGAAAAATTAAAAGGAAAGAAGGTTTCGGCGATATCGCTTGGGTGCGACAAAAACAGAGTCGACCTAGAAAAAATGCTCTTTAGACTAAAAGATTATGGTTTTGAAATTGTCGATGATATAAACGACGCGCAGATTGTCATCGTCAACACCTGCGCTTTTATCACTCCGGCGAAGAAAGAAGCACTTGAAAATATCTTTGAGGTCTGCCTTTTGAAGGCGAAAGGCAAGGTGGAAAAGGTTTTGGTGACGGGGTGTCTACCTGAGCGTCACAAGGCGCAACTTGAACAAGAAATTAAGGAAGTGGACGCCTTCTTAAGTTTGAAAGAGAACGATAAAATTTGTGAGATAATCGAAGATTTATACGCGGTAAGCCACGAGAAAAAACGCGGAGGTGAGGGGCGAATTTTCACCTCGCGCGGGAGTTACGCCTACCTTAAAATCGCCGACGGGTGCAGTAATGGCTGTTCGTTTTGCACCATTCCGCGGATACGCGGGCGTTACATAAGTTATCCTATCGAAAAGATTGTGGACGAGGCAAAGTATCTCGCTTCTAAAAATATCAAGGAACTTATCTTAGTGGCGCAAGATGTGTCGCGTTATGGCGAAGATTTATATAAGGAAAATAAACTTATCGCGCTACTTGAAAAGTTATCTAAAATTAAAGGTATTGAGTGGATAAGGCTCCACTACATCTATCCCGAAAAGACGACAAACGAACTTCTTTCCTATATAGATAGCAACAAAAAGATGTGCAAGTATGTTGACATTCCACTTCAACATATCGATGAGGATATTTTGAAGAGTATGAATCGTAGGCTCGATGAAAAAGGCACGCGTGACTTAATTTCGCTACTTAAAACGGAGTATCCAAACATTCACATTCGCTCCACCTTCATTGTCGGCTATCCAACTGAAGACAAAATTTCTTTCAAAAAACTTTGCAATTTTATTAAGGAAAGTAAGTTCGACTACGCCGGCTTTTTCCCGTATTATCGTGAAGAAAACACGGCAAGTTACTACATAAAACGGCAAAATAGCGAACTTACGAAGAAAAGGCGTCTTAAAAAGATGCAAAAATTGCAGGCGGAAGTCGCTTTTCAAAAGGCTAAAGAACATTTGGGAAAAACATATAAAACGCTTGTCGACTATTTCGATTCTTCGACAGGATTATTCATGGGGCACACCGAATTTCTTTCGCCAACAGTTGACTTTGGCGTGAAAATTGTGGATAATGGAAATGTTAAGGTCGGCGAATTTACCATGGTCAAACTTTTGTCGTTTGACGGCGCCGATTATAAAGGAGAAGTTTATGAATCTTCCAAATAGAATAACGCTTTGTAGGCTACTTTTAATTCCAGTTTTTGCCTTTTTCTATCTTGCCGATTTCATACCTTACGGCAAACTTGTGGCAACAATTATCTTTATGGTGGCAAGTTTTACCGACTTTTTGGACGGACATATCGCAAGGAAACGCAATATGGTGACAACGCTTGGCACATTTTTTGACACTGTTGCCGATAAACTTTTGGTGATGAGTGGCTTTTTGCTTATCGTTGCCTATCCTATAACAGCAAATGGTGGAAATCTTTTGCCTAGGCCGATACTTTTCCCTGATTTTCTTGGGATAATTATCGCAATAGTTATAATTGCTCGTGAACTTATCGTTATGGCACTTCGCTCGCTTGCGGCGTCTAAGGGCGTGGTTCTGAAAGCTGATATGTATGGAAAAGTTAAAGCAACCTTTCAATTTTTAACACTTATCTACTATTTTGCCTTTGCTTTTATCGTCGAGGAATTTTTCTATGCAATAGCAGGTGTCGCTTACACTGTATTATGTCTAATAGGTTATGTTTTTCTTGCAATCACGCTTATCATGACCATTCTTTCCATGTGCAACTATTTGATAAAAAATAAGCACGTTTTCAAAGAGGATAAGGTGATTGTGGAAAGCGAAAAAAATACTGATAGTGCCGAAAATGCTAAAACGGACGCAGAGATTATCGACGTGGTCGCAGAAGAAGAGGATAATCACGAGGAGGATAACTCGGCGAAATAGCAAATATATGAAATCGCCAAAATTTATTTATAAATTTTTGTAGTTTTTCTAAGATAGATAAAAAAGAGAACGTATGAGATGAATGTTGTTTGCTAAAAACGGACAACAAATAAAAAAGAGAACATATTGGAAATTAGACAATATGTTCTTTTTCTTTTAACAAATCTTTATCATTATATAGGTTTACATTTCCATTTCTGGGTTAAACTTTGGCATTTTCTGTGGCTCTTCAATGTAGTCAAATTTTCCTATCTCGTCTATAACGATATCTTTGCTGTTTACGAGGGCGTCTTGCATTAAATCTTCAAACCAGTCACTAAGTTCATATGGTAGAAATTCGGGTGGTAAACTCTCCACAGCATTCACGAGGGTAAAATCGTAAGGTTCAGCGTCCTCTCTCACTTGTGGCATGATTGTTACGGTCACGCTTTCGTCATCGGCGGTAAGCGTGGAATAATACGGCTCTTTTTCTGGGACTAGGTTTGTGCCGTATGCCGCATTAGCGTACGCTCTCAAAAAATTTCTGCCACTTGGGCTGAGCGCTATAAATTGAATTTGCGTTCGAAGTCTGTGACGATTAAACTCTTCTCTTGATAACGTTACGCTGTTTCGCTCTCTATTATATCCCTTTCTTGCTAATTCTCCGTTATTTCTGGTGTTATCATTCATAAAAAACCTCCACTATATGACAAGTATTCTATCACATAGCTTTTGGTTTGTCAATATGTTGAGTGCGTAAATAGAAATTAAAGTTTGCAAAGTGTTCCAGCGCAATTTTGTGGCGAAATGTTATATATTTTTTAATAAAAAATCGAAAAATACTTGCTTTTTAATTTTTATTATGTTATACTGCAGTTGGTCCTATGGTCAAGCGGTTAAGACGCAGCCCTCTCACGGCTGAATCAGGGGTTCGATTCCCCTTAGGATCACCAAAAAATAGCCAAGCAATCGCTTGGCTATTTTTAGTGAAAAGTGAAGGTGAACCGTTGGTTCATAGTGAAGGAACGCTGGTGCGTTCAGTGAAGGCGAATTAAAGATTCGCAGTTGTGGAAAAATTTTATGGGGTCCCCGAAAATGCTTGCCATTTTTGGGGAAAAGGAGCAAACAAGCAAGTGATAAGTGTTTTGATATTTATATCGAAACACGAAACTACGCGCAGTTTGTGACGCTGTCGCAACTTAAAGAGGATTTGATTATATCTCAAACAAACTGTTACCAAACCTATCCACAACTTTCAGTTTTTGACTTTTAATTCTTAGTTATATTTTTTAGTGAAGTGTGAAAAGTGAAGGTGGACCATTGGTTCACAGTGAAGGAATGCTTTATAAGGGGTCCACGAAAATGCTGCTATTTTTGGGGAAAAGGAGCAAACAAGCAAGTGATAAGTGTTTAGATATTTATATCAAAACACGAAACTAGGCGCAGTTTGTGACGCCGTCGCAACTTAAAGAGGTTTTGATTATATATCAAGCAAATAATTATCAAACCTATCCACAACTTTCAGTTTTTGACTTTTAATTCTTAGTTATATTTTTTAGTGAAAGGTAAAGTAAGTGTTATTCATCATTTTTCTCGGTGGAGTTGATTTTTGCAAGCGAGTTGACAATTCCGCCAACATTGTGGAAATAGCGAACGAAGGCGAATTGCGTTTGGCTGTAAATACCGTCGGCGCCAACAATAAAACTGTTAATGACATGGCAATCCAAATTTTTTGCCAAACCCATTATGTAATCCAGCGCTTCAACATCGTCTATTGAAGGTTCTGCCGTGCCACCCGGGTGGTTATGCACAACAATGATATCCAATGGCTTAACCGAGTTGATAAAGTCGTAGAACTCAAAAGGATTGATTTCCACCGAGTTTATACTTTTACGATTGAATTTCCGCTTGTGGAGAAGGTCGCCCTTGTTGTTAAAGCCAAAAAGATAAAGATTTTCGGTCGGCTTAAAGCGCAATAGTTGCTCAAACATATCCATAAGGTCCTCTTTATCATTGATATTGACTCGTTCGTTTAAGGTAGACGAAACGAAGAGGTCGAAAAGTTGCGCGAAATGTGAAATCTTCATCGCGCTTCTATCGTTGATGCCTTTGATTGATTTTAAATCACTAATGCTGGCATATATAATATTCGAAAAGTTTTCAAATTTGTCAAGCAGTCTGTGGGCGAGCGGATTGACATCTCCGCGAGGGAAGATATACGTCAAAAAATACTCCACCGCTTGAATTTCGCTGACATTTTCTAAACCAGAATTTTGAACCAAGTTAGTTAATCTTTCGCGATGTCCATCGTGGCTTACATCTCGATTATCCATAATTTCTCCTGTGTGTTTTATAGTTTTTTTAAAAAATTACGCCTTATTTTTCAAAAAAATCGCTAAAAAATCATAAAATTTGACATTTTTTTGTAAAAATACCATTTTTTAATATATTTGACTTTTTCAAGTTTTAAAAGTGGTGTAATTATATTATGAATTAATAGTTGCTATAAGTTTAATTAGTGAATGATTTTTGGGTTACTTGTAAACATAACGCATATTTCGGAAGTCTTAGCGCTTTTAAAGACGAGGATTGCTTTCTAAAACTCTAATCTATCTTAAATTCGATTGATATTGTTGAAGCACCTATTTTTATCCGCCACGAGATTCTTTATTTCCTCAATAGCAAGCGTGTTGAATTTTCTAAGGTCGATGTTGTTAGGGTTTTTCGCGAGGTGCTTTCTAACGGTGGAGATATAAGCCAATCTTAGGTCGGTGTCGGTGTTGATTTTAAAGATGTTATGCTCTCTGCACGCCTTCTTTAGCAAATTTTCGTCCACGCCTTTCGCGCCGGTCACCTCGCCACCAAATTTGTTGATGACTTCCACATATTTTTGCGGAACGGAGGAGGCGCCATGTAGCACCAGCGGATAATCCGGCAATCTTTTTTCAATTTCAGAGAGGATATCGAATCGCAAGGTCGCCTCTCCACTAAACTTATATGCGCCATGGCTTGTTCCTATCGCCACGGCGAGCGTGTCGCATCCGGTGCGTCTGACAAACTCCTCAGCGCTTTCGGGGTTGGTGTAGACATTTTCCTCCGCGCTGACATTGTCCTCAATTCCTCTCAGCACACCAAGTTCAGCTTCAACCAAAACGCCATGAGCGTGGGCGTAGTCAACCACCTTTTTTGTGACTAGAACATTTTCCTCAAAAGGCAGGGCGCTCCCGTCAATCATCACCGAATCGAAGTTTAGGTCGACCGCCTTCTTGCACATCTCAAAACTTTTGCCATGGTCTAGGTGCAAAAAAAGTGGAACATCTTTGTAACTTTTTCTTGCGCTCTCATATAGCCCTTTCACAAAATTTTCGTCCGTATAGGCAAACGCACCTTCGCTGACGGAAACAATGGCGGGTGAGCGGGTTTCTTTTGCCCCTTCCGCAATACCTTTTAACATTTCCATATTCACAAAGTTAAAAGCACCGAGTGCGTAGTGATTTTTAAGGCTGTCTTTGATATAAAATTTTAATCCTTTCATCGTTCCTCCAAAATACGACATTACAATATATATTTTAACATATTTCTTCTTATTTACAAACATAAATTGTTATAAAATTAAAAATATAAAAGGAGAAAATGTATGTTTAAAAAAGTTTTAGTTTCGTTATCGCTTTTAGTCGTCCTTTTCGGGGTCTCTGCTTGCGGAAAAACTATTTCTAGTTACGTCCTTGAAAATATGGCGGAAATCACTGAGGAGTACTACTTTGGTGAGAATGAGGATATGGTGGTCACCATTTCTAAAGGTCAGCGCGAATCGGTGTATCGCGTGAACGGTGAGGCAACGGACCTTGTGGACTGTGCGCTTTTAACTATTAGGTTTAAAGAGGAAAATATTAGAGATGCCATGGCGTTAGATATTACCTCGCAAGGAACAACGGTGCAAGTTGAGGCGGAGTATAATTCCTTTAACAACACCTATATGAAGGACATTGTTGACGACATTGCGCTCGGCGACGAGGTGAGTGTTGTGTACGAAGGGCAAACGCTGGCGCTGACAAAACAAAATTTCAGCATTAATTCACAAAAAGCGATAGAAATTGCCTCCGAAACGCTGAGCGAAGAATTAGATGCACTAAAATCCTACAATAACTTTAACGGCGAATGTTATTTAAGAATTATCAACATGAAGGATAACGATTTTAGCGACCTCTATTGGTGCTTTACTTGCGTAGACCGCGAGGGCAACAACATCACAATAATTCTTTCCACCGAAACCGGCGACGTGCTGGCAAGTTCCTTAGATGAAAATGATGAGTAAAACAAAAATCACTAAAAATCATGCGAAAAAGCGTGATTTTTTTGAAAAAAAATGCTTTTTTTGTTAATTTTGCTACATTTTTTTTCATTTTTTATTATAAATCACACTGAAAGAGTGTAAATAAAGTTTTAGAAACTATTGTTATACGCTTATAAAAATGCAAGAAGAAAAAGAAAATTATTTAAAAAATAACTTGCAAAAAGGATGATGTATGCTATAATGAAATCATGAAAAAGATGTATGAAACGTTAAACGAAGAAATAGAAAAGGCGGTGGTGTTTTGTCCGATAGATAAAGGTGCGGACAAGGATTTTCAATTTGCCGAAATAAGGCGCTTGTGTGAATCGGCGAACCTTGAAGTTGCGGAATTTTTTTATCAAGACATCAAGGCGCTAAATCGGCGCACCATTATTGGCACGGGTAAACTTGAAGAGATAAAAAGTTTTGTGAAAGAAAACGGCATTGACGTTTTGGTTGTCGATTTTAAACTTACAGGCAGTCAACTTAAGAATTTGAGCGATGAGTTGGGCGTTAAGGTGCTTGATAGAATTCTTCTTATCATTGACATTTTTGCTTGCAACGCTAAATCTAACGAAGGTAAGATTGAAGTTAAGCTTGCGCAGAACAAGTATCTTCTCACACGGCTTAGTTCCATGCAGGGCTCTCAAGGGCGCTTTGGTGGTGCGGGCGTTGGTATGCGCGGTCCGGGCGAAACGAAATTGGAACTTGATAGGCGAAAACTAGAGGCAGAGATTTTGACGCTTAAAAAAGAGATTGAAAAGATTAAAAATGCGCGCGCTGTCAATCGTAATGCGAGGATAAAGGCGGGGATAAAAAGCGTGGTGATTGGCGGGTACACAAATGCAGGAAAAAGTTCGCTTTTCAACCTTTTGACGCGCGACGAAATTTATGTGCAAGATAAACTCTTTGCTACGCTGGAAACGACCTCAAGGCGAATGTTTTTAGGTGAAAACAAGTATTGTATTTTGACGGACACGGTGGGTTTCATAAGCAAACTTCCGCATGAACTTGTGGAAAGTTTTGCATCCACTTTGGAAGAGATAAAGGATGCTGATTTAATTATTCATGTGGTGGATGTGTCAGATAAAAACTATAAGCGCAACATTGAAATTACCAACGAAATTTTAGATGATATTCACGCCACCAAAAAGAGGATTATTGTTTTGAATAAAACTGACCTTTTGAGTGGACCGATTGAAGTGCGCGAAAATGAAATTCCGTTTTCTGTTAAGAAAAAGTACAACTTAGAAAAATTGAAAGAACTTATCAAAAAAAGTTTGGAGGATTAAACCTAAAGCAAAATTCGTATTTTAGAAAAAACAATAAAAACACCCCTTATTTTTTCAAAAAAAGTGTAAAAAAGTGTATTTTTTGTTAATTTTTGCTTTTTTTGTAAGAAAAAATTAGTAGAGTTTGAGAAAATTTATTAAAATTATCCACCTTAACAAAGGGTGTTTTAAAAGGGTTGCTTTTATTTGAAAGAAAATGGATTAATTGTATCTAATTCCCTTTTTTTAATTTCAAACGAAAATACTTAGTTTAAAAAGTAACTAAACAGCAAAATTTGGCGAAATTTCGCTTGTTTTGTTGTTTCTTTTTATCTTTGCATAATTAATTTTTAATAGGAAAAGATAACTCTTAACTAGGAGGCGCTATGGCTAATAGGGTTGTCATTTCCGGAGTTAACACTTCCACCTTGCCAAAACTTAAAAATGCAGAGGTTGCCGAACTTATGCGCGCGGTCAAGGCGGGAGATGAGTTTGCGCGGGATAAATTTGTTGTTGCAAATTTAAGATTGGTGCTTTCGGTGGTACAACGCTTTTCGGCGCATTCAGATAAGTCGGACGATATGTTTCAGGTGGGGTGCGTAGGTCTTTTGAAGGCGATAGACAATTTCGACGAAAGTTTGAATGTGAAATTTTCGACTTATGCCGTGCCGATGATTATCGGCGAGATTAGGCGTTATCTTCGCGATAACAACTCTGTGCGCGTAAGCCGGTCTATTCGTGACACAGCATATCGCTCGCTTAAGGTTAAAGAGGAGATTGTGAAAAAGTTTAATCGTGAACCTAACACTGAGGAGATTGCTAATGTTTTAGATTTGCCGGTAACTGAGGTGAATTTTGCGCTGGACGCCATAAGCGACACTATTTCCCTAAACGAGCCGGTTTACAGCGACGGCAACGAAACGGTGCGAATTATGGACCAAATTGCCAGCGATAAGGACGACGAAAGTTTGGTAGAAAAAATGACATTGAACGACGCGATAAAAAACCTTTCGGAGCGCGAAAAAGAAATACTACTTATGCGCTACTATATCGGCAAAACCCAAATGGAAGTTAGCGAGGAGGTGGGGATAAGCCAAGCGCAGGTGTCTCGTCTTGAAAAGACGGCGCTTAAAACCTTAAAAAAGTTTTTTGAGTAAAATGAAGGAAAATTTTTGTCGGACGCCAATCAACCTAAACAAATCTTCTTTAATAAATTTAATATTTGGTTAAATAAAATTTAAACATTTTTAAGTTTTTTACTAAAAATATATCCTAATTAGATGCTTGATGTTTTGGCAAAACGATGACGATTAAGGCGTAAAAATTGTATACAAAATTTATAAAGATGATTGTCTAATTTGGTTCGATGAAAGGTGGTCAATTTTAAAAGATAAAAAAATTCCTCATAAAATTAATAAAAAATAAGCATTTTTTCAAATTTTTTGCGAAAAATGCCTATTTTTTTACGTTTTTTGTATATATTAAAAATCAAATCCAATATTTTCGTTTTTTATTAACTGCATGAGTGTTTCTTATGATATAGAATAAATCTTTTGCCTTAAAATTCAGCACACGCAAAAAGGCGCTTATGTTCTTATAGGAATATCCGACATAGCCGAAACTGTCGCAAAAAGAGTTCTGTGCCTCGTTAAAAAATTTTACGTCAATTTTGTTGCTCTTTTTTATTAACTTGAGCATCATATATGCGCAAACCGAATGGATATTTGAATAAATTTTACTGTCGACATCTACAATTTTTTTGAATTTCTCAAATATTTTATCTTGCATAGGCTTTATGGTTTTATCGTACGCTTCAGTTTCCGCGGTTTTGTTTGCCAAAATCGGCTCGCCTGTTTTGACGTCATAGGCCAAACAAGTCGCCTCGGGCGCGCGTAGAATTTCCTCGTAGTTAAATCTCCTATAAGAAAATATTTTATTAGTCCAACCAAGTTTCTTTAGTTTGATGGAAAAAAGTAATCCTTGCACCTGTTCCTTTGCGCAATTTTTGTAAGCGGTGCCTATGTAAAATCCCTCCATTTTTTGCGGATGGGAAAAATAATTTTTCATATACCTTTGCATATTTCCCCGCCAACCGCTGTCTACCACATAAAAGCCCTCTTTTTCTAGGTCGACGTTGAAGGAGTTTAAATATTTTGTGTAGGCTTCTCTTTGCTCGGTATGCACTTTTTTGTAAAGTTTGTTGAACACAGTGGACTTCAATATTTTTTTGTGCGTTCGAGAATTTTTGAAGATGATATTTATTTTGTTTGGTCTGATTTTTGCGTCCTTACAGATTTCTTTTATTTCTTCTTCGGAAAAATGCAATGTTTTAAGAAAATTTTTGGTTACCATAAAAACTTTGTCGTCAAGTCCAACAAACGCTTCTTCATAAGGTTTTTCAGTTGTCACAATAACGCTTGCTCTTGAAACGGCAAAATAATGGGTTTTAATTTCATAGTTGTTATAGGCGCAGTAGAAGTCAAAGAGTTTTTTCAAAAATTTTCCTTCTCTTGCTAAGAAAAAAAGATTTTTAATTTGCTTTCTTTCGCATTCTTCAAATAATCTTTTCGTGAAGGCGTATAAAGGGAAGGCATAGTTAGGATAAAAGCCGTCGGCTAGGGCGTTTTCGTTGAAAATATCTAGGTATTCTTTGGGAATTGTTAGTTTTTCTTTCGCTTTTCTTATTTCTTTGCAGTCAGACTTAACTTGTGGCAAAGCCAAAAACTTGACTTTCAATCCCGCTTTCTTTGCCATTTTTC
Source organism: uncultured Clostridia bacterium (assembly GCA_944349515.1). Taxonomy (GTDB): domain Bacteria; phylum Bacillota; class Clostridia; order Christensenellales; family UBA1242; genus Caccovivens. The sequence goes on along the minus strand of CALVNE010000006.1, from coordinate 10,160 downwards.
TGTCCGAAATTAAATTGTCGCCAATCATGGTGACGTCTTTGGGATTCAAGTTATTTTCTTTAAGTATGTATTCATATAGCGACCCTGTTGCCTTCGATTTTCTATACTCACACGAGACATAAATTTTGTCGATGAGCGCGTCGACGTCAAGGTGTAGTAGTGTTAGCCACTTTTTTATTACACTTGCTTCGCAATAAAAATCGGAAACAATGAAAATCTTGTGGTTTTTCGCTTTTGCCTTTTTTAAAAATTTTATAACGCGCGGTTTTAGATAATGATATTCATGTTCTGCTGATATGTAGGTTTTCATGGCAATTTCCATAAATTCTTGTGAGTTGAAGTTATTTATCAGTTTGTACTTAGAAATGTCGCCAGCCATTTTTAAAAATATTTCATGAATATCGGTTAAAAATTCGGAATTTTCTATGCCTATTCTATCTAAAAAAGAAAGTTGTTCCCAATACTTTTTGAACATTTTGAAGAACTCATTTTTGGAAATTTGAGGATATCGCTCTTCCAATTTCTTTCCCCACAGCAAAATAACATCGTTCGGGGTTCTGCGCCTTCCAATGATGGTGTTGAAGCAATCTACAAATATAACCTTCGGGGAATCTTTACTCATTTTCAAACCTTTTAAACGTCTTATTGTAACAATTTACTTGTGGAAAGTCAAATGTTTGTTGTAAATATTGCATATAATTAGGGACACTGTTTGAAGTATAAGGTTTTTAGAAGTTTTGTGCGACTTGGGGGAATTTATCTTTAGAAATTTTATCGTCATGTATTTAAACATGAACATTTCTGTTTTTTAATATAAGTAAAAAATATATCGTTATAATGTATTTGCTACATCAGAAAATCTGATAAATTAAAGCAAAAAGACTTACACTTTTAAAATTTTGCTAAATTTTCATAAAAAACCAATTTTTTTCACTTTTTTTGCGAAAATTGCCTATTTTTTTGTGTTTTTTCACTTATTTATTTTTCTAATTAAATCATTTAAATTAGTTGAAACCTCTTTGTTTGAAATTGAGAATTCGGAGAGATACTTCGTGTCAATTTCAAATGGCTCTTCGTTGAACATCCTTTTGGCAATATTTGTGGTTATGCCTAAAAAAAATGCAAAATTCCGCAATGATATTTTATTTTCTCTTAAAATCTTTTCAATCTCTTCTCTCTTAAATCTAAATTGTAATTTCATATTTAACCTCATTATTATATTAACATGTTTTTTAAAAGATAAGATGGAATACTATTATACTGTTATTAAAATAATAGTAATTTCATCCTTTTCAGTTTAACATATTTTAAACAATAAAAAGAAGAATATAAATATGTTGTTACTAAGATATTTGTATTTTGAAATAAGATATTAAATAAATTAAGATTTCTATCATTTTTTGACATAATGCGACATAAACTACCACATGGATACTTCATTTTTGGAATTAAGGTGTAAGGAAGTTGTCAATGTGGTCGATGGGCGAAGGCTGGGGCACATCGTCGATGTTTGTTTCAATTTGCAGACGGGGTGCGTGCAGGGAATTGTTGTGCCGGGCGAAAAAAGTTTTTGGAATGTCTTTAAAAGCGGTATGGAACTTTTTATTCCGTTAAGTCAAATTGTCAAGGTCGGTGAAGATGCCATCCTTGTTGAACTTTACGCCACAAATAATCCAACGCCATACATCATGGGCACAAGCAAGGGGAAGAAATAGTTTGTTTATTGAAAATAATAAAAAATAAACTTTATCATTTTTGATAGAGTTTATTTTGATTTTTACAATTTTTGTTTTGCTAAGTTTACATCTCAGTAATAAGTTTGATGAAGTTTGTAACATCTTTGAATTGGCGATAGACGGAGGCGAAGCGGACATAGGCGATTTCATCCGCCTTTTTGAGCCTTGCCATAATCATTTCGCCAATCTCTTGACTGGAAACCTCTTGACGGAGCGAGTTTTGAATGGATTTTTCAATATCCTCTGCCATTTCGTCTATTTGAGCCATGCTGACAGGACGCTTTTCACACGCCTTAATCATTCCGCACTTAATTTTTTCGATGTTGAAAGGTTGGCGGGACCCGTCTTTCTTAACAACCAAAATAGGCACAGTTTCCACCGTTTCGTATGTAGTGAACCTCTTTCCGCAATTTAAGCACTCTCTTCTTCTACGAATAGAATTGGACTCATCGGTTGAACGGCTGTCGAGAACTTTGCTATCTTCACAACCACAATATATACATTTCATAATAAATCTCCTTTCGTATGGATATGATAACACAAAATATGGTGTAAATGCAACCTTTTAAACACAATATTTTTATATTTTTCTTTTCGTTTATATCTATGTTTATGAAAGAACCGCTTGAATCTCATTTGCAAATTTTTGTATAGATCGAACGCTGAAAGTTGTTCGTCAAATTTTGAGAAGAAATTTTGCGAGGTTGCGAGTTAGATAGAGTGTGAGGTGTGAAGAGTTAAAATTTGGGAGGGCAGAGGAGCGACAAAATTGTTGCAATTTCTTTAATATGTTATTAATTGAGAGGAGACGAAATTTACTCATATTAGCAAAAGTTGTCCCATAAAATTTACTATGATAACTTTAAAAGAGGGTGCAGTTAACAAAAGTTATAGAATAGTTGAGGTCAAGGGCGAAGAAAAGGTGGTGAGGCGCTTTATGGAACTTGGCATATTTTCCGGACAGAAGCTATACATTTTGAATAAGTCGCCACTAAAAAAAGTGTTTTTGGTGGAAATTAGAGGGTATGTTTTAAGTATCAAAAGCACCTTGCTTAGCGGAATTATGGTGGAGTAAATGGAAGAGATTTTGCTTGTTGGAAATCCGAACGCTGGAAAGACCACCTTTTTTAACTCCCTCACGCGCGCTAATGAGCACGTGGGAAACTGGCATGGTGTGACGGTGGAGGAAAAGAAGAAGGAGTTTTCTTTAAATGGTGAAAAGTTCACCCTTGTTGACACGCCTGGAATATATTCGCTGACACCGCTCTCGTTTGAGGAGGAGGTTTCGTGCAAGATTGTTTTGGAGTCGAAGTTGAAGGTGATAAATATTTGCGACCTTAACAATCTTCAACGAAATTTGTATTTAACCCTTTGCTTGATAGAGGCGGGAAAGGAAGTTTGTGTTGTAATAAACGAGATAGATAGACGTCAAAAATACAAGGTGAATCGCGAAAAATTGGAGGCACTTTTGGGTGTGAAAGTGCTTATGCTTAACGCCGAGAAAAATATAGACGAAATCAAAAATCTCGATTTTTTTAACAAAAAAACGCCAAATTATTTAAAAAAAGTGGATTTTTCTTGCATTTTGCCTCAATTTTCTAATTTTGACGATAAAATTTACCTCTGCGTAAAGGCGTTTGAGCGTGACAAAAGTTTCTTTATTAGACAAAATTTTAAAGAGGAAGATATCGAACAAATCTTTTCAAAACTGCCGGAAAATTCCATGGAAATTATCGCCAAGGCGCGCTACGAATTTTTGGACGAGGTGATTGAAAAGGCGTGCGTTAAAAATGATTTTGTCTATGGAAAGAGCAAACTCGACAAAATTCTTTTAAATAAATATCTTGCCTTTCCATGCTTTTTGGTTATCCTTGCCATCATCTTTTATTTAACCTTTTTCTCGCTCGGCGCCCTTCTTTCTGACGCTCTTTCATCATTGTTAAGCCTTATCACAACGCCGATTTCCAACTTTTTATTAGGGCATTTAGGAGATAGTTTCGTCTATCATCTTTTTAACGATGCCATATTTGGCGGAGTAGCAACAGTGCTTTCCTTTTTGCCACAAGTGGTGCTTTTATTCTTCTTTTTGAGCGTGCTTGAAGATAGCGGATATTTGAGCCGTGTGGCGTTTATCTTTGAGGATATTTTAGGTAAAGTTGGCTTGTCGGGCAAAAGTGTCTACACTCTTCTTATGGGTTTCGGTTGCTCCACTACCGCCATTATGACCGCGCGCAATATGGATAACAAAAACAGCAAAATCAAAACGGCGCTTGTCTGCCCGTATATGAGTTGCTCGGCGAAAATACCTATCTATGCGGTGGTCGGCGGTGCGTTTTTCGGTGCAAACAACATCTTTGTCATCATTGGGCTATATCTACTTGGCGTTGTTGTGGCAATCACTATTTCAAAACTACTCGACATGACAGTTTTAAAGAGCAACAACCAAACCTTCATTTTGGAATTTCCGCCATATCGGCACATGTCGTTAAAGCGAACGGGTAAGGTATTACTTGAAAACTCTAAACACTTCCTAGTGAAAGTTGGCTCTATCATGATTTCCATGAACGTCATTGTCTTTTTGCTATCTTCGTTTAGTTTTTCATTTAGTTACTGCCCTGACGGCACGGGGAGTATGCTACAAACGATAGGCAAGTTTCTCGCTCCGATTTTTGCCCCTCTTGGCTTTGATAATTGGGCGGTGGTGTCGGCACTTCTTGCTGGGCTTGTGGCAAAAGAGGTGGTGGTCTCATCCATCGCCATGTTTAACGGAATTGATAGTAGCGCGACAAGGCTGATTTCGGAGTCGCTCTTGCTACCAACCAGCGTGGTATATTTTTCTTCAAACGCCTCAGTTTTGTCATTTTTAGTGTTCTCACTTCTCTATGTGCCATGCATTGCCTCTGTTTCCATGCTCATTCAAGAGGTAGGTAAAAAGTGGACAATAGTCGGCGTTATAATTGAACTTGTTACAGCGTATGTTGTTAGTTTCATTGTCTTTAACATCGCATTTGCCATTGAAATTTTTGGTTGGACTTTTGTTCTAATTTTGCTTGCTTTCGTCTTTATTTTGCTTTCACTAATCTTCATTTATAGATTTATAAAAAGAAAAAAATGTCCTTTTAATTGTAAAAATTGCCAAAAAAAGTGTAAAAAATGATTATTTTCTTGACAAAATTACTGTTTTTGTTAAAATATATATAGGAGATAAATATGAAGGAAAAGTTACCAAAAATTTATTTAGTTTTAAAAATATTAGGAATAATTTTGTTTCTTGCAGGACTTGCTCTTTTAATCACCTCTTTTTGTGTAGATGATTCTTTTAGCGAAATGGAAAAAAGTGTAGGCTTTATGTTTGGTGGGATGGTCGGTCTTATGATTGGCATCATTATGATGAGTATTGGTTTTACGCCTAATATGCAAAAACTTATGATAAAGACGCAGAAACATATAATTAATAAAATAGGGAAGATTTGAAAGACATTGCTAATACGCAGGCTGATGTTTCAAAAGGTGCAGTAAAAACCGTGGCTGGTGCCGTTAAAGAAGGAATGACCGAAGAGGTTGTGGAAGAAAAGATGTTTTGTAAGCACTGCGGAAAAGAAATTGATAAAGACTCTAAATTTTGTCAATATTGCGGAAAAGAGCAGTAAGAAAAGTTGATTTTTCTTTTATAACGCGGATTAAATGTTTTATACTCAATGTTAAAAAATCTGTTAAAAATGATTACTGTCTTATTGTTAAATGCCTAAATGTTTGTTATTTAGGTGTTTTATTTAAAACTTTTTAACTAATTATCATCATCTGAATTTATTTAAAAAATTTTAAGTAATTATATTTTGTAAAATTATTTTACTTATTTTTTCTAGTATGTTATATTTTATATATGAGTAAACCTATTGTCGCCATTGTGGGGCGAGCCAATGTTGGAAAATCCACACTTTTTAATAAGATTTGCGGAAAGAGAATTTCGATTGTGGATGATGTTGCGGGGGTAACGCGCGACAGAATTTATGCTGACGCTGAGTGGTGTGGGCAGGAGTTTTCTTTGGTGGACACTGGCGGATTGGAAGATAAAAGTGAGGACATTTTTCAGTCGGAAATCAAAGAGCAGGTGGATTTGGCGCTTGATAACGCCGATGTTATCATCTTTCTTGTTGACGGAAAGGTGGGCGTGACAAATGCTGATATGAGTGTGGCAAGCATGCTTAGAAGAAAAAAACTCCCAGTGGTGCTTGTGGCGAATAAACTTGATAATTTTGATTTATCTAATCTATACGATTTTTATTCTTTGGGCTTAGGCGACCCTATGCCTATCTCTTGCACGCAAGGGCGAGGTATTGGCGACGTGCTTGACAAAGTGACCTCATATTTTCCAAAGGATATAGAGAAGGAAGAGTTAAACGGCATTAAACTTGCGCTTGTCGGTCGGCCTAATGTGGGAAAATCCTCGCTTATCAATAGACTTCTTGGCAAAAAGCGAGTGGTTGTCAGTGAGGTCGAAGGCACAACAAGAGATGCGGTGACCATACCTTTTCGCTGTAATAAAAAAGACTACTACCTTGTCGACACGGCAGGGCTTCGCCGTCAGCGTTCGGTGGAAAAAGAGAGCGTGGAAGGATATTCGGTGCTTCGAAGTATGTTGGCGATTGACGAGGCGGATGTGGTTTTAATTGTGTTCGACGCGTCGAAGGAAATCACCGAGCAGGACGTGAGAATTGCTGGCTACGTTCACGAGGCAGGCAAGCCGAGCGTGGTGGTTGTCAATAAGTGGGACTTAAAGACAATGGATAAAAATAAGTATGGCGAGATTTTGAAAGATAAACTCTCCTTCATGGACTACTTTGTGCCTATTTATGTTTCCGCGCTGACGGGCAAAGGGCTTTCCGAAATTATGGAGAAAGTAGATTATGTCTATGAGAACGCTTCAAGAAGGATAACGACAGGTGTTTTGAATGATATTTTGCAGAACGCCATTTTGAACTTCGAGCCACCTTCAAAGAATGGGCAGAGAGCGAAGATTATGTACGCCACCGAGGCGTCGACAAATCCGCCAAAGTTCGTCTTCTTTTGCAAGGAACCAAAACTTATCAACTTTTCATACGAGCGCTATCTGGAAAATCGTCTGCGCGAAAAGGTGGACTTTTCTGGCACGCCAATAGAACTTGTGTTTAAGGGTAAGGAGGAAGAATGAGCATTGCGTGGGTGTTTCCTATTATTGTTGTTTGTGCGTACCTCATTGGTAGCGTAAGTTTTGCGCGTATTTTTTCGTGGGCGTTTGCGCGAAAGGATATCACTAAAATTGGCAGTCACAATCCGGGAACTATGAATATGCTTCGCACACGCGGTTTTGGCGAGGCAATTTTGACGCTTGTCATGGACGCCATCAAGTGCGGACTTCCGGCGCTAATCGTCTACTTTGTTGTGGGGCATTTTTATGCGGGTTATGGCGACCTTGCTTACTTTGTTGCGGGTGTTTCGGCAATCTTAGGGCATTGCTTTCCTGTTTATTATAAGTTTAAGGGCGGAAAGGGCGTGGCTTGCACCTTTGGACTTTTCACCTTCAATCCACACTTTTATTGGATGAGTTTAATTGCCTTTGTGGTCTGCTTTTTGCTTATGCTTTTTGTCATCAAATACGGCTCGGTCATCTCCTTTATCTACATTCTTTCTATGTCGATAACCTCCACGGTTCTGTATGTCGTTTGGGATATTTCTAACCTTATACCAATTCTCGTTTTGATTTGGGTTAACGTTGTTTTGGTGTTCTCCTTGCACCATAAAAACATCGCACGGCTGTTCACCGGCAAGGAGAGTAAGATTGATTTAAAAAGCAAGATTTTTAAGAAAAAAACTGATGTTGTTGAAGAAGAGGGCGAAGAAAAAGGCGAGGAAATTGTGGTGGAAGAAAGTGACAATTTAAATAGTCAAGAAGATTTTAATGAAACCGATGAAGAAAACAAAACAAACTAATTGAATTTTGAGAAGAAAATTAAAAATGTTTAGGGAAAGGCAAAAATGACAAAGGGAGAGTTTACGAAGTATGTTAAAGAGAATTATGGCGTCACGCCAGACAATCCGTTTAAGGATTTCGACGCTATGATTTTTCGCCATAAACATAACCGAAAGTGGTTTGCTTTAATTATGCAAGTGTCAAGCGATAAGATTAGTGGGTATAAAAACAATGGTAAAGTAAAAAATTTAGATATCTTAGACCTTAAAACCGACCCGCTTATCCGCGCGGATATGCTAAGGAAAAAGGGTGTTTACACAGCGTATCACATGAACAAAGTCCACTGGCTGACCATAGACCTTGAAGAGATAGACTCCAACGACCTAGAATTTCTGCTCGATTTAAGTTATAACTTGACGAAAGAGAAAAAACGCAGTGCAAAATGAGAATTTTATTTTAAAGCGTTCATTTTAAAATATTTTTAAAGCGTGTCAAAATTTTAAGGCGCGCTTTTTTATTAATGACGAATTAGTTTAATTGCGTTTTTTTTATGTATACAAATTTTCAATTTTTGTGTAAGCCTTGGGGGCAATTTTGTTCTAACAACCTCGCTTTTTGCATATTTTTATTATGTGCATGGAGGTTATATGGAAAAATATCAAATTTATGAGGATATCAAAACTCGCACCAATGGTGATATATATGTCGGCGTGGTGGGACCTGTTAGGGTGGGAAAATCCACCTTCATATCCGAATTTATGAAAAAATTGGTTATACCAAACATCGAAAATGAGAACAGCAAAAAACGCACAATTGACGAACTTCCGCAGAGCGCCGATGGCAAAACTATCATGACAACGCAACCGCGCTTTGTGCCAAATGAGGCGGTAAAGATTGCCGTTGCGGATAAAATCAACTTGAAAGTGAGAATGATTGACTGCGTTGGCTATCTCGTGGCGGGCGCGATGGGCGTGGAAGAGAACAACAAGCCTCGTCTTGTTAAAACACCGTGGTCGAAAAAGGAGATGCCTTTTGAAGAAGCGGCAGAGTTCGGCACGAAAAAGGTGATTGAAGAGCACTCCACAATCGGCATTGTGGTGACCACCGACGGAAGCGTAACAGATTTACCACGAGATAGTTATGTTCAAGCGGAAGAGGAGATTGTCCGCGACGTTAAAAAGTGCGGAAAGCCATTTGTTATGGTTTTAAATACCAAAAATCCACAAAGTGCGGACAGCAAAAGACTTACGCAAAGTTTAGCGGAAAAGTATGATGCGCAGGTGGTTGCTATGAACGTTCAAGAGATGAAAGAGGGCGATGTGGAGAGAATATTTGAAAAGATGCTCCAAGAATTTCCGGTGACATCGATTAAGGTAAGCATGCCAAAGTGGATATCTGCACTGCCATTTTCCAATCCTATCATCAAGGAGATTGTCGGCGAAATCAAAAAGTTCGGCGCAGACGTGAAAAAGATTGGCGACACCAAAAAGGACGCACTTGTGTTCACTGAAAGCGAGAGATTTGACCCAATTACATTCTCAAATGTTGAAATGGGCGAGGGTGTTATCCGTTTTTCAGTTATTCCAAAGGAAAATCTTTTCTATCACGTTTTAAGTGAGGAATGTGGCTTTGAGATTAGAGACGACTTTGAACTAGTTTCCTATATCAAAGATTTAGCGATTGCCAAACTTGAATATGACAAACTCAAAACTGCACTCAATGACGCCGAAGAAAATGGGTATGGCATTGTTGTGCCAAAGCAGAGCGAATTTACCCTTCAAGAGCCTGAGGTTGTGAAGCAAGGCAACCGTTACGGCGTGAAGATAAAGGCGACGGCGCCAAGTTTGCATATTATAAAGGTGGATGTCGAAACGGAAGTCACTCCGCTTGTTGGAACGGAGGCGCAAAGCAAGGACCTTGTGGGCTATTTGACCGAGCAGTTTGAAAGCAATCCGGAAGGCATTTGGGAAACCAACTTACTTGGCAAGAGCTTATCTTCACTTGTTGGCGACAACATCTCTTCCAAAATCGTTATGATGCCGGCGGACGCGCAACGAAAAATGCGCAAAACTCTCTGTCGAATCATCAACGAGGGCAAGGGCGGAGTTTTGTGTATTCTCTTATGAAAGAGGTAGGTTTTTAAAAATTCTCTTTATTAAGAAATATATAAAATCACAAAAAATGTTGAAAAAACACAAAAAAATCGCAAAAAAAAGTGAAAAAAGTGTAAAAAACTGAAAAAATGCATCAAAATTTTTTAAAAAACTATAAAAATAGCAAAAGCATATTGTATACACCAATATGCTTTTTTATATATTTAATTAAACTAAATTGCTCATTTTATTTTAAAATATCAAATTTCTCGCATAAAATTCTTCAACTTAAAGCGCGAACCTTTAATATAAACTATGTGATGTTAAAATTTAAACAAGTTAAATTTTAAATTTTGCTAACGCAAAAACACAATAAATTGT
>CALVNE010000005.1 GCA_944349515.1 uncultured Clostridia bacterium | reverse complement strand
GCCTCGCGACCAAACGAAATCGCATTCGCTACGCTCATTGGCGATTTGTCGCGACTTAAAGAGGTTTTGATTAGAGTGGGAATATACTTATGCTAAAATCACCCACTTCCTTTCAACGCCTCGCTTACGCACTCTAAATCAATTTTCAATTTTGTTTGTGGAAGGGCTTATATTTCTGTTCTCTAAAATCTACCACAACCGAAAACCGATAGGTTTTCCTTCACTGAAAGGCTTTGCCTTTCCTTCACTGCCGCGTCACAAACTGCGCTTCATTTCAACTTTTGTCTTTCGCCAAAAGTCTTACCATTCGCTTGTTTGCTCTGCCTCGCGACCAAACGAAATCGCATTCGCTACGCTCATTGGCAATTTGTCGCGACTTAAAGAGGTTTTGATTAGAGTGGGAATATACTTATGCTAAAATCACCCACTTTTCTTCAACGCCGAACTTACGCATTCTAAATCAATTTTCGATTTTGCGAGGGGAAGGGCTTTGCCCGGTGCGCAGAAATCGAAAATCACCTACAGGGAAGAGGACAAGGCGGAGAAACCAACGGAGTAGCCGTTAGAAAAGTTTACTTTTCGTGTCGGCGTTAAGCGCAGTTGGTGTCTGTCCTTATAGTGAAAAATATTTCCTATCCAGTCCCCGGTAAGAAACCGCCTCGGCGATGTGTTCTGGCTTAATGTCCTCCTCGCCCGCAAGGTCGGCTATCGTTCTTGCCACCTTCAAAATTCTATCGTGCGCGCGGGCGCTTAGTTTTAAATTGGTAAAGGCGCTTTCCATAAGTTTTTGGCACTCCGGCGAAAGTTTGCAGAACTTCTTCGTTTGTGGCACGCTCATTTTGGCGTTACTGAACACCTTGCTTCCCTTAAACCTTTCAAGTTGCACGGCGCGCGCTTTATCCACGCGTTCCTTTATCTTTGCCGTTGGCTCTTCCTTGTTTTCGTCGTTAAGTTCCTTGTATGTGATATTATCCACCTCCACATGAATGTCAATTCTATCCATGATAGGTCCCGAAAGTTTGGCAAGATATCTGTGTATTTGCGTCGGAGAACAGGTGCATTCCCTATCCTTAGAGCCATAATTGCCACACGGACACGGATTCATGGATGCAATGAGGGTGAAAGAAGCGGGATAGGTTATCGTCTGCTGAGCGCGCGCCACGGTGATGTATCCGTCCTCTAACGGCTGACGCAAGGTTTCAATAAGGTGACGCGAATATTCCGGAAATTCGTCAAGGAAAAGCACGCCGTTATGCGCCAAACTTATTTCGCCCGGCTTGCTATGCACACCACCACCCGTCAGACTTATCGCCGTTGCAGTGTGGTGAGGAGTGCGGAAGGGACGCTCGGTGATTATTCCTTGCTTAAGGTCAAGTTCGCCCGCGACGGAGTGAATTTTCGTCACCTCTAACGCCTCTTCAAAGGTGAGATTTGGCAGTATCCCCGAAAAGCACTTGGCAAGCATACTCTTTCCGCTTCCCGGCGGTCCAATCATAAGCACGTTATGCCCGCCCGCTGCCGCAATTTCAAGAGCGCGCTTTGCCATTTGTTGCCCTTTCACATTTTCAAAATCAAGTTTATTGGAGTTTTGAAGGCTTATTTCCTCAAAACTCATGGCGCTAACCCTAAACGCCTCTCTATCCACTTCCTTATTCAAAAATGCTATAACCTCTTTTAGGTTATCAAAGGCATAGCAAGTGATGTTGGAAATGAAACTAGCCTCTTTGGCGTTTTCTTTAGGAATGATAAACTTGTTGTAGCCAAGCGCCCTTGCCGAAATGAGCATAGGCAAGACACCTCTCACCTTTTTTATCCGCCCGTCCAGCGATAGTTCACCTAAAAATATGTAATCTTTATAATCTTTAAATATCACCTGCTCTGAAGCGGACAGAATGCCAACAGCAATGCCAAGGTCATAAATTGGTCCCTCTTTTTTGATATCCGCCGGCGCAAGATTAATGGTGTAGTGCTTTAAAGGATATTCAAACGCGCTGTTCCTTATCGCCGATTTTACGCGCTCCTTTGCCTCTTTAACTGCTGTGTCGCCTAAGCCCACAAGGTCAATGTGAGGAAGTCCGCTCACAATATCCGTTTCAATTTCCACCAAAAACCCGTCTATACCCGTCAAACCAAAACTCTGCAACTTAGATAACATACTTCCTCCGCTCTAAAAAACAATTTAAATCAATATCATTTCTTGCCATAAAATGCGCCTATATATTTGATAAGATGTATCAAAGATTTTCAATAACCACATTCGCTAGCACTTTTGGTTGGTCCTTAATTTAGTCATTCAAAATTTCAAGACGCAAAACACGTGGCAAGCATAAAATCTTTATCATTATAGCATTTTTTAAAAAACTCACCAAACATTTTTAGACAAATATATAAAATAATGGTCTGGAATTTAAAATTCAAAGATAATTTAATGAGGACTTTTGATATATATGAAAAAATTTGATGATATTTTCTAATAAATACAAATAAACCTAATGTTTTTACATAAAAGAAAAAAGCAGACTACAAAATCTGCCTTTTATGGTTTATAAATTCACATTATGAAAGACCTCTTGCACATCGTCCAAATCTTCAAGCGCATCAATCATGCGGTTGAATTTTGCAAGTTGCTCCTCGCTGAGGTCAACATAGTTATCCGGCACAAGTTCGGTGTTCGCGGATACCACATTATAGCCCTTCTTAGTTAGCGCCTCCTCCATTTGAACATGGGCATTTGGTTCTGTTATGACTTGCACAACATCGTCGTCCTCTATTAAATCCACTGCGCCCGCATCGAGTGCGTCCATCATCAGCGCGTCCACATCCTTTACGTCGGCAACGATAACAATGCCCTTGCGGTTGAATAGGTAGGATACGCAGTTGGACGACCCCAAACTTCCGCCGTGCTTATCGAACGCATGACGAACATCGCCCGCGGTTCTATTTTTATTATCGGTCAAGCATTCCACAATGACCGCGGAACCGCCCACGCCGTAGCCTTCGTAGGTTATCGCCTCGTAGTTAATTCCACTCAGTTCGCCGGACGCCTTCTTTATCGAGCGTTCGATGTTGTCGTTTGGCATATTATTTTGTTTAGCCTTGGCGATGATATCACGAAGTTTGCTGTTGGTGTTCGGGTCAGGTCCACCAGCCTTAACACAAACCGCAATTTCGCGACCTATTTTTGTGAAGATTTTGCCACGCGCGGCATCAGACTTGCCCTTGCGCGCTTGAATATTGTGCCATTTTGAGTGACCTGACATATAAACACCTCCTAAATTAAATTAACTTTTGCAATTTGATACATTATAATTGAACCGCTGACGCCGGCGTTCAAACTTTCAATATCCCCCTTCATAGGAATGGAAAGGGTAATTTCGCAGAGTTTTGCCAACTCCTTACTGACGCCCTGGCCCTCATTGCCAACCACAATGCCGATATTTTCGTTAAAACTTTTCGTGAAAACATTTTCGCCGTTCATATCGCATTTTGCAAGTTTCAAGTTGTTGCTCTTAACAAATTCAACAAATTCGTCCTTCGTCATTTCAAAAAGATTTTGGCTAAAAACGGCGCCCACCGAACTTCTGATAAGTTTGGAATTTGTGATATGAACGGAATCTAATAAAAACACCGCTTCGAACCCACAGGCAACCGATGTGCGGATAAGCGTACCCACATTGCCGGGGTCTTGAAGAGAGTCTAGCACCAAAAAATTCCCTTTCGGCACAAAAAGCGGTTGTTTTTTGAATTTCGCCACGCACAGCACGCATTGCGGAGTGACGGAGTCCGACAACATTTCAATTACCTTGTGTTCTGTTTTGTAAATTTTAAAATTGTTTTCTTCAAAGGGCACTTGCTCGCTTGATGTTAAAATTAAAATCACCTCAATTTTATTAAGTGCGTCCTTAATAATTTTAACATTATCCAAAAAAAGCAAAGACTTATCTCGTTTTTGCTTTTTAAGTGTGGAAATTAACTCTCTATTTGCCCTTTCCATTAAGCCTTCTTCGCTGTTTCAACAAGTTTAGCGAAAGTTTCTGGTTCGCGTACGGCGATATCTGCAAGCACCTTCCTATTTAGCGAAACATTTGCTTTCTTAAGTCCTGCGATAAATCTCGAATAAGAGATATCGTTTTGGTGGCAAGCAGCGTTGATTCTTGTTATCCAAAGAGCGCGAAAATCTCTCTTCTTTTGTTTTCTGCCAATATAGGAATACTGACCAGACTTCATCACCTGTTCACGCGCGGTTCTATAAAGTTTGCTCTTTGCGCCAAAGTATCCTTTAGCGGACTTTAAGATTTTTCTACGCTTTTTAACGGCATTAACGCCTCTTTTAATTCTCATGCTTTCCCTCCATTACTCGCAGATAAGCGTCTTGATGTTCTTGGCATTTTTGCCTTGAATGTAAGACCTCTCTCTGAGTTTTCTCTTGCGATTTTTGTTTTTTACGGTTAAGAAGTGACCTTTGCCCGGTCTTGCGTACTTAACCTTTCCTGTTGCAGTGAGTGAAAAGCGTTTTTTTGCACCACTGTGTGTTTTTTGCTTAGGCATAACTTTTCTCCTTTTATTTTGTCTTTTTCGGGTTGATTACAACAATGACATTTCGTCCCACAATTTCTGGTTTTTTGTCGACTGAGCCGAACTCACTTAGCGCATTCACAAAATTCTCCACCACTTCAACGGCATTTTTGGCGTACGCTTGTTCGCGTCCCCTCATTCTTAAAGAAACCTTAACTTTGTCACCGTCTTGCAGTATCTTTTGCGCGTTTTTAAGTTTAAAGTTGATGTGATATTGGTCGATACGAATTGTGAGTTGAATTTCTTTAAGTTCTATAATTTTTTGGTTTTTCTTGAGTTCTTTTTCACGCTTAATGCTATCAAAGCGATACTTGCCATAGTCCATGATTTTGCAAACCGCAGGGCTTGAATTTCCGCTCATAAGCACAAGGTCTAAGCCTTCATTGTCGGCTATCTGCCTTGCTTTTTCAATAGGCATAACGCCGAGTTGTTCACCATCCATTCCTATCAAGCGGACTTCTCTTGCGGTGATTTGTTCGTTAATTAATTGTTCTTTAAAAATTGTCGTAATCTCCTTTAAAAAAATTTTGGTAGAAAGAATGCTCCCCACCAAAATTAATAACACACACCATTTGAAATGTGAAAATGTCTATTAAATTTTGAAAACCTAATCAAAACAAAATTCGATAGGTGAGAAGGGAACTTCTACTTTCATACGCCTAAGATTATAGCACATAGCAAAATATATGTCAACTATTTTTCAAATTTTTTTCATTATTTTTAAAAAATTTGGGATTTTGGTTAATTTTTACAAGTTTTAACAAGGCGTTGTTTAATTTGCAACCATAACGCCTTAGCGCAATTTTTTATGTTAAGTTAAAACCGATAAACTTTGAAGGTCGCCTCGGCGTTTTTCGTTATTTTATAATTTAGTAACTTCGCGCTTTTGTGTGATTTTTATAAGAAAAGGCTATCTCGCTTCGGCGGGCGAAAGAGAAAATTTCGAAAAAGTGTGAGCGCAAATTTTCATGCCCCGCTCGCACGAAATTTTCTGCACGCCTCACGGCGTGCCAGCGCCCCCAGCGCGGGGCGCCTTTCGCCCGCCCCTCTTACCCAGCGTTTTCTTTAGGCTCCACTTCCGCGCGCTTAATTAAAGTAGGCGCACTGCCTTTTTCCATGAAGTCCTTAGTGATAATCACCTTTTCATAGACTTTCGGGTCCGGCAAGTCGTACATAAGTTCGGTCATTCTTGTTTCCATGATTGTTCTAATGCCACGCGCGCCGGTTTTAAGTTCCAGCGCTTTACTTGCAACATAACCAATGGCATCCTTGTCAAATTCAAGTTCAAAGCCGTCCATTTTAAAGAGTTCGGTGTATTGCTTTATCAAACTGTTCTTTGGCTCCACCAAAATCTTTTCAAGCGCGGTTGCGTCAAGGTTATCAAGCCCGGTTATTATTGGAAGTCTGCCCACAAATTCTGGGATAAGCCCAAATTTAATAAGGTCATCTGGCTGAACATCTTGCGAGTAGTTAATTTTCGCTCTCTCAGAGGAATTCTTAATCTCCGCATTAAAGCCAAGCGCCGACGACGCCATTCTTTTATAGATAATATCGTCAAGCCCAACAAACGCGCCCCCGCAGATAAACAGGATATTTGTTGTGTCGATTTGAATCATCTCTTGATGAGGGTGTTTTCTTCCGCCCTGAGGTGGAACGGAAGCAATTGTGCTTTCAATGATTTTAAGTAGCGCTTGTTGCACGCCCTCTCCGCCAACATCGCGAGTTATCGAGCGGTTTTCGCTTTTTCGTGAAATCTTATCAATTTCGTCAATGTAGATAATGCCTCTTTCGGCGCGCGTGATGTCATAGTCGGCATTTTGAATAAGTTTCAAAAGCACATTCTCGACGTCCTCGCCAACATACCCAGCCTCAGTTAAAGTGGTGGCGTCTGCAACAGCGAAAGGAACGTCCAAAATTTTAGCAAGCGTCTTAACAAGCAGTGTCTTTCCCGAACCTGTTGGACCAATCATTAAAATATTGCTTTTTTCAAGTTCCACATTACTTTCGTTTTTCTTTTTTTTGCCGTCTAGTTTTAAGTGGTTGTTATAGTTTATCCTTTTATAGTGGTTGAATACGGCAACCGAAAGCACCTTTTTTGCTTGGTCCTGCCCGATAACATAGTTGTCGAGTTGTTTTTTAATTTCCTTTGGGGAAGGAATTTCAAGGTCCTTATACACCTTGATTTTCAAACTGTCTTGTTTAACAATATCAAGGCAAATCCTAACGCAGTCGTCGCAGATATACGCGTCACCATTAGGGCTTGCAATCAATTTTTTCGCGCTACTTTGTGGCTTACCACAAAAAGAGCAGTACATTTCAATGTCTTTCATATAACTCCTTTCAAGCGTTTAATATATTATGATTGTAAGTGCAATTTTTACACTCTTATAGTAGCAATTTTTTAAATACTTTTGCAATTTTTCCCCGTCTACTTCTTATTGTTTTTTTGCATCGATTTTATATACTTTATAAGCAAAAATAGTGTTTTTAAAACAAAAGAACATAAACACTTATTTTGCCTTTCGCGTGTCAAAGATGTTATCAATAAGCCCATATTCCTTGGCTTCGGATGGCGTCATGTAGTTATCGCGGTCGGTATCCTTTTCAATCACTTCAAGCGGTTTTCCGGTATTCTCGCTCAAAATCTTATTGAGTTTTGCCTTTATGTTTTGAATGTGGCGCGCTTGAATTTCAATGTCGCTTGCCTGTCCTTGCGCCCCGCCAAGGGGTTGGTGAATCATAATTTCACTGTTCGGAAGGGCGAATCTTTTTCCTTTTGCTCCACTAGAGAGAAGAAAGGCGCCCATTGACGCAGCAAGCCCCACGCAGATTGTAGAAACGTCGCACTTGATGTAGTTCATAGTGTCGTAAATTGCCATGCCAGCGCTCACCGAACCGCCCGGACTGTTGATATAAATGAAGATGTCCTTGTCTGGATTCTTTCCTTCAAGGTAGATGAGTTGCGCGATAATGGAATTTGCCGAGTCGTCGGTGATTTCGCCCGCCAAGAAGATTATCCTGTCCTCAAGCAGTCTTGAATAGATATCGTAAGACCTTTCATTTGCGCCGGTTTGGTCAACAACCATAGGTATAAGCATAAAAACCTCCTAAAAATTTATAATAACTCCTAAAATTCGTTAATTTACAGTTCTTCCACAGTATCCACTTCAACAAGTTTGTTGTTTTTGCAAAGATAGTCGAACACCTTGTTGACTTTAACCATGTGAATGGCTTGAAGCCTTGCGCTCTCGTCATCATTACTAAGCTTCATCTTTTCAATTTGTGCGCTAATTTCTTCCTCGGAAGCGGTAACTTTAAGCTCGTCAAAGAATTGCTCGAAGATAAAGTGCATTCTAATCGAGCGGTCAGCACGCGCTCTTGTCATATCTCTATATTCTTCTATAGGCATTTTCACAGCGTCAAAATACTCTTGCATTGTCATGCCAAAACTCTTCGCTCTATCTTCAATCTCGTGCATTTCGGCATGTACTTCGCGCTCCACCATAAACTGTGGTGCCTTAACAGGTGTGTTTTTAAGAAGATATTCATAGATATCCGCCTTCAACCTTGCCATTGACCTATCTTCCTTCATAGATTGAATATGTTCCACGAGATGTTTTTTATACTCTTCAACCGTTTCATATTCTGTCGCATTAGAGATAAATTTGTCATCGAGAGTTGGCAAACTCTTTTCACGCACTTCCTTAATTTTAACATCGAAGTAACCGCTCTTGCCTGCTAAATTTTCCACGTAGTTATCTGGGAATTTTATGTCAACCCTAACATCTTCGCCCTTCTTTTTGCCCACAAGTTGCTCTTCAAAGTTTCCAATGAAGGTGTGAGAGCCAAGTTCAAGCGGAAAGTTTTCTGCCCTACCGCCGTCGAACGCCTTTCCGTCAACATAGCCAACGAAATCTATCACCACTTGGTCGCCGTTTTTAGCCTCTCTTTCCACATCACTATATGTGGCGTTGTCGTTTAAAAGGTGCTCAATTTCGTGTTCCACATCGTGGTCAGAGACCTTTGTGGTAAGTTTTTTGAACTCTAAGCCGGTGTACTTGCAAAGTTTAAACTCTGGCATAATTTCAAAACTTAAGTCAAAACTTACCCCCTTGTTATCCATGACAACATTGGTGATATTTGGTGCGGTAAGCGGTTCCATTTTAGGATTTTTTGTGACAAACGCAATCATCTCATCAGACGCGATTTGTTGAACGGCGTCCTCAAAGAAGATGTCATCGCCATAAGTCTTTTCAATCACCTTTCTAGGAGCGTGACCCTTTCTAAAACCGGTGATAGAAAACTTAGATTTGGTGTTTTCATAAGCCTCCTGCACCTTTTCTTCCCACTCTTTTTCTGTAACCTTAATGGCAAGAGTAACCATATTTTCTTTTACTGTTGATTCTTGCATGATATTTCTCCCTTTTTATTTTCTATATACATTATAAGAAAACCTCATAACATAATATACAGTCGCTATTGTAACACACCTAGCAAAAAAAAGCAAACATTATGTCTAAATATTTTTAGTTAATAATGTTTAATTTCTACTTTTTTTTGTGATATTTGACGAAAATGCAAAATTTGTGCAATTTACATCGAAATTTGTAAATTTTTTACAACAAACACAATAAAACAATGGGTTTAATTTGCAAAACGCACATTACGATAATTTAATAAGAGCGTTGATAGTTTTTTTGATTAAACAGATAGCGCTAAGATAATTACCTTTTTGTTTCGAGTTTTTTGTGACTTTTACGCGTTTGAGTTTTGGTTATTTTGGCAATTAAACTTAATTTAAAGTACATACTTTGCCAAAAATTCCTCTTTAAATTCGGCAAAATAGTCGCCCAAAATCGCCTTTCGGATATTTTCAGCAAGCCTAATTAAAAATCTTAGGTTGTGGATGGAAAGAAGTTCCGCGCCGAGCATCTCGTCAGCGTTTATAAGATGGCGAATATATGCGCGGGAAAAGTGCCGGCAAGCGTAGCAGTCGCAGTCCTCTTCAATCGGAGCGAAATCTTCCTTGAAAGTGGAATTTTTCACCACCATTTTGCCGTACTTTGTGAAAGCGGTGCCGTTTCGCGCAATACGCGTTGGAAGCACGCAGTCCATCATGTCAATTCCCCGCGCGAAGCCCTCGATTAGGCAGTCCGGACTTCCCACACCCATAAGATAACGTGGCATATTTTGTGGCAAAAGCGGGTGCATAAAGTCGAGAATGTCATACATCACGCTCTTCTCTTCGCCCACCGATAGACCGCCAATAGCAATACCACAGCGCGCATACGGACGACAATCTTCAATGCACTTTGCCCGCAAATCTTTGAACATATTGCCCTGCACAATAGGGAAAAGGATGTGTTTTCCACCTTTGTGACGTTTATAGCATTTATCAAGCCAAATTTTGGTGAGGTCGCGCGCCTTTTCCGACTCCGCACGCGTCGCACCAGCCTCAGTGCACTGGTCGAGCGCCATGTTAATGTCGCTGTCAAGTGCCTCTTGAATATCCATGCAAAGTTCCGGCGTCATCATAAATTTTTCCCCGCTCAAATGTGAGCGAAACTCTACGCCGACCTCAGAAACCTTTCGTAAGTCTGATAGTGAAAAAACTTGAAAACCACCGCTGTCAGTGAGAATTGGTTTGTCATAGTTCATAAACTTGTGAAGTCCGCCCGCCTTTCGAACGATGTCATGCCCGGGACGCAAAAAAAGATGATAGGTGTTCGAGAGTATTATCTGCGCACCCATTTCGTTTAGGTCCTCTGGACGCAAACCCTTAACGGTTCCTTGCGTGCCAACCGGCATAAACACTGGCGTTTTTATGTCTCCACGCGGAGTGTGAAAAACGCCCGCTCTTGCTCCCGTTTTAGGGCAAATTTTTTCTATTTCAAAACTAAATTCTTCCATAATTATCCCTATTAAATTTTTCTTTTTTATTCTTAAATTTTTATAAATAACATTGCATTTTCCAAGACAAAATCTAGATAAATAGCATAAAACAATCTAACAATATCTTGTTGTGGTATTATTGCATACTACACCATATCTTGTGGCATTATTCAATAAACATGGCGTCGCCAAAACTGAAGAAACGATAGAGACTCTCCACTGCGTGCTTATATAACTCAAGCGTTTTGTCAATGTCGCCGATAAAGGCAGAAACCAGCATGATAAGAGTCGACTCTGGCAAATGAAAGTTAGTGATAAGTGCATCCACAAACTTAAATTTGTATGGCGGATAGATGAAGATGTCAGTCTCTTTTTTTACGCTTTCCACCTCGCCATTTTCGTTTGTGGCACTTTCCAGCACGCGAACAGAGGTCGTTCCAACTGCCACTATTCGCCTGTCTGCGCGCTTTGCTTCATTTAACTTTTTTGCCACCTCTTCGGATACCTCAATATACTCGCTGTGCATTTTATGTTCTAAGATGTTATCCTCCTTCACTGGCCTAAAAGTGCCCAGCCCAACATGAAGAAGTACCTCGCATATTTCCACCCCTTTATTTTTCAGTCTTTCCAATAGTTCCTTGGTAAAATGTAGCCCCGCCGTTGGCGCTGCGCTTGAACCTTCCACTTTGGCATATACGGTTTGATAGCGTTCTCGGTCTTTCAACTTTTCCTTTATATATGGTGGAAGTGGCACCGTGCCTATCTCCATTAGGTGTTCTTCAAAGGTCTTTTCTAAGTTGTAACGAAATTCAATCACGCACGAACCATACGTCGCCTTATTGGTAACAACGGCGGAAATATTTTCATTAAAAACAATCTCTGTGCCTACGTCTAACCTCTTAAAAGGCTTGGCAATCACCTCCCAATGCGTCAAATCTACCCGCTTTTGAAGAAGAATCTCAATCTTCGCGCCAGTGTGTTTGAAACCAAATAATCTCGCCGGCAAAACGCGCGTGTTATTGATAACCAAAACATCGCCCTCATTCAAAAAGTTGTAGATATCATAAAAATGTAGGTCTTGCACCTTTTCGGTCTTTCGATTATAGCATAAAAGACGCGACGAATCGCGTGGTTCCACCGGAGTTTGCGCAATAAGTTCCTCTGGCAAATCATAATGATATGTTGTTCGTAATAATTCTCTTTGCATAATAATCCTCGTTTAAAAGTTAATGAACGCCGTTAGCGTTCAAGTGAAGAGTGAAAAGTGAAGAGTGAAGAACGGTGAAAAAATTTTATATAACTAATATTTCATTCCATAATCAAAACCTCTTTTCTTACAACGCCACACTTTCATATTCTAAATTTAATTTTTGATTTTGTGAGGGGAAGGGCTTTGCCCGGCGAGCACAAATCAAAAATCACCTACAGGGAAGAGGACTAGGCGGAGAAACCAACGGAGTAGCCGTTAGAAAAATTTTAATTTTTCGTGCCGGCGTTAAGCGTAGTTGGTGTCTGTCCTAATTACTTATTATATTCTATCCCCAAATGATGATACGCATTTTCCATGGCAATACGCCCACGCGGAGTGCGTGCGATAAAGCCCAGTTGCATCAAATATGGCTCATAAACATCTTCAATCGTACCAGCATCCTCGCCGATAGTCGCCGACAGCGTATCAAGTCCCACAGGTCCACCACCAAATTTGTAGATTATGCTTTCAAGTATCTTCCTATCGATAAAGTCAAGCCCAAGTTCGTCAATCTCCATTTTGGCAAGCGCTTGGTCGGTTATCTCTTTCGTTATTTCGCCACTGCCCAAAACCTCGGCGTAATCTCTCACACGCTTCAAAAGTCGGTTGGCGATACGCGGAGTTCCGCGCGAACGCTTTGCGATGTCAAGGCTCGCATTTTCGTCAATCTTGATGTTCAAAATCTCAGCCGAACGCTTGATGATGATTTGTAGGTCTTTATCAGAGTATAGTTCCAGCCTACAAATAACACCAAACCTATCGCGGAGCGGACTTGTCAGCATGCCCGCCTTTGTGGTTGCGCCGATAAGCGTGAAAGGTTGGATTTTAAGTCGCATATTCTTCGCCGACGGACCTTTGCCGACGATGAAATCAAGCGCGAAATCTTCCATGGCAGGATACAAAATTTCTTCAACCGTCTTATTAAGCCTATGAATTTCGTCGATAAACAAAACATCATTTTTGTTAAGGTTTGTCAGTATCGCCGCAAGGTCGGCAGCATGCTCAATGGCAGGCCCAGATGTGATTTTGATTTGCGAGCCTAGTTCTTTCGCAATGATGTGCGACAAAGTGGTCTTGCCTAAACCTGGCGGACCATATAAAAGCACGTGGTCGAGTGCATCCTTACGCGACTTTGCCGCCTGAATGTAGACCTTCAAACTCTCCTTGATTTTCTCTTGTCCAACATATTGGTCTAAACTTGTCGGTCGAAGCGAGGTTTCAATCTCGGCATCGGTAAAATTTTTTGTGCTTGTTATAAATCTATCTTCCATATTTCACCTCAAATTTAACGCCCTAAATAGCGAAGGACTTTCAAAATAATCTCTTCCGCGGTTGCGCCGTCGCCAGCGTTAGCGCGTGCCAGTCTATACGCCTCATTCTTGTTGACGCCTAGGTTGATAAGCGTTTCCACTGCATCATTAAGAGCGTTCTCATCATAAAAATTGTCGAGATTTTCCTTATAGTTAAATAGGTCGGTGCCGTAGCCTGCCACCGATATTTTATCCTTAAGTTCAAGGCACACACGCTCGGCGGTTTTCTTACCCAAGCCCTTGATTTTGGATAAAAGCGAAACATCTTCGCGCGAGATTGCCACGATTAGGTCACTTATCTTCATGCCAGAAAGTATGGCAATCGCCATCTTTGGTCCCACACCAGAAACCGTGATAAGTTTCATAAAAATGTTCTTTTCTTCTTGCGTGGCGAAGCCAAAAAGTGCAATTCCGTCCTCTTTCACATGCAAATATGTGTAGATTTTGCAAGTTTCGTTGACTTCTGGCAAGGCAACAAGCGAGTTGTTAGAAATTTGCAGTTCATATCCCACACCGTTGACATCCAAAACAAGCGTATTTTCATATTTTTCTTCAATCGTTCCCACTAAAAATGAAATCATATCTTCCTCACTAAAATTTGTTAGTTTTTTTTACAAAAACCACTTAATAATATCAAAATTTTGCTTTTTTGCGAAAATTTTTGCTATATCATAATTTTTTGTTAAGTTTGTTTTAGGCGAATTTTGTAAATGACTTTTTTAAGCAAACCACATCTTTTTCCACTTAAACCGCACCTTTTTCGTTTTAAAATAATTTGGTAAATGTCTCATATTTTTTACATCATATTAAAATTGAGTCTAGGATTTATCTGCCCATGACATATCGCCACCGCAAGCGCATCTGCTGCATCGTCTGGACGCGGTATATCTTTAAGACCTAGCACATTTTTAACCATATACTGCATTTGCCTTTTCTCTGCATGACCATTGCCTGTCAGCGCCTGCTTGATTTGGATAGGTGTGTATTCAAAAGTGCGCCCGCAATATTTTTGACTTGCCAGCACAATCACTCCGCGCGCCTGCGCCACCTGAATGACAGTCTTTTGGTTCTTGAAATAGAAAAGTTCCTCAATCGCCACCTCATCGGGTCTATAAGTTTCAAAGATAACCCTAAGTGCCTCATCGATATGCTGAAGCCTTATCGGCAACGGGTCCTCTTTAGGTGTTTCAATCACGCCATAGTCAATCACCCTGTTATTATCACTCGTCTCAATAATGCCATACCCCACAATCGCATAGCCGGGGTCAATTCCTAAAACTCTCATACACTAAGTTTAAAATATTTTGACAATTTTGTCAAATGAAATGGCACAAGTGCGTGATATATGATTGAAATTTGAGATACTATCTTTATAAAAAGATAATTCGAACTACTTGCTAATTATAATTTTTTATGGTATTATAATTAATAGGAGTTATTTATGCATATTGTTGAACAAGTATTAAAAAATCAAGGTTTAGGCTATGTTGCCGAAAAAGGTAAAGTCGCTTCGGATGAAGAAATAAATTTAGTTTCTCAAAATATGTTTCCTACTTTACATGGGAAGATTATTATATCAAAAGATTTAGGCAAAGAATTAACTAACATAATAAACACATTAGGTGAAAATGCCAAACGTAACACTGTTAATGAATTAGGATTTTTTATGTTTGGTTATGAATTAGATAATTATGATGTGATGATTACAGACATTCTTTCAAACTATGATGAATACTATACTGCAATCAGGCAAGGCCGAAAAATCAATATGGCATTTGAAGATGAATATAGAGACACTCCTTCTTTTCAACTAATAAATAAAAGGGTAAATGAATTTATAAAGTATTCAAATTATAAAAAACCTGTTCTTTTTCAAGGTCATACACATCCAAATGCAGCCCCTGTGTATGGTCCAAATTCTCCTTTTGCCAGTGCTACAAACGCTAGTTGGTGTGATATTAGAGGTTTAATTGAAACAACAAAAGAAGTGGAAAGAATAAGTAAACAATTTGGTAAAAGTGTGCAGTTTGGAAGTATATTAATAAACAGCGTTCCAGATTTTGATGTTATGTCCTACCAAAATTTTGGAAATGGCTATAAACTATATAAGCATCCTAATATATACTGGGGAAACGAACGATTGCCTTCATACACTCCAAATAAATATTTAATTAACAAAGAAATGTATAGAAATATAAACAACTAAATGCTAAAATTTAAAAAAGAGAGAAATTTTAACCATATAGCTTACAACTTTCTCTCTTTTATTTTTAAATTTTTCTAAGCGTCAAAAACACAATTAACCGATTTCGTCAATACTATATCTTCTGGCACAAATACCTGTTCAATGTTTTGAGCGGAGCTTTCTTTTGACATCATTCGACATTCCATCATATCGTAGTGTCCAGAAAATCCCCTAGCATTTGTAGAATATTCCACCTTAATTTATCTCGTCATAAATAAACTTCACATCTTTCCGAATGTTATTGCCATTTTTTATAATGCTCCAATTTTTGTTTACTTCTTTAACAACAATTCTTTGGCGTGATTTATGGCTGTTTCTGAAATTTTTTCGCTTCCATCAATTAGGTTGGCAATTTCTTTCACAACTTCCTCATCATGAATTATCTTCGCATGAGATATTGTTTCATTGCCAACACTTTCTTTTGTCACCAAAATAAACTCGTCGCCCTTGCTTGCAACCACTGGCGTATGCGTTATGCAGATTGTTTGAAGATATTTTGAGATATTTTTTAGCTTCTCAGCTACCTTTCCTGCTGTCTGACCGCTTATACCTGAGTCAATTTCATCAAAGATAACCGTGCTTTCTTTATCAAGCATGATATTTTTAAAAGCAAGAAGGAGCCTAGAAAGTTCCCCGCCAGATGCAGTTTTAGACAAATCTTTCATTTCTTGCCCAAGGTTTGCCGAGAAGATAAAGCGGACCTCGTCACAGCCCTTTCTCGTTGGTGCGCAAGGCTCAAAATTTACCTTAAAAGTTGTACCTTTCATTTGCAAATCTTCAAGTTCTCTTTCTAAATCTTTTTCCAAAACCCGCGCCCTTTCCTTTCTTAAAGTGGAAAGTTTTTCTGCCGTACTGCCAATTTCATTTTGCACGCTTTGTCTTTCTTTTTCAAGTTTTCCAAGCACTTCCTCGCTGTTGTCAAGTTCCTCTAACCTCTTTTTGGCATTGTCGCAAAAGGCGAGAATTTCGTCAACACTTTTGCCGTATTTTCGCTTTAAATCTTTGATAAGGTCGAGGCGCTTGTCAATTTTTTCGAGCATTATTGGGTCGAAATCGGCGCCGTCCAAAATGCCCTCCAGCGTTTCCGCGACATCTTTCAGTTCATAGTACACGCTGTTAAGGCGCTCCTTACACTCGTCGATATTCTCAAATGCACCAAGCGAGGATAGAAGATTTTTCGCCTCATACACATTGCCGGTCGCGGAACTATTTTCGCGTTCGAGAAGGTTTAACGCCTCGCCGACATTCTCACTTATCTTTTCCGCCGATGATATGTAATTGAATTTATCGCGCAGTTCCTCTTCTTCGCCAAGCGTTAGTCTAGCGCTTTCAATTTCGTCAATTTGGAATTTTAAAATCTCTTTCAGCCTATTGCGTTCGCTGTCATCTCCGCCTAGCGCCTTAATCTTTTTCTCCACGTCTTGAAGGCGGTCAAACTGCTCATTTAGCGCGCTTAAGTACCCTTCCGCCTCGCCACCCACAAACCTATCGAGGAAAGCGAGGTGGTTGTTAACATTGATTAACCCAACGCTGTCATGCTGTCCGCAAAAGTCGACAAAGTCCGCCGTTATCTCTTTAAGCGCTTTCAGAACAACAACCGAGCCATTGACGCGTATCACACTTTTGCCGTCGGCGCTCAGCGTGCGCGAAATGACGAGTTGGTCGTCAAAGTCTATGCCAAGTTCGTTAAGTTTCGCCTTAGTTTTTTCGCTAACACTATCGAAAATTGCCTCAACTTTCATAAGATTCTCGCCGGTTCGAAGAAGCGTCTTATCCGCCTTCGCGCCCAGCACAAAACTTATGGCGTCGATAAGAATGCTCTTGCCGGCGCCCGACTGCCCTAAAATCACGTTGAAGCCCTTATCAAAATTTATTTCGCAATTTTTGATGAGAGCGAGGTTAGAAATAAAAAGAGAAGAAAGCATAACTCCCTCCTATACCAAAATGTTATTGAGTGTCGCCACAGCCTCGCTCGACAGCGCGGTGGACGGGAAAACGAGAAGCACGGTGTCGTCGCCAAAGGTGGTGCCCATAAGGTCGATGAGGTTGAGTTTGTCGATAAATGATGCCACGCTTCCGCCCATGCCTTTAATGGTTTTAATCACGGCAAGGTTCAAAGCATTTTTCACAGAGATGACGCACTCTTTGAAGATGTTGATATATTTATTCGAAATGCCCTGCTGGTCATTCCCCAAAATGGCGTACTTATATTTTCCGCTTGATGACTGAATTTTAGTCAGTCCAAGTTCCTTGATATCGCGCGAAATGGTGGCTTGCGTGATGTCAAAGTTGGCATTTTTAAGTTCTTTTGCCAGTTCATCCTGCGTTTCAATCTCTTTTATAGAGATTAACTCCAAAATTTTAGACTGTCTTAAACTTCTTGCCATATCCTTCTCCTTAAACGCCTACACCCTCCTAAAATAGCGGATTGTAGGGATTTTTGCATAAATATAAATTCATGATTATGCAGTTTGTTTTAATTATTATACAATAAAATTTATAAATATGCAAGCGTTTGTTTGCATATTTATACATAAATTTTTTATATAAATTTGAAAAAAGGAAAATTTATAAAACACCGGCTTATATTTATAGACAAAAATAAATAATTTTAGCATATAGTTAAAATCATATTTCTTGGCTAAAATTTATTGGTCAAAATTAAATTTTGAGGATTAAACAATAATTTTCTTTTAATCTATGTAAAATTTTTAGGTCAATTTTTAATAATAAGCACCTCTTCCGTCTCTATCGCCTCCTTAGCAAGCGCGTCAATGTTCAAATATCTTTCGAGATGTTCGGCGCGTTTAATCGTCGGCTTTATGACAGGATATTTCGGCAAAAACACCGTGCAACAATCTTCGTACGGCAAAATGGACGTGTCATACGTGCCGATATTCTTCGCGATTGCCATGATATCCTCCTTATCAAAGCCGATAAGCGGACGAAAAACTGGTAGTGAAACAACGGAGTTTGTGACATTTATGCTTTGCATGGTTTGGCTGGCAACTTGCCCCAAACTCTCACCTGTGATAATGGCGCCTAAGTTTTCGCGCTGACAAATCTTCTCAGCGATTCGCATCATAATTCTGCGCATGATAGTTATCATATACTCCGCGTCGCAGTTCATATGTATTTGCTCTTGAATTTTTGTGAAAGATACGATATGTAATTTTATCTCGTCGACGTAGTTCGTAAGTTCTCGCGCGAGAGTTATCACCTTCTCCTTTGCTTGCTCGCTGGTGTATGGATAGGAGTGGAAGTGAACCGCGTGAATTTTAAGCCCGCGCTTTGCCATTAGGTAGCCCGCAACAGGGCTGTCAATTCCGCCAGAGAGAAGGAGAAGCGCCTCACCCGCCGAGCCGAGTGGTAGCCCGCCCGCACACCTAATGTTTTCGTAGTAGACATAGCACTTCCCGTTAAAGCGCACCTCAACATTCAAAGTGGTTTTTGGCGTATGCAAGTCCACTTTGGCGCTCTCGTTATTTTGTAACACAACTTCGCCCAAAACTTTTTCTAGTTCCACAGAAGTGAGCGGAAAACGCTTATCGGCACGCTTAGCGCTCACCCTAAAAGTGCCGGAAATTTTAAGCGAGGAAACATAACTCTTTATACTTTCGACCTCTCCCTCTATTTCCACCGCCCGCGCAATACCGATAAGCCCAAAGACGGTTTGCAGTTTTTGAATTAATACGCTTTCTATAGACTCGTCGTAGTTTTCAATTATTATTCGTCCACTTGTAAACTCCAACGAAAAATCAAAGCCCGCAAGTTTGCGCCTTATATTTTCCATTAAAAGTTTTTCAAATTCGTGCTTATTTTTCCCTTTCAAAAAAAGTTCGCCGAATTTTAAAAGTAGTACTCGTTTTTCTTCCATAATAGCCTCGCACCTATTTAAGTTTCTGTAGCATTTTGCCGTAAGTTTCCACTATCTTCTCACCCGCCTCGCGCACTTCGCTTTCCGTCATGTAAGCATTAAAACTAATTCGACATGAGGAGAGGATATCCTCTTTATTATACCCAATATTCTCCAAAATTCTATTGCCCGCTTTTTTAGCCGAGCAAGCACTGCCAAGCCCAACAATAACGCCCTTTTCTTCCAGCGCGTGAAGCATGGTTTCCCCTTTCACGCCGGGAAACACCAAAACCTCAATATATGGCGAGCCGTGAAAATCGAGAATCTTTATTCTTTCGTCCGCGCGCACCGCCTTGTTAAAAACCTCTTTTAACTTTGTGACATTTTTGAGATTTTCTTTAACATCAATCTTTTCAAGCGCCGTTTTAAGCGCCATAATCGCCGGCACATTTTCGGTGCCAGAGCGCAAGCCATACTCCTGCCCACCGCCGTCGACAATGTTCTTTACAAGCGTAAGCGACTTTAAATACAGCCCGCCCACGCCCTTCGGTCCGTGAAATTTATGCGCGCTGAACGACACCATATCCACGCCCAAATCTTCCACTGAAAAGGGAATTTTCATAAAGCCTTGCACGGCGTCAACGTGCACAAGCGCCTTTGGCGCCAACTCGTTTTTAAGCGCCACAACCTTTTTAATGTCATTAATGGCGCCCGTTTCGTTGCTAACAAGCATCAAAGAAATAAGCCTCGTCTTTTCGCTGAGCGCCTCTTTCAGTTCGTCAAAGTTGACAGTGCCTTTTTCGTTTAAGCCCACAAACTTGACCTTTCGCCCAGCAAGGAGCAAACTTTTTGCCACATTATAGACGGACGGATGTTCGCCATTTGAGAAAATGTATTCGTAGTCGCCATTTCTGACCGCGCCCTTAATGGCGAGATTGTTGCTTTCTGTTGCCCCGCCGGTAAAGATG
Organism: uncultured Clostridia bacterium; assembly: GCA_944349515.1. Lineage (GTDB taxonomy): Bacteria > Bacillota > Clostridia > Christensenellales > UBA1242 > Caccovivens. The sequence goes on along the minus strand of CALVNE010000005.1, from coordinate 29,493 downwards.
ATGTTTCCCTTAACAGCGCCTAACTTTCTTAAAACAACTCGCCTCACCTCGTCAAGCGCGGAGTAGACATGTGCGCTTTTTCGCGACACAGCCGAAGGGTTATAAAATTCCTCACACGCGTAATGAGAATATGTTTTCACACATTCCTCAAACATCCTAGTTGTTCCCGCGTTATCAAGAAAAATCATACCGCCCCTTTATTTAATGTTATCCTTTATTTAATGTAACTACTTCCTTTATTTAGTCTAAAAACTTTCCACACCAAAATTATTTGTGATTTTATCATATTTTTGCTGTAAATAAGCCGTAATTAAATAGGTATTATAAGTGTACATATGTGTATTATATAATACCATAAAGAAAATTAGTATCAAAATGAAAATGAGAAATTTTAAGTATCATTAAAAATCAGAAAAATAAACATCAGCAAATTTTGTGCATTTTTAACCAACTTTAATTAAAATCAAATTGTATGAACAACGGAAATTTAAAAGCAAAGTTTTCATAAACTAGCCCAAAAATTTTACGCGCGCAGTTTTGCCTTATATCTAAACTCCAAACTTTTCAAAACCTTTTTTACAACTGCGTTTATCTCGTCCGCCGTCATCGTTTTTTCTTCATTTAAAAGGTGAATTTTATACGCCAAACTCTTCTTATTTTCGCCAAGCGAGGCGCTCCTATAAATATCGAAAAGTTCCACGCCAGCAAACAACTTTCCGCAAGCGGATTTTATCGCAAAGGTGAGTTCGCCATTCGTCACCTCTTCGTCGACCACAACGGCAATATCGCGCTCGACTTCGGCAAACTTTGAAACCTCTTTCACGGCATAGGTTTTCTCTTTTAACGAAGAGAGGTAGTCGGTGTCAAGTTCGGCATAGTAGACATCGTGCGAAATATCATAGTTCTTCAAAACTTTCGGGTGAATTTTGCCGAAATATCCCACCTTTTTGCCGTCACCTGCAATGATGTCCGCACTGACCCCGCTGTGAAGATACGGCTCAGTTGAGCGCACAAGTTTATATTTTAAAGAGGTAGAAATCAAAAGGTTTTCCATAACATTTTTCAGCATGAAGAAGTCATAGCCCTCCTCGCATACCGCAATCGAAAGCCTGTTATTTTCCATTGGAAGTTCGGTTAAAGGTAGCGCCTTTGGCTGGTACACCCTTCCCGCCTCAAAGAACTTAAGGTTTTTGTTGCCAACCGAGAGGTTGAATTTGATGTCGAGTAGTAGCGCGTGCGCCATAACTGTTCTGACTGTTGAAAGTTCCTCGCTGATAGGATTAGCAATTTTAATGACATTCTTTCGCTCGTCATTTATAAGTAATTTTTCGCAAGCCGTAGCGGAATAGAGGGAATAGTTCAAAGTTTCATAAAAGCCATAGTCGACAAGTTGATTTTTTAAAGTGTTTTCAAACACCAAGCGTGGCTCATACGCGCCCACCGTCACAGTGGAATTTTCGAACGCCTCGCCCTCCAAATTGTTGTAAACATCATAGCCGTATATGCGAATTAACTCCTCCGCAATATCGTTCGCGCACTCGATATCCTCGCGATAGAACGGCGGATTGACACGAAGCGTGTCATTTGTAAGTGTGGCGTTAAGCCCAAGGCTGTTTAAAATTTGAAGCACCCTTTCTCGCTCAATTTTTATGCCCAAAATTTTATCAACCTTGCTCATCGGCTCGGTGAAAGAGCGCTGCCTTGTTATCACGCTATATTTGTCGATGATGCCGTCCACAATCTTTCCGGCGCCGAGTTCGTCAACAAGGTGAAGGGCACGTTTAAGCGCGTTTATCGGCGTGTTCACATACACACCCTTTGAATAGCGAAGAGAGGAATCTGTGCTTACGCCAATCTTTCGGCTCGTCAATCGCACACTTTTGAGGTCAAATACCGCGCACTCAAACACCGTCGCCTTTGTTGAAGGAGTGACGCACGAATTTACTCCACCAATAACGCCCGCTATGACCACTGGCCTTTCAGCGTCCGCGATGACCATATCGTTTTCGTCAAGTTCGTAAGTGTTGCCGTTGAGAACGGAAATTTTTTCGCCTTTTTTCGCGTCGCGCACGACAATCTTTTTGCCAGCAAGGTGTTCATAGTCGAACGCGTGCATAGGTTGTCCTTGCTCAAGAAGAACATAGTTTGTTATATCAACAATGGTGTTTATCGGCTTGATGCCCGAGGCAAAAAGCCTTGCCCTAAAATAGAGTGGCGAGCGCGTCAAGTTTAAGTCCTTGATATACGACGCCATATAGCGCGGGCACTTCTTTGTTTGCACCTCCACCGAGACAAAATTGTTCACATCTTCGCCACAAGTTTTATAGGAATAGTCCACCTCTTTGAGCGGAAGATTATATAACGCTGAAATCTCGCGCGCAATGCCGATAACGCTGTTGCAATCCGGTCGGTTCGGCGTCACGTTTATGTCAAAAACAACATCGTTTAGCATAAGCGCGTCCTCAATTTTTTCGCCTATTTTCATGCTTTCAGGCAAAATCAAAATGCCGTTAACGCCACCGCCCTCAATGTAATTTTCGTCAATACCAAGTTCCTCGCCGGAGCAAAACATACCGTCGCTTTTCACGCCTCTAAAATTTGTCGGCTTAATTTTAACGCCGTTGCATAAGTCCGCACCCTCAAGCGAAACAGGCACAACCGCGCCCTCAAAAACGTTGGTCGCAGAGGTGATAATTTGCACCACCTTGTCGCCTACGTCAACTGTGCAAACTTGAAGTTTGTCGGCGTCCTTATGCTTTTCCATTTTGGTGATTTTCCCAACATAAACATCGTGAAGGTGTTCATTTTGATAGGTTATCTCCTCCACCTCAAAACCCGACACCGTAAGTTTGCTCGCAAGCACTTCCGGCGAAACATCTATGTCAACAAAATCTTTCAGCCAATTATACGAAACTTTCATTTTCCTCTCCTTAACAAAAATTTGTCGTTCTTTTAAATATCAATATATGGTGTAGTATGCAAGCATAATACAACAACATCTAGCGCATTTGTTTTAAAAAGCGCATATCGTTTCTGAATAGGTATTTGATATTTGGAATTTTATTCGTCACCATAACACTTCTGTCAATGCCCGGCCCGAAGGCAAAACCACTGTACTTTTTACTGTCAATTCCCGACATTTCAAGCACCTTTGGATTCACCACGCCCGCGCCGAAAACTTCCGAAAATCCGGTACCCTTACAAAGCGAGCAACCCTTGCCTTGACACATCTGGCACGTCGCGTCAATCTCAATGGAAGGCTCAGTGAATGGGAAGTATGCCGGGCGCACGCGCATTTTAACATTCTCGCCAAACAAGCGTTTTAAAATGACATCAATCATCTTCATCAAATCTTTTAGTCCCACATTTTCGTCCACCACAAGCGCCTCAAATTGGTTGAATATTGGCGAGTGAGAACTGTCATCGTCGTTTCGGTAAACGCGCCCCGGGCAGACAATTTTAAATGGTGGTTTAAGTTCCTCCATGGCGTGCACTTGCATGTTCGAGGTCTGCGTCCTTAAAAGTATGTTGTCGGTGATATAGAGCGAGTCTTGCATATCGCGCGCCGGGTGATTTTTTGGCACATTTAGTGCCTCAAAGTTGTAGTAATCGGTGTCAATCTCCGGTCCTTGAATGACAGTGAAGCCCATGGCAACGCAGATATCCATAAACTTATTGTTGAAGCGCGTCAACGGGTGAAGTGCGCCCTTTTTCACGCCAACACTAGGCATGGTTATATCCACTTTTTCTTTTTCCATAGAAAGAGAGAGCGCCTTTTCTTCCAAACTTTCGCCTCTTTTCTTTAGCGCGTTTTCCACTTTTTCGCGCACGCCGTTAGCAAGCGAGCCAACTTCTTTTCGCTCCTCCATTGGCACTTCGCGCATATTTCTAAGTATCGCCGTGAGCGCCCCCTGCTTGCCTAGCACTTGCACTCTCACCTCATCCAAACTTTTGGCGTCAGCGCACTCGTCAATTTCTTTTAACGCGTCCTTCAAAATTTGTTCAAGTTTTTCTTTCATACTTCTCTCCTTAAAAAAAGTCGCCCCCTTTTTATTAGGACGACCAAAAATCGTGTTACCACCTAACTTCACGCTCAAAAGCGCCTCATTGAAGCAATTACGCCTGCCTACGCGACAACCTCTACTTGAAATTCGTTCAAGGTGCAACTAGAAAGGGAATTCAACATGCGCCGTCCGCCTCTTTCCAGCAAACCGAGGCTCTCTGTTGGAAGGTTAGCGTATCTACTAGTCTTTCATCATCGTTTTTACAATTTAAGTATAAATAACTTCTATAAAATTGTCAAGCAATTTGCCTCATTTATTTTGTTTTAAACGCAAAAAGTGCTAAAATGTTTAGATATGAAATACTTAGAGATGAAAATAGAGAAAAATTACGAAAGCGTATACATCTTTTTAAAAGAGCATGGCTACAGCGAGCATTTTATCAAAAACCTTCGCGCATACTTTGGTGCCATAAAAGTCAACGGCAAGGCAGAAAATATCAATCACAAACTAAAAATTGGCGACACGCTCAAAATCGACCGCAACCCCTTCAAAGGCACCGAGATAGAGAAAATCTACGCGCCTATTGATGTTGTGTATGAGGACGATTACTATCTTGTTGTCAACAAGCCCGCCCTTCTTCCAACCACGCCCACGCGAAGCCACTATCATAACAACCTCGCCGGCATGGTTTGCGCGTACATTGACGACAGCGAGTTTACGCTTAGAATTATGAATAGGCTGGATAAAGACGCGTCCGGACTTATCCTCATTGCCAAAGACACGATAACCTATCAAAACACGGTCAACATCGAGAAGGAATACTATGCCATTTGCCACGGCGAGATAAGAAACAAGTTTGTGGTTGAGGCGCCCATTTGCACTGTGATAAATTACGGCATAAACGAGAGAAAGCGCATCATTTCGCCTTTTGGGCAGTACGCAAAAACCACCTTCACCCCGCTGAAAAGGTTGAAAGATGTGAAGTTTTTAAATTTTAGATGCCAAGTTATGAAAAATTTTCGCATGATACTATACAAAATTGCGCTTAGCGGAGGAAATTACAACTATATAAGAAAGGAAAACTATGCCCTCACCCTTGTTAAGGCGGAAATCTTCAAAGGACGCACCCACCAAATCCGCCTACACGCCTCGTCCGCCAACCACCCGCTTATCGGCGATGAAATCTACGGCAAGCGCGACCTATACAATCACAGTTACCTACACCTTAAAAAGATGAAGTTTCATAACAACGAACTTAACAAGGACTTTGTGTTTGAAATTCCTTATCCTGCTGACTTTAAAAAGGTGGTAAAGAGTTTGAGATAACTTTTTAATATATCTAAAAATTGCTTATAGTTGAAAGATAAATATGCCCAAAAGAAAAGGTTTAGTAAAAAATAGATTTTTGTGTAAAATTGGTGAGATTTTAATAAAAGAGAATTTATTTTTCTAGATACAATTGTTGAAAATTTTTATAATGTATTTTGAATATAGTTGATTTAAAAAAGTTTTGCAATGTGGTTGTTATAAAATTTATCAATATAAATAAGAAAAAAGACCAAACAAAATGAAATTATAAAAAAGATTAAGCGAAGAGGAATAATAAGAAGAAAAATAAAATAAAAAACTACAAAAGTGAAACAAATTAAAGAATAAACCTAGACAAGTGGAACAAAAAAAGTATAAATCAAAAAGAAAAAAGCGCGGTTAGAGCGCTTTTTTCACCGAGAAACAACTATTTGCAGTTTTTTGCACTAGAACCTTTGCAGTTTTTGCAAGACTTAGCTTCTTTTCCTGCTTCACAGTTCTTTGCTCTTGAAGCGTTTTCGTTACTTGCTTCAGTGTTAGCGTTGCATTTTTTTGACGCTTTCTTCTTTCCGAACATAGTTTACCTCCCGTTTTCCCAAGGATATCTCCTTGTTAGTTATATTTTCCTTTATTTTTCGAAAAATATACATACTTTTTATGTTTTGTGCGAAATATTAAAAGCCGCGCCTAAGTTTAAAACGATTTTTTTATAATGTTATATTTATATAAACAAATACACTATATAGTATATAAGCCCGACGAGAGCGCTGGAAAGAATCCCGAAAACAATAACGGGTCCGGCGATTGTGAACATCTTAACGCAAATGCCGTAAACAATGCCCTCGCTTTTAAATTCCACAGACGGACTTGTTATGGAGTTTGAAAACCCGGTAATGGGTACAATTGTTCCACCGCCGGCGAACTTGCCAAGTTTGTCGTATACGCCTATGCCTGTAAGGAGCGACGCGATAAATATAAGAATGATAAGGGTGTAAGCCCACGCCGACTGCTCGGAGATATTTGGAAAGATATAAAGAAGTAGGTCGTTTATCCCCTGCCCCAAAACGCAGATAAGCCCGCCCACCCAAAAGGAGTTGAATAGTGTTGGCCAAGGTCGCGTCTTTGGAATTTTGGCATTTACATATTTGTTGTACGCTTTGTTGCGCTGTTGCTCATTGAGGTTAGCATTCTCCTTAGCGCTAACAATCGCCTTCGGACTTATGTCACCCTTCCCCTTTTGATTTTTGGCACCTTTCTTTTTATCTCTCTCGACCTCTTTTAAGTTATCCTCTTTAAAAGATGTTTCTTTCTTTGAGGCGTCCATTTCGGCGCTCTTTCCCTCTTTTAAAGATGTCTTTATTTCTTTCATATTGACCTCTTTAAATAATTTTTTCCATAACGCGCCAAGTTAAACAAATATTTTATTTTTTCAAAAAACGCCGAATTTTGGCTTATTTTTTCGATTTTTTTTGAAAAAAGTGTATTTTTTTGATATTTTTTACCTAAATTTTGAAAAAATATATTCTTTTTGGATTTTTTTGACATTTCCTATTAATCAATTTTTTTACGCTGTATAAACCTTTTGCTTTTACACAAACTAACAGCGAATGGAGGTTTATGTTATGAAAAGTAAAATAATTTTAGGCGCAATATCTCTTCTGCTCTCGGTTGCCTTAACCGGTTGCGCGTCCAACGGCGAAACTTCGGCAAAGACCAATTTATCCAGCCAATTGGATAAAACCAGCAACTCAATCGCCACCGTAAAAAGCGTTTCGATGAGCGATGTGAATGTGGACGATGAGAAGTTAAGCGCTATCACGGACGAAGCAAAATGCCAAAGTTTGAAGAATAGCCTTATGCGCACACAAAACACCCTTCAAGCCGAGGAGTACTATAAAAATGAGATTTTGGGAAAAACCGCTGTGATAAAAAAATATCTTCAAAAGGAAGATTTGAAACTTGCCAAGGGCGAACTTAACGCCTTAAAAGACCTCACCGCCAATCTATCAAACTATAACGATAATGTGGCGCGAAGTAGCAATGAATTTAATTCCACTTATCGCAACTATAATACCATGAAGCGAGGTGTCGCCCGCAATGTGGAACGCGTCAACGCAAAATTAAATAAGATTGCTTGCAATTCAAATATGCGTTGCGCCTACTATATCAACATATTAAACACCCTTCAAAACATTGAGGAGGTTTTGGGAATTGACGATGCCGAGTACTACAACTCTCTTCGCGAAAATTTCACCGACGGCACCTACAACGGCGAATTTATCTTTGATGAGGAACTCGACAACAACACCTCAGACAACAATATTGCGGATAACGGAAACACCTTATATGACAATACTAATAACAATGGTAGCACCACGGATAACACCTCGGATAACGGCAACGATACAAACAATAACTCTAACAATGATGACACCACAAACAATACGAACACACCAAACACAGAGGTCAAAAAGCCAAAGAAGCGTTTTCTTCCAAAGAATATCGACACCTATAAAGATGTTGACAACGATAGCGCCGACAACCTCAACGAGGTCAACGGCAACACAGACGATTTAACAAATAACAACATCGACACCTATGGTCCATTTAGAAGAAACATTGACACCTACCGCCCTTACGGCACCGGCATTTACGGCGCCAACGGCTATTATGGTAACTATGGTGGTGGATACTACGGTGGCGTGCCATACGGCGGAGGCTTTAACGGTATGTATGGCGGAGGATACAATGGTATGTATGGCAGAGGATACGGCGCGTTCGGCAGAACATACGGCTCCAACAATTTTAATCGCCTCGCCCAGCCTGTGCTAGCCGACAGCAATTCCGGCACCACAGCGGAAAATTTGGACCAAAAAGATGTTGAAACTGAAAATTTAAATAAAAACACCACTATGGTAGATGACAAGACCTCAGTCGAAAATACAGCCCCGCACGCAAAGTTAGACAACAGCACCTCGCTAAAAGAAATAAGTGGCACTTCACCAAGAGAAACGAACAATGCTTCGCATGAAAAAGTTGACAACCCAGACGAGAAAAAAGATGACAGCACCTCGCATAACAACCTAAACGACGACGCCATTAAAAGCAACGAGTTAGCAAGTAAGATTAAAAGCGTTTCTGCGCAAAAAGTGGAAGAGATTGACGATAATGACGAGCGCGTTGTGGCATTCTAAACCTATTCATTTTGTAGCCTTATTCATTTGATATCGACAAAAATTACACTTTTAAGAAATTATGTTACAAACAAAAAAATCGGCTTAAAACCAACTTTCAAAGTTCTGTTCAAACCGATTTTCTTTTTTTAAAATTGCACTTTTGGCGCCACTTTTTCTTGTTCAACAATTTCAAAAAGGTCACGTTTTGTAAACTTGAACCATTTTGCAATTAAGTTGCTTGGAAAGGTTTCGCGTTTAATGTTGTAGGTTTTAACACAGCCGTTATAATACTTTCTTGACGTGGCGATTTCCTCTTCAAGCGTCTTTAAGGACTGTTGAAGATCCATAAAGTTTTGATTTGCTTGAAGTTGAGGATAGTTTTCCGTTACAGCAAACAGCGATTTCAAAGTGTCAGTAAGCATATTTTCACTTTTTGCCCTTTCCTGAGGCGTTGTTGCGTTCATGCAAGAGTAGCGCGCTTGCATAACACCTTCAAGTGCCTCTTTTTCATGTTTAGCATATCCCTTCACCGTTTCAACGAGATTTGGAATGAGGTCGTACCTTTTTTTCATGTAGACGTCCATTGTGGAATACGACTCGTCTACACTATTTCTAAGGCGAACGAAGGCATTGTACTGCGTCCAAATCCAAACGGCAAGAATTATGCCCACAAGAACAACAATACCAACAATCGCAAGCAAAACAATAAGTCCAGTGCTCATAACTCCCTCCTAAATGCATTATATCACACTAGCCCAGTAAAATAAAACTATTTTACATCATTTTTTTATTTTTATTTGGTTTTTTAGTGAACAAGAACACCACGCAGAGAATGGTTATTAGAAGCGCCACAGCGAAGATTATCAAAATCACAAGTGGAGCGCCTTCAAAACCATCTGAGCCTTCCTTTTCAAACTCCACCACAATTGACATATCGCTTGTAACATTTTTCAAGGTCAAAACATTGCCAAAAATTTCCACCTCTTCGCCATTCACATAGACCGCCTTAATGTAATATCCCTCCTCGCAGTCTAGTATGATATCCTTATCCTCGCCGTAGTTCACCCTTTCCAGATTTTGCATTGCGTGACCGCCCACGCCCGTGTTTACAGTGATAACAAAGGACTTTGGTTGAGAGCCAATCTCCACGGTGTGGTCAGACAAAATGTTTTCTAGCACAAACTCCTCTTTTAGCGTTTGTCTTACGCCGTCAATCTCAACATAGGTCACCTCGTACGCATCATTTAGCCAAAGCGAAAAGGTGAGGCTCGAATTTCTTGGAACTATTACGCTTGAAGATAAAAACTCGCTGTCACTCCCAAGCACAACCACCCCGTCGCCATATATGAAGGAAATTTCAAACTCCTCAATTTCTGCCATTTCAACTTCCAAAGTAACATCACCTGTCACATTTGAAAGGGTGAAGGTGTTATCTCCGTCCAAGGTCGCCGTGGTGCTATTCGCGCCCTCTTTGACAAGCACATTTTCCACACGATAACTTGTTGCTGGCACCACTTGAATGCTGTAATCTAAATCGGCATAAAGCGTGTATCCGCTTGCCACGCTCACGCCGTCCACAAAAATCTTGTAATCGCCCTCGTCAAAGTTCAAATTGTAACTTGCGGTATCGTCACTTAAAACTCTCACGCTTATAGTTTCTGAGGTGAGTGCCAAATCTGACGACCCAAGCGTATACGCATCATATATATAAATTTGAAAAGAGTAAACCGCACCCACAGTGAGGTTATCAAAGTGGAAGGTCACCTCAAAAAGCCCGTCGCCCAAATTGACCGGCGAATCGTTTGCCACAGTTTCACTTGGATAATTTTGGTCGAAATAACTTTCTGGCGCGAGGCGATACTGAATAAACACCGGACGTTCCTCGCTTATATACGCATTTTCATTGACATAATACACAAAGGTGATCGTCCCCTCGCCCGATTCGGTGTAAATGACACGCGTTGGATAATTTTCGACAAATCTTGTGTCGAGTAAAACTAGTTCGTCAGTATGATTTTTTAAAACAGTATCGTAACCGCTTGAAGAGTAGGCGTAAATGGTGTCGGCATGGAAGTATGAGTCGCCATAGTTTCTTAAATCGCCACCCAAAAATAGCGAGGTTAAATTGACATCTTCAAGCGCGCCCGTGCCAACACTTGTTATTAAAGGAAAACTAAGTTCTGTTAACTTCGAACAGCCCTTGAAGGCATAGTCGCCAACCGTAAACACAGAAGGTAAATTTACCGTGGTCAGATTACTGCAATTAGCAAAAGTGTAATCTCCAACATATTTAGCGCCCAAAGCGTCCACCGAAACGAGGGACCCTAAGGAATAAAAGGCATAGTTATTAAATAGCAAATTAGGCGAGGAAAATATCAAATTTTCTACCTTGGAGTTAGCAAAGGCATTCTCCGCCACGCTTGTTATCGCAAGTCCATTAATTGTTTCTGGCACAACCAAGGTTGTCAATTCGCCGTTGTAACTAACAAGTGTGCCAGACATACTACTGCCCGTCACCGTGTAACTGCTTGCAAGGTCTTGATTATCGTAGTAATATGTCATTGAGGTGACCTTACTCTTCACCGCAATGTCGCCAGAATCGTTAAAGACGAATGCCACAGCGGTAATTTTGGTGGTGGTGGAAATTTCGATAGGCGAAGTGTATTCGAGATCGTCTAGGGTCGGGCTTGTTTCGTCCAAGGTATAGAAAATTTTGTATGTGCCATTGATGTATTCCGCGTCGCTAAAGGAAAGCGTGAGGTTTATCGGCGCGTCTTGGAAGGAATTTTCCTCACTGAAAACGACCTCACCCACCGTTTCCACGCCAACATTAGCAATATTCACACAGCCGTAACCATAATATATATCCTTGCCCTCCGCGCCGAGGTCTATGGCGTTAGCAAAAAGCAGATTTTCAATTTCAGAGTTACTCAGCGAAGAAAATGAAGGGTTGGATAAAAGATTGGCAATCACCGCGGTCACATGAGGCGCCGCCATTGAGGTGCCACTCAGTTCGCCGTATAGCACATTGCTATATGCGCTTTCAACAGCGGTTCCCGGTGCAGAAAGGTCAACCGTCGAGCCATAATTAGAGTAGTCCGCCACGCACAGCCCTTTTTCATAGTAAGGATTTTCTTCCAGCGCGGAGACAACTATCACCTCTTCATACATATTTGCTGGTGCGCTGGCGGAAGTGTTAAAATGACTATTCCCCGCCGCAACAACCGACATGATATCGGCATTATACGCCTCTTTTACAACTGTTTCCAAAGTTCTGCTGTAAATTGGACTGCCGTCCTCGGTTTCCAAGCCCAAACTCATGTTCATCACGCGAATGTTGAGGTTATAAGATTCTTTTATTGAGATGACATACTCAATCGCCGTTGCAATCATGGTCACCGACCCTTTGCCGTTTGCGCGGAGCACTTTAAGCGGAATGAGTATGACATTATCTAGCGTTTGGTCGGCAATGATACCCGAGGTGTGCGAGCCATGGTTGTTATCGTCCTCAAAGTTTTCGTCTGGAACAACGGTGCCATCCGCTGTGGTGCTAGTGAAATTTCTGCCATACACGCTAGAATAGCGCCCTTGAAAAAGAGAGTGGTCGGTGTTAATTCCGCTATCCAAAACTGGCACATACACGCGCTCAAGTTCGCTCTCGTCATAGATATAGGACAAATAGGAAAGATATTCGTCAATGCCGGTGTAAGACGCGCCCCATGAAAGATAACTTGTTGTTGCCGAAGAGGAAACCTCGTCATTTTCAGCGGAACTTGCGCCCATAACCACAAGGTCATACTCCACGAAATCAACATAATCAAGACTATTATAATACTCATACGCCTCGTCGGTCGCTTCCTTAGAGGTGTATTGATAGATATGCCAGCCCAAGCCCTCAGCGTACGCCTCTGTCTTATACGCCGGAAGGTCGCCCTCATATCGAACGACAATTCGGTTGGTGTAAGAAGGCTCGCTGATGATATACTTTTCGCCTATTTCTTCCACTAAGTACTCAGTGTCAGAAAGTGGCATATATCCAGCCACTTCCTCAGCGCTTTCGCTATTATAAGACAAAGCGGAAGTTTGACTTCCAAGCAACTCTTCATTTTTCATGTCAACTTCCAAAGTTTGCTCGTCGTCCGCCCCGCCATAATTTTCAGTATCTGCACTTAAAACTTGCACGCCATTAGCTTTGCCATTAGAGAGTGCGCTTAATGAGGAGGCGGAAAGATAGAGTTCGCCGTTATCCTCCAAGACCTCATTTTTACTAATCGCCACGCTCCCGCCCTCGTTGACGTCGCCGTAATCTTCATATAACCGCATAACCTGCGCATAAAAGTCCTCGAACGTTCCGCCGTCGTACACCTTTTCGGCACTAGCGAAACTCGCGCTAAGCGCGCCAAAGCCGACGAGTGCCATAAGTCCCGCCAAGACCAAACAAAAAACCTTAAAAACCCTTAAATTTTTACTCATATTAATATTATAACATTAAATATGAAAAAAAATCAAACAAATTGAAAAGTTTGAAAATAAGACATTATATTGCCCAAATAGAACGCGGAAGAATAGTTTTGACGGTGGAAAAATTACTGCAAATTTTGGAAGTTTGCAACTTCCCTATCGAAAGATTTTTCAGCAAAAATATTTATGAATATGCCGAAGATAGAGAATTACAAGACTTGATAGGTTCACTGCCACTAAACAAAAAGAAAAATTTGATAGAGTTTATAAAGAATAAGTGAGAGAGTAAAACACCCTTTTTTCAAGTGACATTTTTAAAGTTTTTTTATAAATTTGGCAAAAATTGTTGACATTTTGCTCGTAAACTAATATAATAGGAAGGCAAGCATTGAGCGGGCGTGGCGGAATGGCAGACGCGCATGTTTAAGGGGCATGTTCGAAAGAGTGTGGGTTCAAGTCCCACCGCCCGCACCAAACAAAAATAATCCGAACCGATAGGCGAGGATTATTTTTGTTTGTACGCTTGTTTATTATTTTTTCACTCTTATTTTTTCTTTTCGAATAATTTTTGAAATAAAAAATAAAAAAGAGAAGAAAAATCTTATAAAAACCTCTCTTCTCTCTTTTTGGTGCATTAATAGGAGCGCAAATTTTACAGTTATTTTTCTCAACCGACTCTTCACCCGTTAAGCGAAAAGGCACGCACTTCATTTACAGAATGCACACTGGATAAAGCACAAGTCTTTATCAAAATAATTGTATCATTTTGAAAAACTTGTGTCAATAATATATTGTCACTTTTTTATTAAAATATACAATTTCGCCAAATATTCTGTTTTTAGTTTCACTCAAACCAAAAATGCGCAACAAAAAAAGTATGCAACAAAGGTTGAAAGTAAAATGATACACACCAAAAGTAGCGCCCAAACTATACTTAGCCTCGTGCCCGTGCGTTTGTAGCAAAATTTACCTAGCGGATAAATTAGTTTTTCTTACCCTTTTTCTTCTTATTCGCCTCTTCAACGAGGTTATAATATTCGTCGAAGATTTTAACAGCAATCTTTTCGTCCTGCTCTGGAACCAAAACGGTTGGACGCTTTGTTTCGTCGGCAAGAAAAACGATAGCCTGGTCGTCCTCAACGCCTTCAATCTTGTCGATAGGTTTTAAGATGACATAGATTTTTTCGTTATATGGAATAACAGCCACCTGCTCGAAGCGAATTTGTTTGCCCTTTTCGTCTTGCAAAATAAGTGGCTCAGTGTTGTTTTCGTCGAGAATGATGTCAAGAATGTCGAAATCACTCAACTCCTCTTCCACCTCTTTTGAGATTTCTTCCACCTTTTGAATTTTCTTTTTATCCATACCTTTCCCCTTTTATTTTCTTTCGTCAAGATAATTTTGCAAAATGATTTGTGCAGAGACCTTGTCGAGAAGCGCCTTGCGTTTATCCCAAGGCAGGCGTGCCTCCTTCAAATACTCCTCCGCCTCAAACGATGTGTAGCGTTCATCTTGATAAAAGACCTCAATTTTTGAAACGTCGCTAAGTTTTTGCCCAAACGCCAAAACCCTTTTCGACATCTCACTTTCGGTGCCGTCCGCGTTGAGAGGCAGACCAATGACAATATGCCGAACCTCTTTTTTCAAAGCGAGGTCAGAGAGGTACACAACATCTTCCTCTTCACCCTTGCACTTATAAACGCTATCCGCGCTTGCAATGGTGCCAGAGAGGTCGGAAAATGCGATACCAATTCTCGCGTTGCCATAGTCTAATCCCATGTATCTATCGTACTGCATACTTCACCAATAACATTTTAAAATAAAATAAAAGTTAAGTCAAATAATTTTTAACATTTACAAATTTTTATCCTAAATATTAAAACTTGTGCGCGCCTTTTTATGTGAAATATTAGGACTCGCACGCGCCACACACCCTAAGAAAAACTTTAAAAAACAAGTTGAAAATTTTCGGAAAATAGGGATAGATTTTTAAAAAACAAGGATAATGTTTTTAAAAAAATGGTAAAATTTCACTTTCGCACGCGCCCATTTTATCGCCTTAATTCACCCATTTTACGCAGAGATATTTAAGGCTGAAAAAATAACGAATATTAATAAAATTAGGTCAAAATAATAAAAAATGCGCTTTTTTCAAAAAAATTTGAAAAACTAGGCACATTTTTTGAGTTTTTTACTTACAGTCGTAAAGCGTCTTACCCTCACCAACACTAACAACAAGTGGCACAGCATACGCCTTGACGTTTTCCATACAACTCTTTACTATCTTCAAAACATCGTTAAGTTCGTCCTTTTTAACATCTATAACAAGTTCGTCGTGCACCTGCAAAATTATATGACTTTCCATTTTTCTAAGTTCGCGGTATGTGGCAATCATGGCAAGTTTAATTATATCCGAAGCGGTGCCTTGAAGAGGCATATTCATAGCAACACGCTCACCAAACTTCCTAACATTATAGTTAGACGATTTTAACTCTGGTATCATTCGAATTCTTCCAAACTCTGTCCGCGCATAACCATGTTCTTTGGCAAACTCAATGTTGTTGTTCATAAACTTTTTGATTTTTGGATATCTTTCAAAATAGGAATCTATATACGCCTTCGCCTTCACGCGCGTGGTTTTAATGTTCTGCGAAAGTCCAAAATCGCTTATGCCATATATGATGCCAAAATTGACCGCCTTGGCATCTCGACGCATAGCGTTTGTGACGCGGTCGACCGGAACATTGAAAATTTCGCTTGCCGTTTTCGTGTGAATATCCACCCCGTGCTGATACGCCTCAATCATCAACTTTTCGTCCGCCATATTCGCAAGGAGCCTAAGTTCAATTTGGTTGTAATCGGCAGAGACAATATATCCGTCGTCAAATTTTGAAACAAAAATCTTTCTTAAATTCTTACCTTCCTCGTCGCGAGTTGGAATGTTTTGCATATTCGGCTCCGAACTTGAAAGGCGCCCGGTGTTAGTTTGAGTTTGGTTGAAAATGGTGTGAATAACATTCCCGCGAGTTTTGATAAGTTCCTTATACACATTGATGTAAGTGCTTTTAAGTTTATAGAGTTTTCGATAGCGAATGATGTTGTTCACCACTTCATGTTCAAACCTAAGTTCGTCTAAAATGGCAAAACTCGTGGAGCGTTTTTTGTTGTTATATGGCACAATTTTTAGTTTATCGAAAAGAATTTCCGCAACTTGCTTAGGTGAATTGATGTTAAATTTTTCACCCGTTTCGGCATAGATTTTTTCTTCAATTTCTGCCACTTCCTCGCTGATCTTATTGTCGATTTCGTCAAGGATGTTCTCGTCAACTTTGAAGCCCTTTTCTTCCATATCCGCCAGCACTTCCACAAGAGGCAGTTCAATGTTATAGTAAACATAATCGACTTTTTTCGACTTTATTTCTTCCACGAAACTTTCTTTTGCCTCAAAAAATTCAGACACCAAAATATCATTATCTTTAACATATGAAGAGAAGCAAACATAGCGTGCAATTCCCAAATCGAAGAAATTTTTAAGAAAAATACCGTATTTTTTTAAAATTTTCACATCTTTTTTTGAATTTTTTGTAATTTTTACGATATTTTCATCTTCAAAGACATTTTTTAATAATTTCAGCACTTCGCCCTCATCAATATTGGCAGAGAATAAATCGAGGTCTTTTTTAAGATAGTACACCCTCTTTCTGGAAGCAAACTTTAACTCCTCTAAGTCGTAAGCAAACTCGCCGTTAATTTCTTCAACAAGTTTATTCACAACCTTTAAGTCGTCAATCAGCACCTCTTCAACCTTTACCTCTTTTTTCACAGGCGAAGCAAAAATATCCTCTCTTTTCAAAAAGGAATTAAAATTCATATATTCGAAAAATTCTCGCACGGCATTTGAAAAAGGAAAATCATATTTAAACTCTTCAATATCAACCTTAATATTGCAGTCGGTTTTAATGGTGGCAAGCGTCTTTGACATATAGGCGTTATCTTTGTCCGCAATGAGTTTTTCCTTAAGTTTTCCGGTGATGCTTTCCACATTTTCGTACACCCCGTCAAGCGTGCCGAACTTATCGAGCAAGGAAAGTGCGGTCTTTTCTCCCACACCGCTCACACCCGGAATGTTGTCGGAAGAGTCGCCCATAAGCGCCTTTAAATCAATGATACCCTTCGGCGCAAAGCCGTATTTCGCCTTAATCGCCTTTTCGTCCATTTTTTCTAGTTCAGTAACACCCTTCTTAGTCAGCCAAACGGTGGTGTTGCCATTCACAAGTTGCAACAAATCTCTATCTCCAGACAGCAAAATATTTTCCTTGTCGGAGTGCGTGACAAGCGTTCCAATGATGTCGTCTGCCTCAATTCCCTCAAATTCCAACGTTTTAATGTTCATAAGTTGTAACATATTTTTAATAACAGGAAATTGCTTCACAAGGTCCGGCGGAGTTTCCTTTCGCGTTCCCTTGTACGCCTCAAAAATTTCATTGCGAAAGGTTTTGCGCGCGTGGTCGAAAGCAACAGCAATATAGTCCGGCCTTTGCACGGTTATCAATTTAATAAGAATATTGGCAAAGCCAAACACTGCCCCCGAAGGTTCCGCCTTAATATTGGAAAGATACGGCATGGCATAGTACGCGCGATTCGCCAAACTATTTCCGTCAACTATCAAAAATTTTTCCATAACAAAACTCCCTTAACTAAATAGGTTATAAATTACATCTGGGCAAGCCATAACTATAATATATATGATAATGGCAATTATTAACAAAACGAAAAAGACAATCTTAAGCGGATTCCCGGCAAAGTTAACAACGGCAAAAGCGAAGATTATCGCCACCCCACCAAAGTTGACAATAAAATCAAACACCGCTTGAAAGTTGCCCATGTCTGGCGCCCACGCGGTTTTTTGGATAATCACATTCACCGCCAAAAAGCCGATGTAGATTATCGCAAGAATAGACAAAATCGTGTAAAGAATTTTTTTCATATTCCTCCATTTTTATATACATAAAAAAATAACAAAATTTCACGCTTTTAGTTTATCACAAAAAAAAATTTAATACAAGCAATTAAAAATTTTCACACAAATTTTTCTTATAAGTTTAAATATGACCAATATTTTTATGGCGCAAATTTATTAATTTAAATGTATATTTATGCATAACGTTTTTAAATAATTGCAATAATGAAGTTTTACTAAAAAATTTTCAAATTTTAAAAAACAAATTTTTGACGCCTTTTTTTTTATTTTTTTGAAAATAACCTTATTATTTTAAAAAGTTGATAGATTTTAGAAAATATAAAATATGACCGACTTTTTAAGGCCGGCCATATAAAGTGGCAAATATTTTGCATAATTATGCATTTTCATTTTTAATTTTACATATTATCATCTATTGTATTTTCATTTAAAATTTTCTTAACTTCATCCGTTTTATCTTCTAAAGCATCTTCGTTTTCGGCATTATCGCTTGTGGTTTCATCGCCTTTTTCCTCTTCACTTTGCACATCGTTACCACCCTCGTCAGGTTCGCCGATACCGCTTTGCACATCATTTCCGCTTTCGGTTTGCTCAATGTTATTACTTCCATTTTGCTCACCGTTTTCGTGTTCAGTTTGATTGTCATTTTCTCTCTCGACAGGTTCTTCACTTTCGGTTTGTTCGCCGTTTTCACTTTCGTCTTGCTCGCTATTTTCGTTTTCGATAGGCTCTTCGTTTTCGCTTTCAGCCTTTTCGTCGCTGTCACTTTCTTTACTCACAAAACCTAAAACAACCAATAGTCCCGCAATCGACATCACCACATCTTCCACAACTCCATTCTCAATTTGGAAACCAAAAATTTTCCCTAAGCAGTTCAGAAAAATCACAAGTGCGCCGGAAAATGATATCCAAAAACTATATGATTTCATTTTTTCAAACAGCCTCTTCATCTTCTTCCTCCTCACATCGCAAAAATTCTTTTATATCGCTTACCTCCTCTTTCACTTCGTCTAAAACATTTAAACTTGTTGTCAGTTTGTCTATCGTCTCTTGATAATTCTTCTCACGCTTTGCCGAGTCTTTGAGTTGATAGAGAAACAGCCAAACAAACAAAACAGCAAAAACACCATTACTCACCACAATGCTTATTATCTCTTTCCAAAGCTCCATGTTTCACCCCACCTTTTATGTTTAAAACTTTGTCTATTAAAAGATTTTCTTTATTCAAATAAAAAAGTTTGTAATTATAAAATTTAAGGTATTTTCTATAAATCAACTTCACGATATAACATCAAACACAATCATCGGTTTTGATATATGGCTTTCTGCTTCATTTGTAATAAAAACGAATTGGAAGTTTCTTCCATTGACGGAAGCAAGAACGCGCTGTTCTTTGTCGCTTCCAACAAAAGAGTAGGTTTTAGTTTCGACGTCGGAAATTATTTGCACCTCACAAGGATAAGACGAGTTTAAGATAATTTCTTTTATCTTCTTATTTTTGCCTTTATAGCCAAGGTCCGTGCTGAAAGATTGCCATTTTTTGCTTGTCACCGAATTAAAGTTTTTTCCGCTGTGCACAAGTTCACCAAGCTTGCCTTTGTTCGAAGCATCATTGAAGCACGCCACCACTTTGCTGTAATATGGAATGTCAACAGAAACGATTTTTTTAATATCCACCCCGCGCAGTAGGTCCACCTTTTTACTCTCAATATCCACCTCAAAAAGCACATTGTTTTTCATGGTGCTATTAGACTCACAGCCAATCACCTCGCCGTCGCCAAAATTACATTTTGTGGCAAGATAATATTTGCCGTCCATACAGCATGAGGAGCAGTTTGAGTTATCCAAATTTTTAAAGAAGTTATCGTATTCCTCACAAATTTTGCTTACCGATGTGCCGTTGAAAGAGAATAACCCCTCACGCGTTACGAAAAATATCACTTCGCCACACGCGCAAACGGAATTTTCGTAAATTTTAGAGGTGGAAGCATATAGGTGCGTAAAAGAAAATTCATCACGCGAAGAATAAGAAGAAATTTTTGTTATGCCATTTTCGCGAAACAAGTAGATGTAATCGTTAAACACAACAAGTTTTGTGAACGCGCCCATGGAGTCCAAAAATTCAATGACGCTTGTCGCCTCGCTCGACCACTCCCTTAAATCCAAATTGGACTGATAGACAAGTTCATTCCTATTTGTGTTAGTAATGCCAAAAACCTTGTTATAATGCACCACGCACGACAATAGCGCTGGAACATCGTTAAATTTTTCGGTGTTGTACGCGCTAGAGTAAATCATGCCGGTTTTGGTGAAATAAAGAAGGCAATCGAATTGGTCGATTCGGTATGGGCAAGTGGAAACAAGGTCGGTGTAGTATAGCGCCGACTTACTTATCGGCAAGCCTCCCGCGTTATCAATTAAAAGAAGGGTCCAAAGTTGGTCGTTTTGGTCCATTATTATAAGATGATAATAATAACAATCGTCCTCGATATCCAAATATCTAAAAAGGTTCAAATCCTTTATTTCGGTGATATTTTTAGATGCGAAATCGAAGTTATGCACGTATGTTAAGTTGTCCGTGCTTGCCGGCACCTCAAGTTCCTTAAAGCCAAGCCCGGTTTTAAGCGCGCCGTCGAGCAAGGTAAAATTAAAAAATGATTTGCATTCATTGGGTTTGGATATCAAATCGTCCTCGTTAGAAATGACACCCTCGCCAAAAACTGAAAAGGTGATGTTTTTTTCTTCTGTTTTTTTGTGTTTTTTGAGATTTTTATAGAAAATCAAAGCCATCTCCTCTTTGGAAGAGCAACCTCAGTCCGTCTCCTTGATAACACAAACAAACTTTCCTTAAAGCGCTCTTCCCAAATTTCCGCGTCCTCACTCAGCCCGTCAGAGAGAAGAAACTCGCTCGCCATGCCATAAGCATAAATCCTAGCGGACAGACCGTTATAAAACTCAACGCCATCGGTAAGAGTTAAGTCCTCCGGCATGTATGAATATGTTATCTTTTTGGCGTGCCCAACAACCTCTAAATAATCTGGATACGCCTTGTAACGCACATTTTGGTTTATAGACCCTTTAAGTTCGTACACTTTTACAAGGGTCTTTTCTAACCCCGAGAAGTTTAAAATGGAATTATTAACATCTATCTTTTCAGTATATAAAAAAGGGAGATAGTCAGATGCTATCTCTTGATTGACAAGATTGTAACATCTGACCAAAGTATCCACTCGCTCCTGCTCCCTATCATTCAAAGTGGTATTATCCTCCAACTTTGTAGCGAGTTCCTTTTCGCCAATAAATAGGCAAGTTAAAATTACAACATCTTTAACTTTCATATAATCTTGCCTCCGCTTCATTCAAAATTTGGCGGTATTTAGATTTTAAGTTCCTCTCATTTTCCGCTTCCATTTCCTTAAAAAGTTCGTCACGCTTAACAGAAAGCGTTTTCTTTGTTAAAGTTATGGCGCGCTCATCGAGAGAGTCAAAAGGCAAGGTCAAACAGAAGGTATCTCTTTCTTGCGCATGGTTATGTAGTTCAAAAGTCTTTCTTTCAAGGTTGTACATAACAAAATAGTCCTTGTCTATCTCTTTAAGTCTTTTAACAATATCCAAACAGTCGCTATAAATTTCGAATGATTTTTTCATATTATTTTCCTTTTAATTAACTTTGTGAGCCAGAGTCAGTGTCAGACGTGCCAGAGGTTTCAGGTGGCGTAAGAGTGGTGGCAATGTTGCTTATCTTGCCCTGTCCGCCCGGCTTATCGCATAATAGTTCTGCATATTTAACCAGCGTTGCCGAATATGTTGCGTAATCTGGATTTTGCTTGAGAATTCTGCCGTTCTCATCTTCCAGCCATTTCCAATCGCACATTTCGTACAATGTAAAGTCGTTGGTGTTAAGAAGATACATCGTGTTAGCGGGAACAAATCTTTCGCCAATCACCGGAATGCCGTTGTAAGTCATTGTTTTATAACCGCCAGCAAGTTCGGTTATGTCGATGTTTCTTCTATATGCCGAAAGGTATTCTTGATACAATCTCTTCACCGCTTTCGTGGTTGAAATGAGGTTAATCTTAGAGTTTGCGTTATCCTCAAGTGAGTCGATAGCGGTTTGAATGAGGTTGTCCGAGATATAGGAAGTTGTTGTGGAAAGGTAAGGTTTAAGCCACTGATAGTCCGCTCTTGTAAGCCCATAAATTTTGGCGTTAGTTAAAACTCCCTCAATTCCTATCATCTCTTTGTTATATGAGTATTGAACATATATGTCCGACCCGGTATTTATGCCGATGGATTGATAACCGCCTTTGTCGAGATAAATTCTGTTGTTCGCTCTGTCAACATATTGAACGATAAAATAGTTCTCCTCGTTTTGGTCTCTGTTTTGAGCGCCAACATCGGTTCCTCTCACCACCATACCTTCTATAATTTTGCTAACATCATGTAGTTCAAGGTATTTGTTTGACTCATTAAAAGAGATAACAGAGGAAAGAGTGCCGGTGCCGTTGCCATAAAGCATTCTGCCAAGGTTAAAATTGCTAGACTCAATAAGCCTTTCCATTTCGTCGTTTAAAAGATTGACAAAACTTGTGATATTGTTTGAAGTTGCACGAAGCGCCTTGTCGGATATCTCCAATTTTCCATAGAGATTTCTAAGTTCGTCCACAAACTGCACATATTCAGTGGAATGTGCCTTTGGAAGTTTGCCGTCCTCGTCGCCAGCAGTGATACCGCCGTTTATGCCGATTGGCGCCGCTTTTCGAATTTCTTTGCCGTAGATGTTGCTGGTAGAGCGCTTAATCATGGCAAGAAGAGGGCTGGCTGCCACATTGAGTTGGTTAGCAACAACGCCCAAGTAGACACTTTTAAGCGCGTTTTCTGCACTTTGTAAAGTTACCATTTTTTTCTCCTTTTTTCTTAGGAAAGTAAGTCGATTAAATATTTTTTCGCATCATTTAAGTTGGAAGGGTTTTGAGTGGCAACCGTTGCCACCCTATTTCCCTTCGATGATATGATGACCGGTGACTTATTTTCCGCTAGTTGATTTATATAATTTTCGATAACTGCATTTTTGATATTTTCATTACTCAAAATGTAGTTTTTGACAGACTCATCGGTTAGTTTTTGGTTTTTAATCTTATCAAACACCATTTCTGCCCAAACATAGCCGAAGGGGTCGTCCATTCTTTTTAGACTATCATTTTCATTCACTTTGGCTAAAAGTTCTTCCTTGTAAGCCGATGCCTCGCCGTTCGAAGAAAGGAATAAAGAAAGTTTTTCGTCCACTTGTTTTTTAAGCGTCTCGTCCTCCTTTACCTTGTCTTTCTCTAAGGCGGATAGTCTTTGGCATTTTTTTGTGAATTCCTTTTCAAGGTTGTTATAGGCTTCAAGTAGCGCATTTACATCTTTAAATTTTCCAACCGTTTCGCCGTTTTCCGCTTCGCTTTTGTCGCCTGTTGTAACCTCAATTTGGGAGCCTTCCGCATTTTCCTCAACCTCACTTTGCTGAGCGTCATCAAGGGTTAAATCTTCCGGTTGTTCCCAATACTTTTCTTCGTCCATATCATTCTCCTTCCTTTAAAAGATTTTTGTGTTCTTCAATGTGTTTCAAAAATACCTCTTCCACTTTTTCGTCGGCATTCTTCTCGTATTCGCCAGAGAGCATATATGCAATATGCTCGTTGATGTGAAGCGCGTGGTCATCAATTTGTTTTACGCGAACGCTATCCCCGTCCAGCATGGCAATGTTTTCGTTATCCGCACGGCGTATGTGAAGTTCGCCTAAATTTTGCGTGGAGTTCCAATTGCCAAAGCCAATCATCTCCAAAATTTTGTTTTTCGCAGTTTGACTAAGTTTGCCGTCCTCGTCTTGCAATAGCCCCTTATCAAGCAAGGTGTAAATGGTATTGCGCCTCTGCGTGAGAGTGTCAGCGCCCTCCGACTCCGTTTCAAACTGCACGTCGTCGCTCGAGATGTCGCTACTTTTAAAGTAGAAAAGTTCCGGCATACCATTTTCGCCCACAATCTTCATAAGCCTCGGCATATTTGCGAATTGTTTATACAGCCTCAAAAGATGTTTGCCAATTGTTTTTATGGCATTTTTTATGCTGTCGGTTGTGAAAGATAAACGCGTTTGATTTTCGTCTAAAAGTAGTTCCAGCGCCACACCGCTCATGGACGCGGAAATGGTGGTCATGTCGCCCATCTCCGAAGTTCCGCTTAGCGTGGTGAACTCTTCAAGCAGTTTTTCCTCTTCCTTTTCAAAATCGGTTGGCAACCTTTCACTGTCAAGGTATTCCGGCACATTCGCGCCCTGTCTATATACCAAAATTTTACCCGGTGCCAAACCTTCTTCTTCAAGGTTGTCGATATCCACGCTCCCGTCCTCAACCGCCAAAACGCCGAGCGTGAGCCTATTTAAAAACTCGTGCTTTCTGTTTTTAACGGCATTGTATGCACGCTGAATTGGTATCAATCTTTCCACCAAACTTTTGCCCCAGAACGAGCCAACCTCGTCGCAACTAACTTGCTTAATGAACGGAAAATCGCGCTTGCCGTCCACGCCGTTTATGTAAGGCAACTCGCCGTCAAACACCAGCGTTTCGCCGGCAATGATAATCAGCCTACCGTTTGGATAGTCCTCGTTCGGTCTTACATACTTTTCAATAACAAGCCCCGCGTCCTTTTTGGTGCTTTCAATCACTTTGGTGCCAATTCCGCTGTAACCAAGTCCGCCGATTGAGAAGGTGCTGTCAAGCGAAAAGACGTTTATCTCCTTCCCCTCAATCTCCACGCCGTACATTCTCTTAATCTCTTCCGCAGAATAGACCTTGGCGTGAATTATACTTTGGCAATCTTCCAAATTCTCGCAAGTGGTGGAGTCCGGATAAATTTCAAATGGCGAGCAAACGGCAATATCCACATCGCCCGCCTTTATCTTTCGCCCGCTCTCTTCAATGGCAACAACCTGCCCGAGGTTAGAGTTCCAGAACACCTTATAGAAACTTGTGCCACAAATTTCGCTCCACTTAGTCGCCTGATTTATCTTTTGCGAAAGGTTGTACTTTGACGAAACCGAATCTAAAATCTTCTTCGACATTTTGGCGGTGTAGGTGTCCTTTTCGTCGCTGGACGCCGGCACAACATACAACTTTGGTCTTATTGCCGAAAGTTTGGCAAGGCGGATATCAATTTTCGGCGCAATGTGGTTAAACACCTCTCTTTCTTGCCAAAAATATTGCCTATCACTATCCTCCACAAGCCCGCCAAAACCGATGGTGCAAAATTGATTGCCCATATAGAAATTCATGTTTAACTTCCACTGAGTTTCATAACTTTTGCGCTCCAAAATTCGATTTTGAAAGTCCTTTAAAACCTCTTCAACTAAATTATTCTGCTTTTTCATTCTTCCTCCTTCTTGTTATTCTATCTGGCTTAAAGTGCGACTCTATCGCTCTTGGCACAAAAAGTTTGGCAAGTTCGCTGTATAAACTTTTCAAACACTCTTCACAAAACGCAAATTCATTCTTTAAAAATCCGCGCGTTGAGATGTAATACTTGGCAAAATTTTTGCACCCGCTCGTGTCGCATTTAACCGTGTGACGACATTCTTCAACTTTCACTCTTCTCTTCCTCCTTTAATTGTTTCAAAAGTCGCTTTTTTTCTTTTTTAAGTTCCGACATGGTCATGTGTGAAAGTCTATCGTCTAGCGCATTCTCTTTTTCAAGCAATATCTTCATGGCACTTATATCCGGCGGATTGTATTTTTTGGTGACCTTGCGCTTGTTTAGAACAGAGTTGCCCTGTTCGTCAAGCGAATACTCCTCCACAATCTCGTCGCTACAAAACCCGAGCGCCTTTTTTAAAAGAGCTTTCTTTATATCTTCCACTAAACCTCCTTTTTAAGCAACTTTCGCATAAATTTTAAGCGGGGAAAAGTGGTTATTCAAGTTTTTATGCCACCAATATTCACAAAAAAGAGCGAGCAAAATAAAATGTATTTGTAGAGGCAAAAGATGAACGAAATTTTAAAATTTGATAATGTAACATATTTCTATCAAACCAAAGACGACGAAATATTTGCACTCGATAACATCAACTTCAATGTTTTTGAGGAGGAGTTTGTTTCGATTGTTGGACCCAGCGGTTGTGGCAAAACCACAATACTTTCCCTAATCGCCGGGCTATTGAAACCGAGTTCTGGCAATGTATATCTAGACGGCTCAAATAAGATTGATACAAAAAAGATAGGATATATGTTCCAACGCGATATGCTTTTCGATTGGCGTTCGGTTTGGAAAAATATCACACTAGGGTTAGAACTACAAAAGCCGAAAAATCTCGACGAAAAACTACAATTTGCCGAGGAACTTTTGAAAAAATACAGTCTCTACAATTTTAAAAACAAAAAGCCACGCTCGCTAAGTGGAGGCATGAGGCAACGCGTTGCGCTCATACGCACACTTGTTATGGAGCCAAAACTTCTGCTACTCGATGAACCTTTCTCTGCCCTAGACTATCAAACGCGCCTATCGTTATGCGATGATGTCTATGAGATAATTAAGAGCGAAAAAAAGACCGCCATACTTGTGACGCACGACATTTCCGAAGCGATATCAATGAGCGATAAAATAATTGTGCTATCGTCGCGCCCTGCGCGTATTAAAGACGAGATAAACCTTGACCTTATTGGCGAAACCCCACTAAAAAAGAGAGAGGATTCATCGTTTAGTGGCTATTTTGAAAAGATATGGAGAGAACTTACCAATGAAGAAAAAAGCGAAAATGGTTAATTTTTCCCTCTCACACAAAAAATATGTGAAAAAGTTAAAGCAAGATAAATTTATCGTCATCTTTTTTCGCATTTTTATTTTAGTGGCATTTTTAGGACTCTGGGAATTACTTACCTATTTAAATGTGCTGGACCCGTTTTTCTTTTCCAGCCCGTCGAGG
Source organism: uncultured Clostridia bacterium (assembly GCA_944349515.1). GTDB lineage: Bacteria > Bacillota > Clostridia > Christensenellales > UBA1242 > Caccovivens. The sequence goes on along the minus strand of CALVNE010000005.1, from coordinate 2,612 downwards.
ATAATCGCGCAACTTGGCGATATGATAGCCTCCGGCACCCTTTTTCATCACACATGGGTGACGCTGTATGAAACGCTTATCGGCTTTTTCATTGCCACCGTGCTTGGCTATCTCATTGCCGTGTTACTTTGGTGGAACGAAAAGGTACGAAAAATTTTCGAGCCATACATTGTCGTTTTAAACTCCTTGCCGAAAATCGCCCTTGGACCTATTATAATTCTATGGGTAGGCGCCGGCACCAACGCGATAATTTTAATGTGCGTGCTTATCTCAATAGTTATCACCACCATGACCATGCTCTCCTCATTTGTCGCGTGTGACGAAGGAAAAATTCTGCTTTTAAAGAGCATGAACGCCAACAAATTTCAAATACTTTGGAAACTTATATTGCCGTCGTCTATGCGCGATTTTATCTCGGTGTTAAAAATAAATGTCGGCATGAGTTTCGTTGGTAGCATCATGGGCGAATACCTCACAAGCAAGGCAGGGCTTGGTTATCTTATCGTCTACGGCGGGCAAATTTTCAAAATCGACCTAGTGATGAGTGCGACGTTTGTGCTTTGCATTTTGGCGTTCGTGATGTACTATCTTGTCAGTCTGCTTGAACGAATATATAAAAAATAGTAGCACGCAAATTCCAAGCACAGAAGCAAGCGGATAGACGTTTGCAACAATCTCTGAAAACCCAAGTTCGCTTATAAGGAAGGGCAAAAAAACGGCAGTGCAAATACCCAGCGCATCACTTTTTGGGAAAACTGACGATTTTATGGTAAGGCAGAGCGAAAAAAGTGTGGTCAAACAGCCAATTAAAATGACCGCATAACAAAGCACAAAAAAGAAAGGGTTATCTTTGCAAAGGTACAAAAACGGCATATCGGCGTAGTGGCTATCCACATGAGTTCTAAGCACAAAGTTGGCAAAAAGAAGGAAGATAAAAAGAAGTATGGCACAAAACAGACTTACTAAAAAGGTCTGTTTTTTATTTAACTCCCGCCCCGCCTTGCTGACAATAAAGGTGCTGGTGGAAAAATTGAGCGCCACATAGAGTGGACAGTAAAAGTAGCCAAACGGACTCGTCGCCGAAGCGGTGAACTCGGGATTTTGGAAGGAAATATATATAAGTACGGCAAGAAAGATAAATACGCAAACTGGCATAAGAATGAGTGTCACCTTCTCTAGCGCCCGCATACCTTTAAGGGTTAAATATACGGTGAAAATTAAAAGAAGTGCGCAAAGAAGAATATACAAGAACGAATTTGAAAACATAAATAAACTTTTAAGCCCGGCAAACATCGACGCCGTGAAAACAAGCGAAATGAAGGTTAAAATAACATTGACAATTTTAAGTTTTTCAAGTTTTTCTATCACAAATTTTCCCTTAGAAAGGAAGAGGTAAAAGAGGAGGAAGAATAACAGGCACGCAATGACGATGTAAAGATAAGAAAGTTCGCCAAAACGGCTGAAAAACACTAGAATTTCCTTGCCACTTGAAAATCCCGACCCAACAATTGTGCCAAACAACAAAAAAACAGTTGTCCAAACTTGTTTCATAAGAAAAGATATGCGAAACACGCTGAAATTAGACTTTATATTGGTATCAAAATAGAAATTTTATGCAAACTAATTTTATGCACAAGCGACTACTTATATACCTCATCATCTTCGCTCTGTCGGCAAGTTTGACTGCCGGACTTTTTCCTTATCCCATGTTTTCCTCCTACACCAATGTGACAGACAAAAACATGGTGGAAATTGCCAACGTCAAAGAGAGCGAACTTGAGGTGGAAAGCGATGACGAAGTCAAGGTTCTGGCGGTCGATTGGGAAGTTGCCAACGCCATAATTGAATGCTTTACGCCTTATCGGCTTATTGATATTGAAAGCGGAATCAGCATTATGATTGAGCGCACGGGCGGAAAAAATCACGCCGACATTGAAACCATCGACGAGAACAACACCCTTCTATTATATGAGATATATAACGGCACGCCGTCTTGGGATAGGCGCCCTGTGTACCTTGAATATCGCGAAAACGTCTATTTTTGCGCCAGCCTCACCGGTTTTCCACATGGCGAAAGTAAAGGCGAAAATGGCTTAGGCGGGCATGTTTGTCTGCATTTTAAAAACTCAAAAACCCACGGCAGTTTTTTAAAGGACAAAACTCACCAAAAAAACATCACCTACGCCTACAAAAATAGGAATAAGATAACCGAATTATTGTGAAATATTAACATTAAAAATAGGATTATTTAAGATATAATTAATGTATAAAAATAAGACTACTTTACATATAAGAAAGATAGATTAAAAAACAAGATATGGTAGGTATTATGCTTGCATACTACACTATATCTTGTGCTAAATTTTCAAAAATATTTTATCTGAAGCCGAGCATGGGCGCCCGAAAGTTATGTAAGGTAAATGTTAAAACAAACCGTGGCAACACATTTTTTACAATGCATCTTTAACTTTCTTAAATTTTAACATCGCTCAGTTTTTTATATTATCGGAAGTCGAACCAAGCGTGACGAAGTCACATTTGAGTGAGACTGATGGTCATACATACAATGTGATGAACACAATTTATTGTGTTTTTGCGTTAGCAAAATTTAA
>CALVNE010000004.1 GCA_944349515.1 uncultured Clostridia bacterium | reverse complement strand
TCACATAGTATGTATGACCATCAGTCTCACTCAAATGTGACTTCGTCACGCTTGGTTCGACTTCCGATAATATGAAATAACATTCTCTTAGGAAGAAGACGTTTTTTCAAAATTTTCATATTAAACACCCTTTATTACAATTGGATATTAATGATATATTTTTCTTCCAGTCGTCCTTTATCAGTCTATTCGAATCAAAAGAAGAAAATTTGCTTTGCCGAATTAAAAAACATTTTTTAAGCACAATTTTGCCAATTTACTTTCCTTTTTCGCGCCCTTTTGATATAATCATGCCATAAGGAGGGAAAATGAAAATAAAAAAAGACGCTGAAGGCATACTGTTTGCCCCGCGCGAGAAGGAAGTGGGCAACCCAACCGGATGTATGTATCCGCGAGTCATCGAACTTAGGCATAGCGAAAATGAACTTCTTGCCACCTTTGAAAATTACTCTAAGAAAGAGCCACCTTTCGCCCCTATCTATAAAAGCACCGACGGCGGATACACTTGGAAACTTTTTAGCAAGGTGGAGGACACGGTTAACGGCTATGGTATGCGCTATCAACCCACCCTTTGCGAACTTGACGAAAAATGTGGCGACCTAGATAAAGGCACCCTGCTTTTTGCGGGAAATTCGATACCAAAAGACATGACTTCCACCGAAATTCTCTTATACATAAGTAGGGATAAGGGCAAAACGTGGCAAGCGCGCTCGACGGTGGCAAAAGGCGGAGCGCCGGTGGAGCAAAACTTTGACAAACTTGGACCTATTTGGGAGCCGCTTATCTATGTGAACGCCAAAAAGGAAATCGTCGTCATGTTTTCGGACGAGCGCTTACACGAAGAGAAAGACTATAACCAGGTGCTTGTCATGGTCACCTCTTCTGACGGCGGAAAAACATGGAGCAAGGAAAAACTTGTGGTGGCACTTAAGGATAAGCGCCTCCGCCCGGGTATGCCAATTGTGTGCAAAACTAAAAAAGGCTACTTTTTGTGCTACGAAATTGTCGGCACGCCTTGCAACGATATCTACTATAAGACCTCACCCGACGGTATCGACTTCGGCGACCCAGCAAAGAAGGGTACGCGTGCCGAAACGGAGGACGGCTACTACCTTGGCAGTATGCCATACTGTGTGTATAATGAAAAATATGACGCCATAATTTTAAACGCCAAGCGCGACAACGAGGAAATCGGCTTGAACACGATAAGTTTTCTTGTCAACTACAAAAACGGCAAGGGCAAGTGGGAGCGCCAAAAGCAACTTCTTGAATATGACAACCGCATACTGCAAACCGGTTGGAGCAAGGGCATGGCAGTCACAGAAAACGGCACCAAACTTATTGAACTATCTCCTATTCAGTCAAACAAAGAACTTATGCATATCTCTTACGCCATAGCGAAACTTGAAGACTGACATTGAAATATAATTTAAAATAAAGGAGTAAAAATATGCTCAAACAAACTGCTGGAAGAAAAAACCACGCGCACTAAAGCCCGGCGATGTTGTGTATATCGCTCCCGAAGTTAAACACTGGCACGGTGCTGGAAAGGATGGCTGGTTCACGCATATTTCAATTGAAATTCCAGCGGAAGGCGCATCTAACGAGTGGATGGAAGAGGTCAGCGACAAGGAATACGACAAATTGTAGGGGTAAAATGGAAATTATAATCGAAAAGTTGAAAAAGTGGCAACCTATTTGTCACTTTTTTTCAAACAATTTTCGCCATTTTCTCACTTTAACCTAAATATTCGCACAGGCACGGTCAAGGCAACATCAATTTTCACGTGCGTGCCTTCAATTATACCGTTATCGGCGAGTTTTTTGGATATGTAGGTGTAGGCAAGTTCTGGCGTGTTGTTCTCTCTGCTTAGGTGAGAGAGAACAAGTTGTCTTGTGCCACTTTCCACAAGTTTTTCCGCAAATTCCGCCGAAGCATCGTTGGAAAGGTGTCCGTTTTTTCCGGCAATGCGCATCCTAAGAGAGAGTGGATATTTTTCGCAGTTTCTTAACATATTTATATCGTGATTTGCTTCGAGATAGACAAGTTGGCTGCCTTTGATGCTATTAAAAATTTTATCGGTGGTGTGACCTAAATCGGTGAGCAAACTCACCTTGCTATCTCCGTTTTCAATGACGAAACCAAAGCATTTCACATCGTGCGGAATCTCCACCGGGTTTATCATAAGGTCCCCCACTTCAAACTCGCCGTCAAATATGCGCATATTGCCCTCCGACGCCTTGCTAAGTTTTGGATATACCCCCTTCCAAACGTCGTTGTGCGCGTAGATAGGCGTATTAAATTTCTTCGAAAAAACATCAACACCCTTCATATGGTCGGTATGCTCATGTGTCAATATGATAGCGTCAATATCCTCTCCGCTCACGCCGATAAGGTTGAGCCTTTTCACAGTTTCAGTGCATGAGATACCATCGTCCACAAGAATTCGCGTCCCTTCTGTTTCAATATATGTGGCATTTCCGTCACTGCCAGATGATAGATTAAAAACTCTCATATTTTTCCTATGTAATTATAGCGCGTATTTATAAAATTTTCAAAATGATTTGTATTTAAAACAAAATTTTCGCTATCAAAAAATCTTAAAAATGTGGTAATTTTTAGCAATTTAATAAACAAAATCTCAAATTTTGATTATATAAATCAATATTTATTTAAGTTTGCCATAAAAAATTTTAATATCTTTCCTAAACTTTTTTTGCAAATTTAGTGCAAAATTTCAAAAAAAATGCACTTTTTTTCAAAAAAATCGCAAAATTTACGCCATTTTTTATCAATTTTTGTTTTCTTCTAAAATTTTCTTTAAGAATTGCCCTGTGTAACTCTTTTGACATTCGGCAACCTCTTCAGGCGTTCCTGTGGTCACCACCGTGCCACCCTCATCTCCGCCTTCTGGACCCATGTCGATGATATAGTCGGCGCACTTTATAACATCAAGGTTATGCTCAATCACAACAACCGAGTTGCCGGTGCCGATAAGCCTATTTAAAATCGTCACCAACTTTTTGATGTCGTAAACATGAAGTCCTGTGGTTGGCTCATCCAAGATATACATCGTCTTACCCGTCTCGCGTTTACTGAGTTCTGTTGCCAGTTTCACTCTTTGCGCCTCACCGCCCGAAAGTTCGGTTGCCGGCTGTCCTAACTTAATATAGCCAAGCCCAACATCATAAAGTGATTGAATTTTGTTCAAAATGGATGGGATGTTCTCAAAGAATTTGAGCGCTTCTTCAACCGTCATATCAAGCACATCGCTTATCGACTTGCCCTTATACTTAACTTCCAAAGTTTCGCGGTTATATCGCTTACCCTTACAAACCTCGCACGGCACGGTGATGTCTGGCAAGAAATACATCTCAATCTCTTTGACGCCAGCGCCCTCGCACGCCTCACATCTTCCGCCCTTCACATTGAAAGAGAATCGCCCTGCGCTATATCCTTTCGTCTTAGCGTCGACAGTGGAAGCGAAAAGTTCTCTAATTGCCGTGAACACACCAGTGTAAGTGGCAGGATTACTTCGTGGCGTTCTGCCAATCGGCGCTTGGTCAATGCAGATAACCTTATCAACTGCCTCCACATTTTCAATCTTAGAGCAGTTGCCAAGCGGAAGTTTACTGTTATTAAGTTGGTTAGATAGATATGGAAACAATATTCGATTGATAAGCGAACTCTTTCCGCTTCCAGAAACGCCGGTCACCGCAGTGAACACGCCAGTTGGAATTTTAACGGTGATATTCTTTAAGTTGTTTTCCTTTGCTCCCTTTATGGTGATGAAGTCCTTTGGTTGCCTACGCGAAGTTGGAATTTCAATCTTATCTTCGCCACGCAAAAATTTTGCCGTGACCGACTTTTTGTTCTTCATAACTTCATTGACAGTCCCAGCCGCCACAATTTCACCGCCATGCACGCCAGCGTACGGTCCAACGTCCACAAGAAAGTCCGCCGCACGTATCGTGTCTTCATCATGCTCAACCACAATTACGGTGTTTCCTAAATCTTTCAAATTTTTAAGCGTTCTAAGGAGTTTTTCATTGTCGCGTTGGTGTAATCCAATCGACGGCTCGTCCAAGATGTATGTCACGCCGACTAAGCCACTGCCAATTTGCGTTGCCAGCCTAATTCTCTGCGCCTCACCGCCAGAGAGCGTGTCCGCCGAGCGCGATAATGTCAAATAGTTAAGCCCAACATCTTCCAAAAACTGCAAGCGGTTCAAAATCTCTTTCACAATCGGTTCAGCAATGGCGGCTTTTGCCTTACTTAACGATAAATTTTTAACCATTGGAATTAAGTTTTTCACGCTTTCGTTGCAAAAATCGTAAATATCCTTGCCTTCAATTTTAACCGACAGCGCACTTTCGTTTAACCTTTTGCCATGACAAGAGACGCATGGCTGTTCGCGCATAAACCTGCCAATCTCAAACTTAATCCACTCGCTGTTTGTTTCCTTGTATCTTCTTCTTAAATTGTTTACAATACCCTCAAAAGTGGTGGTGAGATAGCGCTTATTCCTATCGTTTGAAACTTCAAGTTCAATCGTGTCGTCCTTGGTTCCATAGAGAAGAATGTCAATTTTATCTCTTGATAGATCGCGAACAGGCGTATCCAAATCAATATCATATTTTCGCGATAGCGCCTCAAAGTAGGCTCGCGCCATACTCCCCTCTTCGCTCTTCCAGCCAGTGAGGTTGAAAGCGCCTTGATTAATGGAAAGATTGGAGTTTTTAAGCACCGCATTCTCGTCGATGTCGCTATTGAAGCCTAAGCCTAAACAGGTTGGGCAAGCGCCATAAGGAGCGTTGAAAGAGAATAATCTTGGAGTAAGTTCTCCAAGAGTCCAGCCACAAGTTGGGCAGGCATAGTTTATCGAATACAAATCTTCCCTTTCTTCAGTCTTTGCAATCACAAGTCCGTCAGCGAGTTTTAACGCCGTTTCTAGACTGCCCGCAAGGCGCGCGTCCTTACCTTCCTTTATCGCTATGCGGTCGATGATGACGCTCACATTGTGCTTCAAGTTTTTGTCAAGATTTATCTCATCGTCAAGTAAGTGTGTGAAATTATCAACTTCCACACGCGTAAAACCGCTCTTTTTTAAACTGTCAAAAAGTTTCGCCTGCGTGCCCTTCTGTCCGCGCACAACTGGAGCCAAAATAGAAACCTTTGTCCCTTCGCCATACCCCTTAATGCTATCCACAATTTGGTCGATAGTCTGTGGCACAATCTTCTTATGGCAGTTCGGGCAATACGGCGTGCCGATGTTTGCAAAAAGTAGCCTAAAATAGTCGTATATCTCCGTCACCGTTCCAACCGTGGAGCGCGGATTGTGGTTGGTTGTCTTTTGGTCGATGGAGATTGCCGGCGAAAGCCCCTCAATCGAGTCGACATCTGGCTTTTGACTTTGACCTAAGAACATACGCGCATATGAGGAAAGGCTTTCCATATACTTTCTCTGCCCCTCGGCGAAAATCGTGCCAAACGCAAGTGAACTCTTCCCCGAGCCACTCACACCTGTAAAAACAATAAACTTATCTCTTGGCAAGGTCAAGTTGACATTCTTTAAATTATTCTCCCTTGCGCCCTTAATTACAATTTGATTTTTCATAGCCTAATTATTATACCACAAATCTAACAAGAAAACAAGTCTCGCCACGCTATTTTTAAAATTGATATTAGATTTTAAAATTTCAAACACCACCAAACTAGCACCAGTCAGCGCCATAAAATTTCAAAATATAACAACTAATAACAATACCAATTATATACAAAGATTTAAAAATTTTTTATCAACATCAGTAAACTTTCAATCATAAAAAATGTTTAAAAAAACTTAAAAATTAGAAAAAACACGAAAATTTTGCATATTTTTTAAGAAAAAATTGAATTTTTGCGCATTTTTTTGATATTTTTTGTTTTTTCACTCTATTTCTTCTTTCTTATTCAATCTCTTTTTAAGTTGCACAATTTTGTTTCTTAATTCAATCGCGCGCTCAAAGTCAAGTTGAGAAGAGGCAATTTTCATCATCGATGTTAGCCTGTCAATTTCAAGCGGTATGTCGCGTTTTGATAAGTGCTGGTCGGTGACTTTCTTGCCGATTTCAAGCGTGTTTTTAATTTCCTTGATAATCGTCTTTGGCACAATACCATGCTTTTCGTTATATTCCATTTGAAGTTTTCTTCGGCGCGCAGTTTCGTCCATCGCCCGGCGCATACTGTCGGTGATGGTGTCCGCAAACATGATGACACGCCCATTAGCATTACGCGCCACCCTACCAATCGTTTGAATAAGCGCACCTTCACTTCTAAGGAAGCCCTCTTTATCCGCATCCAAAATGCAGACAAGTTCCACCTCTGGCATATCCAAGCCTTCACGCAAAAGATTGATGCCGACAAGTATATCAAACTCGCCTTGCCTTAGTCCGTTTATTATTTCCACACGCTCCATGGTGTCGATTTCGGAGTGTAGATATTTCACCTTAAAGGAGTGGTCGGTTAAGTATGTTGTCAAACTTTCCGCCATTTTCTTAGTTAAAGTGGTAACTAAAACTCTCGCACCGCGTGTAATCGTCTTTCGGCACTCTTCCATAAGTTCGTCCACCTGATTTTTAATAGGTCGCACCTCAATGGTCGGGTCAAGTAAGCCTGTTGGTCGGATGACTTGCTCCACAACCTGCCCTGCCTTTTCAAGCTCGTATTTCCCCGGCGTTGCCGAAACAAAGATTGTCTGTTTCAGTCTTTTTTCAAACTCGTCGAATTTAAGCGGTCTATTATCTTTCGCCGCCTCGAGTCTAAAACCATAATCGACTAGCGATTTTTTTCGCGCTTGGTCGCCGTTATACATCGCGCGTATCTGCGGAATGGTCATGTGGCTTTCGTCAATGATTGTTAAAAAGTCATCCGGAAAATAGTCGATAAGCGTATACGGTGGCTCGCCTGGTTTTCGTCCATCAAAATAGCGCGAATAGTTTTCGATGCCACTGCAATAACCCACCTCGCGCATCATTTCAAGGTCATACGCTACACGCTGTCCGATACGCTCAGCCTCCAACGCTTTGCCTTCCCTTGTGAAGCCCTCAATCGCCTTTTCTCTATCCTTTTCGATTTCAACAAGCGCGTTTTCCATTCTGTTTTTACCAACTGCATAGTGCGTCGCTGGGAAGATTGCCACGTATTTTAGTTCGCGCAGCAAATTTCCGCTGACAGGCTCAAACTCATATATCTTCTCCACCTCATCACCAAAGAATCGCACTTTAATCGCCGACTCGGAAAGGTTCGCCGGAAAGATATCCACCGTGTCACCCTTAACACGAAAGGTCGTGCGCTTGAAGTCGATGTCGTTGCGCGTGTACTGAATATTGATAAGTCGCGAGATGAGGTTGTCGCGATCGCACTCGTCACCCGGTCGCAAAGCAATGTGAAGGTTCAAATATTCTTCCGGTATACCCAAGCCGTAAATGCAAGAAACCGACGCCACAACAATGCAATCTCGCCTCTCTAGTAGCGAAGAAGTCGCAGAAGAGCGAAGTTTGTCGATGTCGTCATTGACGCTCATATCTTTTTCGATGTATGTATTGCTCGAAACGATGTAGGCTTCCGGCTGATAATAGTCGTAATATGAAACAAAATATTCCACACGGTTGTTTGGGAAAAACTCACGAAACTCGTTGCATAGTTGTGCCGCAAGCGTCTTGTTGTGCGCAATCACAAGCGTCGGACGGTTGACTTTTGCGATGATGTTTGCCATAGTGAAGGTTTTACCAGAGCCGGTTACACCCAAAAGCACTTGACTTTTAAGCCCGTCTTCTAACCCTTCCACCAACTCTTCAATTGCCTTTGGTTGGTCACCCGCAGGTTTATACTTACTCACAAGTTCAAAATCATGTTCACTTCTTTCATTATTCATACTTATATTATATCACAAAATATCATAAACAACAAAAAGTTTTAATAGCAATAAAAAAATTGTATGAGGAGAGCAACTCATACAACTTTTTAAAAATACTAAAGTTAAATTACACCTCTGTCACAACGTATGTCGTCAACTCGCCTTCCATTGTTAAAGTTGAAATATATCCTTCTTTAACAAAGTTTGTGGAAAGGTCATCACTTTCAGCGGCGTTTTTTGATGGGTCAAAATTCTCAAAAGTTCCGCCTGTCACAACAATGCTTCCTGTTCCATTGGTGTAACAATCATCTTGTAAATTTAATGTGAACTGATAGTCTTTTGTTGGATTGAGTTGTTGAATAGAATATCTTCCGCCTTCAATTTCAGCAGAACCATCTAACACATACACAACGCTTATATTTCCAACATATGTGCCGTCTTCAATAACAAGGTGTCCGCCACCTGAAACATCAAACGCGTAGCAGTCATTCTCTTTTGCGCGAATTGTTCCGTTACCTTTAACGGTCAAATCTCCACCTTCTTCAACAGCGATGATAGAAAGAGTGCTAACTCCCTCTTCTCCCGGCTGTACTTCATGCCAAATGTCCTCATTGTTAGAAAGAGTTTTTCCATTCATGTCAAGCACAACTTCTCTTGTAACAACCAAGCCATCTTCAACAACGATGTCGTTTTCAAGTTTAACTATGTCGCAGTTTCCAGCAAGTGCGTCAACGAGTTCCTGATATGTGGAAACGCTTTCAGTCTTTGAACCACCACAGGCAGTTGCTAAAAACATGAATGCAACAAGCATAACAGAAACAGCGAGCACCGCCCAAATTTTTCTAGATTTTGTTTTTTGCATTTTAACCTCCTTAAATTCACTCTCACCGCCATTATAAAACGGGGGGGGGGATTTGTCAAGTAAATTTTTAAATTTTTTAAATTTTCGCTATTTCTCTTAAATTTTAAAAGAAAACAGCTAAATTTTTCCGTATTTAAGCAAAAAAAATGCCAAATCACGATTTAAAAATCGCCTTTAAAATGATACCAAAGATAAAACTGACAGTGGCAAGAAAAATAGAGCGTAGCACCAAGATACCCAGCGTCTTTCTTTGATTTTTAACATCGGAAAGATAAGTCTGCCCGCACTTTTTTAATGTCACACAGTACATATACCCCTTCTTACCGTCTGAGATTACAAAATCTATGAAGTTGGCATTGGAAAGCCCTACCATAATCTCATCAATTTCATCAATAGATAAAACATACTTCTTCGACAGTGCAGAAGTAATTTCTTGCGGAGAGATAAGATAAGTTTTCTTCTTTTGACATCTCTCGCATAAATATGACATGACCAACTTTTCCTTCTTAGTCATGCATTTAATTTAAGCAAAAGCGTTCTTTTTATGCGTTTTAAACTTCGTGTGAAAAGTTGATAAATTTAATCAAAACAAAGGAAAAAGCATAAAAATATATAAAAAATTCAATTTTTTACGCAATTTTGTTGATTTTTTGATGATTTTTTTGCGTTTTTTATTTCAATTTAATTTTGTGTTGGAATTATCTTCAAAACAAAAATGCGTCTTACTAATGTTTATAATTAAAAATAAAAACAGACTCACGCCAAATTTTACATTTATAATCTATTTCGTATTTATATAGGCCAAATCTTTAATGCCACCTTTAAAGATTTAGTTTTACATATATGTTCACATCTCAAAATAATCCAATATGCCATATAAAAGCGTTCGGCAAAAGTTGGTTTGATATTCTTCGTCGCAAAGTTTTTGTTCTTCTTCTGGGTTAGAAAGAAATCCGCACTCCACCAAAACACTGGCGTAATCTGTGCAATTAAGCACATAGAAATCGCCGACCTTTGCAGTTGTGCCGGTATGCTCAATCTCGGTTGACAACGCCTGCTGCACTCTTGTTGCAAGTTTTTCTCCAGCCTCATTACCACTCGCATAAAAGCACTGTGCCCCACTGGATGAAGACGAAAAACTGTTCATGTGTATGCTGACCACCACGTCTGGCTTTGCCTTTTCAATAATCTCTTGGCGCTTTTTCATCTCGCTCTTCTTCTTGTTGGTGGCAAAAAGCGAATATAGCCCGTTCATATCCTTGCGCGTCAGCACCACTTTAAAACCATACTCCTCGCACAATTCTTTCAATTCCAAACTAAACTCTAAATTTAGTTCACTCTCTGTCACCCCAGTGCTGCCCACTGCACCGCCGTCACGCCCGCCATGCCCCGCGTCAATCACAATGGTGTATAATGCCTTTGGCGAAGATGCTTGGATGACAAAGCAGGCTCCAATGACCGAGAAGAGCAAAATAACCGCAGTCAAAACAAACAATATAGTGCGCTTTTTTATTGTTAAGAATTTCATATAATAACATATTTTTATTCTTTACTTTTTATAACAAAAAAGAGGATATTAATATCCCCAATTTTCTAGCTTAAATACTTTTGAATTTATTTCTCCATAATCCCCATATAGTTTAAAATACACATTTTCACCTTTTAACCCAACGACAGAAAAAACTGATTTTAATATATGTGCAAAATTAAACTGAGTTTTTGCTATTTTATTATCAACAAACCAAACTATTTTATTAGAAATATCACTTTTAACAATTATGTCTCCTGAATAATTATTTACTTCTATATTTAAAATTCTAGGCAATAAGTTAATTTTATTTTTCAAATCTTCTAAATCGTTTTCACTATATGGATTCAAAATTTTTAACCTTGTTATATCTGGAATGGAGATTTCTTCTCCACCAAACTTTAATAAATTTAATTTCATCTTCCAAAAATATATTTCATTTCTTTCATTGAATAAAATTTCTGCCTGAGTTGAATGAGCAGCAAATTCAAATTCATTACAATCATTAACTTCCATAAAATGCTTTTTCGCTTCTTCTTCAAATCCTATTCGTCTTGAATTTCTGAAATGCTTTACACCATGACAACTACTGCAAATTGCGATTATATCCTTTAAAGTTTGAGTTTTATTTTTAATATCAAATTCCCATTCTTCGTGAACATCAAGGTCGTCGCTTTCATATCCACATACTTCACATTTTCCATTTGCTCTTTTTAAAGCAAACTCTCTTAATATATTCCAATCTTTTTTAGGCAATATTATACTTAAATCATTCCCCCAAGCGCCTTTTGGGAGTAATTCCATTGTAAGTTTTAATTCATTCATAATCAGGCTCAATTTCGCTTAAATATTTCAAATTGCTTTCTTCGAAATTTTGTTTGTAAAATTTATCTGCTTTTTCATAAACATAAAATAGGTCGTCCTTATGATTTTTCAAAATATCTTCTTTATTTTCTTTCCAAAATTTTTTATATTGATTGAAACTCATATTGTTCGCACCACCAATATAATCTTTATCATTGTTTTGGATAATATCATCTTCCCAGCCACAAACTCTACATATTGCAAATGCATGCTCTATATCGCTCAAACCACAAACTTTGCATTTATGCGGGTGATTCTTATTCTTGTTGGATAAACTCATATTTCCCTCCTTGTATCCATTTCCCATTTAAATCATTAAATAATTTCAAAAAATATCTTAAACTCGTTCTAAAGTATGTAACAATTTTTCCGTTTTTTGATATAATAATGAATTCTTTTGTTTTTTCATTATATTTGTAAGTAGTACCATCCTCTGTTTTAAAAATTAAATTATCTTCATCTTCATTTTCCTTAAATCTTTTCGCACTTTCGGAATAATCATATGGATTTAAATTAAATTCTTTTGCATGCTTAAAGTGTTCTACTTCATTTTCAGGTGATGTCCAATTATCAGCGTATTCACTCGGTCCTTTTTCCATTATATCATCTTTTCTCCTTATTTTAATAAAAATTTTCGACTTTTAACAAAAAAGTTTGTAAAGAATCTTCTCACAAACTTTTATAGAAATATATTAAGTCACATTTTTTGCAAATTCAAGTTTATATGACATAAATTTCAAAGAATGACGTAGTTAATTTATTGTTAAGAATTTCATATTAAACAATGTTTTGGTTTAAAGATGATTTAGAGCGAAAATTTGTTTTAAATAATAAAATAATATGATATAATCAAAAACATGAGAAAAACTGTTAAAAATTTAAACAAAATTTATGCATCTGCATTTGAAAAAATGGAAAAAATGTCAAAATTTCTTAGCAAAAATTGTGTCGACCATGCGTTAGATTTTCATTATGGGCATAGAATAAAAATAGGTGGGCAATTTACAAATGAATTATATCCGATTCCTATTATCCGCTTCAAACAGAAAGGAATAAAAACTGAAACTTTTTTTGATGTCTATACGAACAAAAACTATATTGGTTACATAAAACTCTACCCAAATAAAGGGGAACTTTTATCGCTTAATTTGAAAGTTTTTGCAAATCTCAAATATCTTATATATGGATACAATTATCAGCAAGAACTTTATAACTCTGAAGATTTAAAAGAAACAAAAAACAACATCGAAAAATCAAAAGATACAAAATTTATTATCTATGCGGACTTTGATAATCTCGAACAGATTTTTAATGTAGTAGAAAGTCTAACAGAAAAGCCATCTCAAAGTTTTTCAATGGCAAATTACAAATGCGACTGCGGACACTATATAACGGTTGATACTTATAATGGCGCTTGCCTAATTTGCGGAAAAGATAGCACTTTCAAAAGAAAATACAAAATAAAGTGCCCTGTTTGCGGAAATAAATGTCTAAAAGACCAATTCGGAAACGGCGAGTGCGAAAACTGCGGTTGGAAATTTGATAAATTTGCAAATAAATTTAAAAACAGAGTTATCTACCCAAATCTTATCTCACTAAACAAAGCGAAAAAATTATACAGTGAATATAAGCCTTTTGAACCTGACCTAGAAGATTTTATCGAAGCATTATATGTGTATAGCGAAGTTCAATTTAAATACAAAAATATATACTACGAGCTAATTCTCACATCCGATGAAAACAAAGAAATCATTAAAATGAATGATTTTAATGGTGGGCATTTGCAAACATTCAAAACAAAGGAAGATTTTATAAACAATGCTAAAATTGATGGTAAACTTTTAAAAGATATATGGGAAGAAACTACCGAAAGAGATTGGCTACAATAAAACTTAATTAAAGAATATCAAATGATATGCTTTTTTCTTATACCTAAAAAATATGTAAGAATTGACTTTTAGGATTTAAAATATACTGTCCTAACTTGACATCTACTCCACCATGCCCTGCGTCAATCACAATGGTGTATTGTGCCTTCGGCGAACTCGTCGCCCTAGCCGCATAGCAAACGCCGACAATCAAACAGATTGCAACTAGAATAACCAAAAGAATGGCACAATGTGCCTTTTTTATTGTTAAAAATTTCATATTGTATTTTATTAAACAAAAATATTTTATATAACAAAATCAAAAAAATGATTTTAAATCTTTTTCGTGCTAAAACTAAACTTTGCTTGACAAGGGTTTTTATTTGGTGGATAATTAGAGTATGAAAAGGTTTGGCGAGGTTTCATTCTTTCAGTGCGAAGGGATCATAGGCAAGTTTTTGCTGATGTTTTTGATGTCGGCAGTACTTTTGCTGGGCGTTTTTTTTGCGCCGGCAAGTGGTGTGCAAGCCGAGAATGAACAAGTGTACATATGCACTGCCAACTTTTGCTATCTTTATGAAGCGCCTGCGTTCACTTCGCAAAAAGTGGTTGGCGAAAACGGCGAGCCACTGAGAATTGCTCACAAAGACGAGCTAAGTTTAGAGTTGACAAAAGGCGCGCCCACCGAATATGCGGATAGTTATGGCATGATTTTTTACAAGGTGGATGGTTACGCTGGAGAGCAACTCCCTTCCGCCTACATCTTTTCCGACTTTGTGGCACTCGGTGGAAGTGATATTGAAACCTACCCCGCCTACAACGCCTCCATTAACTCTAACACAAAACTATATCTTCTAAACGGCGAAACGATAACTGAAAGCGAGATTGAAATCGAAAAAGGCGAGCGTGTCTATCTCTATGAAGGCTACAACAAAGATTTGGAGTTTACCCCTATCGCCTACCAAAGAGAGAACTCTCTGCAATACGGCTATGTTTTGACCGACACGGTTGCTCCTGACGGCGTCAATCCACTCATCATCTACGCCGTTACGATTGCGATTGCCTGCATAGGAATAATCATGGCGCTACTCTTTATGAAAAACAAAAAGAAGAAAAAGTGAAGTAGTAAAAAATGCGCAAAATAAAATTTGATAGGTAAAATTCATAAAAAACGCACTTTTTTTCAAAAAAAATACAAAAAATGGCATAAAAAATTGAAAAAATTAGATTTCCAAGGTAAAATTTTGCAAAAAGGAGAAAAATATGAACAACTTATATAGTCTTGAAAACGAAGTCGAGGAACTCAAAAAAATCATTTGGAATTTGACGCGCAACGTCATCCCCACACTAGAAAGCAGAATAAGCACACTTGAAAATCAAAACTAAATTATGTAAGTTAGGGATAGCGCGCTATCCTTTTTTTATGTTTAAAAAGAGACGCTTACTTTTTCATTGTATATGTTTAGTAAAAATATCCTTTCATTATAAGGTAACTGATACCCTTTACAATTTAAACTTTTATAAAGTCGAATAAAATAAGTATTTGATAGCGCAACATTTTAGGCACGCAATTTGAAGAAAATTTACCAATCAAAATTTAATAGACAAAATGTTTGACTGAAAAAGTTATTTCATGCTAAGATATTTTTAGGAGAAAATTATGAATGTGATGTTTAACATTTCCTACGGGCTATACATATTGACCGCAAATGAGGAAAAAATGAATGGCTGTGTTATAAACGCTCTTTCGCAAGTGACATCAACACCAAACAGAATTATGATTGCCATTAACAAAAATAACCACACAACGGCGCAAATTTTGAAAACAAAAAAATTCAACGTTTCCATATTAAATGAGAAGGCAAACTTTGATTTGATAAAAAGATTTGGCTTCGCAAGCGGAAGGGCTACCAACAAATTTGAGGATTTTGCCGGCTACGATGTTGCCGAGAATGGCATACCATACATCACCCAAGGCACAAATTCGTACATATGTGCAGATGTTGTGGAAGTTCGCGACCTTGGCACTCACTATGAATTTTTGGCGGAAGTAGTGAAGGAGGTTTCCTTGAACGAACTGCCTTCAATCACCTACGCATATTACCAAGCAAACATCAAGCCGAAAGTGCAAGCGACACAGAAAAAAGTGGTGTACATTTGCTCCATTTGCGGATATGTTTATGAAGGCGACACACTGCCCGAAGATTTTGTTTGCCCACTTTGCTTGCATGACGCCACCTATTTTGAAAGAAGCGAAATTTAACAAAAACATTTTGAAAATTAAAATAAGCGCGTAAGGAAAGTGATTGTTTTAGTTATAACGGCACTTTCTTTTCGCGCTTTTTTAGCACCTATCGTAGAAATATAACGTAAACTTGTTGAGGTTATATTTTCGACATTTCAAACAAAAATCTTAATGTTTTTATCAACCTTAACAATTGGTGCTTTTTAAAATTTTAAATATGATTTGCCAAGATTTTTCATCATTTTGACCTTTTTTTAACAAATTTTTCGATTTTTTTAATGTTTTTTCGCTCACTTTTCCCTCCAATTTTTTATTTTCAAAATTTGTATAATGTTTTTTTATTTCATTTAATAGTTTTTAAATTCGTATAATGCTTTTTCCGTTTAATAATCAAAGATATGAAATTTCCTAAAAAAGTTGGTTATCTTTCTTTCGTATTCAACGCCCAGCGTGACATAACTCATGGCGTGGTCGGCACTGTCTACAAGCACAAGTTCGCGCAAATTTTTCGGTGTATTGTTGTAGAGATTTTGTGAATTGCTAAAAGGCACATATGCGTCCGCCTTGCCATGAATGTAAAGAATGGGCACGCTCGCCTTTTTAACGCACTTGACAATATCCGCGTCCGCAAGATCGAAGTTGTGAACCCGTCTTGCATAAGATTTTAGATGTTTGAGGAGTAGTTTTTTAAAAATGCCAAACCTTTTCAGCACGTGTATTAGTTCCCTTTCGGCGTTATCAAAGGCGCTGTCTGAAATTATCCCTTTGACACTAGTGGGAAGTTTTTCGCCCGACAAGGCACATACCGCGCTCGCACCCATAGATAGCCCGAAAAAGACAATGTCATTCTCTGCCCCCAAAAATTCGAGCCACTTTAGTAAATCTTTTCTATCCAAATATCCCATGCCAGCAACATTGCCCTCGCTTGCGCCGTGCGCTCTATTTTCCACACAGAGAAGGTTATAGCCCTTTTGGTAGAAAAATTGAGCATATGGTTGCATTTCCTTATAATTGGCGCTGTAGCCATGCACAAGGCAAACGGTTTTGTTGGAGTCCGCGCCAAAGTAATGCCCAACAAGCGTCAAATTATCAAAACTTTTAATTTTCACCTCTTCGAAAGGAATTTTATCCCACCAACATAGGTCTATTTGGTATTTTTCCAAATTTTTGTTTAAATTTTTCTTTCGCACCCGCTTTTTAAGCGTCTTTTTACCAAGGCTGTAGTGGAAGATTATGCTCCCAACAACGAGGTAGTAAAGAAAGGCAAGTATAATTAGTAGACACAAAACAAGCAAAATGTAACCAACAACTTTCATACCTTACTCCACAATCGCCTTTATCGGTTCGCCGGTTTCAGCGTCTTGATAGGTCAGCCAATAGCCAAAGCCTTCCTTGTCCTCGCTGTTAAGTGGCAAAAAAATTGGATATCCGTTAAGTTCTTTTGGCGGGTCCTTCTCGTAAACTGCCGGCACGCCGTAGCAAACATATTTCACCTCGCCCTTTTCGTACAACAGCCCAAACACATAGAAATCGCCATCGTCCTCATATTCCACCTTCACCCACTTAGACGAAGGAATCATCTCCTCCAAATTGGTTTCCGCCGGATTTTTCTCAAAAAGTTTGTCTATCTGCGGTTTTAAACGCTTGACAAACGGCTCTTGCCTATCCTCTTGCTCGGTATCTGTTTGCTTGTTTATGGTGTCAGTTAAAGCGCTCGCCTCGACTTCATCTCCGCCGGAATTTTTGTAAAAATACTCCTTATAATAGCAATTTTTGCAATCGCCCATGCATTTATCTATCTCGCTTTCAATTTCTTTTTTCTCTTTTTCGTCATAGTCCACGCCATGCTCATCAAGCACCCTTTCCACATTGTCCTTGGAAAAATTGAAGGAAAGTTCGTTGATAATGCTGGCGTAGACATCTTCCTCTCTACCCTCACTTGACCCATACAAAATCGGCTTTGCCTCGGCTTCATTAAACACCAAAACGGCGCACGAAAATTTTTTGCTGATGAAGTCCTCGCCAAGCAAAAAGGTGAAATATGAGGCGCTTTTGTAGGTTAAACCGCTTTTGATGACCTTGTCGTCGACATAAAAGCCGAGAGTCAAAAGCCCGTCTATCGTGGACGAAAAGTTGTATAGTCTCAAACTCCCGCGCACATCATCGCCCACCTTTTCCAGCGTTAAAACGGCGCGCCTAGGGCTGTTGTGGTCTAAATCGGAAAGCACCATGCTTTTTTTAGATAACATAAAAACCTCTCTAAAACAATATATATCTATTGTATTTAGAAAGGTATTATGTTTTATATCAAAAAAATGTTATTTCTTAGCGAAATTACGCTTATTTTTGGTTATTTTCCGCTGAGTTTATTTTCCACAGATTTAACAAGCGCTTTCACGGTGAATCCGGCTTTTTCGGCAACAACTTCGCCATTTCCGCTGTGCTCATACTT
Organism: uncultured Clostridia bacterium; assembly: GCA_944349515.1. GTDB lineage: Bacteria > Bacillota > Clostridia > Christensenellales > UBA1242 > Caccovivens. Next base: position 50,996 of record CALVNE010000004.1, on the reverse strand, counting down.
TTCTATGCCATAGAGAAAACTGTTTTTAGGAAGAAGTTTAAGTGCCTTTGTGTCGTTTGACATCTCAATATAGATGCAAGTTGACTCCTTCGGCAAGATTTTAGAGCGGTAAGCCTGTGGCTGTTTTTCGAACACTTCAAGGCTTGGCATACTGACCACATTAACGCTGTGTTTTTTGCTTAGTTCCTTTGCGGCGTCGAGCGCCAAACTTACCTCGCTACCACTTGCCACCAACACAATCTCTGGCTTTTGACTGTTTTCTTCCAAAATGTATCCGCCCATAAGCGCGCCGTCATAGAAGGTATTTTCGATATGAGGAAGGTCCTGTCTCGACAAGATGAAGGACACCGGTGAGGCATTCTTTATGGAATATTCATACCCCGCCACAAGTTCCTTATAGTCGCATGGCCTATACACCACATTGCCGACAATGCTTCTAAGTTGCCCCACTTGTTCGATCGGCTGGTGCGAAGGTCCGTCCTGCCCCACCTTTAAACTGTCATGTGTAAAGAAGGAAAGCACGGGCAGTTTCATCATGGCACGCATACGAATACTTGGAATCATATAGTTGGAAAACGCCAAAAAGGTGGAGTCGAAGGTGATAAAATCTTCATACAAACTTATGCCGTTTGAAATGGCGCCCATAGCGTGTTCGCGAACACCATAGTGGATATTTTTTCCACGCTTATAGCCATAGGAATAGTTGCCGGCGTTGTCGATATATGCCAAACTCGACGGCGCGACGTCTGCCGTTCCCCCAACAAGTTGCGGGCACTGATAGGCAAGTTCGCTGAGTGCGTAGTGATTTACTTTTCTCATGCTCTGACCGTCATATTTTGCGATATTGCGAACAATTCTTTCAAAATTAATCTTCTTTTTGTCAAAGAAAGCCATGAAAGACTTGTATAACTCTGGGTGCGTGCTACTGTACATAGCCAAGGTTTGGTTCCACTTTTCGTGGTTTAGTTTCCCGCGTCTTGTGGTTGCCATGCAAAACTCGCGAACGTCGCTTGGAACGTAAAAACTCTCCTTCACCTTCAACCTTTCTTTAAAGGCTTTAAGTTCGGCGTCGTTAAGATAGGCGCCATGAACGGCGCTCGTACCTTCCTTGTCGGTGCCGATGCCGATTGTTGTTTTGAAGATAATGATTGTTGGCTTACTGCTCTTCTTAGCGCGCGCAATCGCCCTTGTGCATGAAAAGTAGGAATTGCCATTTTTAACCTTGATAACATTCCAACCCATTGCTCTAAATTTTTTTGCGACATTTTCGCGACTTGCGATGTGCAATGGTCCGTCTATGGTGACATTGTTGCTGTCATAAAGCAAAATAAGTTTTTTCAGCCTCAGCGCGCCCGCCAGACTACACGCCTCTTGCGCCACGCCCTCCATAAGGCACCCATCGCCGGCAAAGCAATAGGTGTAGTGATTTATAATGTTAAAACCAACGGTGTTAAAGCGCTCCTCCATAATGCTTTCTGCAATTGCCATGCCAACAGCGTTAGCCACGCCTTGCCCAAGTGGTCCGGTGGAGACCTCCACGCCGTCCGTTACGCGATACTCTGGATGCCCCGGTGTTTTGGAACCGTAACTTCTAAATTCTTTTAAGTCTTGTAAACTTAAATCAAAGCCGAACATCGACAAAAGCGTGTAGTAAAGCGCGCTGGCGTGCCCCGCCGAAAGCACAAACCTATCTCTGTTCAAAAAGTCGGTGTCCGACGAGTCGAAGTTGTAGTGATCTCTAAAGAAAGCAAAAAGAATGCTCGATGCACCAATTGCCACGCCAGTATGCCCAGACTTTGCGTTTGAGATTGTCTCCGCCGAAATTGCTTTCACATAGTTTATTGATTTTTGCACGATATTCATAGAATTCCTCCAAGTTGTTTTAAAATTTTAATCTTTACGCTTTCCACTTCAACCTTTCTCACCTTTAAAGACAAAGTTGAGGTTTTAATTAAATTTTCTCGCCTTTCGTTAAAACGGATATATGAAATTTTGGACTTTTGTTTAATATATGTTTTTGGAAGGTCGATAAACACAATTAAACTGTTCTTTTGAAAGAGCGAGGCGTTTTCGTAGAAGCGCTCATACGAAATAGATATGCAGACATTTTCATATGAGGCAAGGTTTTTAATGACGCGTAGTTCCTGTTTTTTAAGATAATCCACCGAACAGCGCTCCTCGACAAGTTTTCTATCCATAATCTCGTAAGCAAGCAGTTCTCTTGTACTACAAAAAAGCATATTCACATCTTTTGCAATGGCTTTTGCAACAAGAGTGGAAAATCTCTCATATAAGGAAACAATGACGATTTTATCGAAATCTACCTCTGTCATGATGTTATTTTAGCACAATATTTGTTTTTAACAAACAATTTATCAAAAATTATGCTTTTTTATTCTAAAAATTTTTTTGTGTGGGAATTTCAGCGCGATAATCACAAACACAAAGAGGAAATAGATTGTTAATAATAGCGGGTCATCGTTAAAGATAAAGCCACTTGAAAGTTTATATGATGTTGCGCCCAAAGAAATGCCTATGGTGCCGATATTTTTTGTGACATACACTTCGCTTGCGCCGGCGTCATGAAGGCGCTTTATCACCTCTTCGGCTGGAAAATTATATGTATTGTTTATGCCAGCGCTGATAACGGCGATTTGCGGATTGATTCTATTTAAAAACTCGGCAGACGAGGCGGTGTCGGAGCCATGATGAGGCACTTTTAAGATGTCGACTTTCATTTCCTCTTCGCCAAGAGCCGACAAAAACTCGTTTTCGGTTTCGCCCACCGCATCGCCCGTGAGCATAACTATATTGTTATGCGAAGAAATTGTAAGAATGGTCGAAATGGCGTTGTCGTTTGAGTAACTGTCATTTAGCGGCGTCCAAAATTTTAGAAAGGTCTGACCAACTGTAAGTTCGCACGGTTCAAGGAAAAAGACCTCCGCCTCTTCCTCTTCCACCGTCTCAATCATTTCAATATAGGCAAGGTCATTTGAAACGGCATAGCCTTCCACCTCCTCTTCCAGCGCCGAAAGTACCTTCGGGCGAAAGATATTCTCTACGTCAAATCTTCTTAACACCTCTTTCGCTCCGCCGTAGTGGTCGCTGTGCGCGTGAGAGATGATGAGGTAGTCGATGTTTTTAAGCCCATTACCTTTCAAAATGGCGGAGAGTTCGTCGCACATTCTGTTCGCATATTCTTTGGTGCCGGTGTCGTAAAGGTAAGTCACGCCGTCGGCAATGACCAGTGAACACTCGCCTTGCCCGACATAAAACGAGTAAAATTGAAGTGGCGCGTTGTAGATAGCATTAAAATTATGAAAGAAAAGCGAAATCGAGGTCATATTTATGTAGAAAAGAAAAAATATAGCGCTGAAAAGAATTAGAAGAACAATCTTCACGCTATGCTCATGTTTCCACCTAAAATGTTTTATCTTCCAAATGTACTTATTCATTTCAATTTTTCTTCATTAGCCAAAAATGCCCTTCGCAAAAAAATTTTGTATTAGCCAAAATTTCGTTTAAAGAATGTTAAATAAACAAAATATCGTCCTTACCGTAGTCCTTCTTTTTCGCCCGCGGATACTTGCCTGAAAAAATCTTCATAATCTCTGGCATCATATCAATCGTGTTTCGATAACCTATCTCCACCATTTCGTCTATGCCTTGTAGTTCGGTCGCCTTGTAGCGCTTAGTGTCGCACGCAATGGTGAGGTCAGCGTTGAGATAGCCTTTAATGGAGTTACTTTTCATAAGAATTCTAAGCGCGCAGGAGATGATGTCGAGCGTTTTAGCGCTTTCCGTGCCGTAGGTGCGCGTGCTGTTACAGTCAACCGCGATGACATAGTCACAATCAAAAAAGCGTGGAATGTTCGCTGGAATATTGTTTTGAAGTCCGCCGTCACATAAGAGATAGTCGCCAAAAACAACAGGTTGAAAGATGCCCGGCACACAACAACTGCCTGCCACCGCTTTGGCGAGATTGCCGTGCGATATGCAAAGTTCCTTAGTGCTTTTCATATCGACCGCAACGCAAGAGAAGGGCTTTTTAAGGTCCTCAATGTTTATGTCGCCGAAGGTGTCTCGCATCATGCTTTCAATGCCTTCCGTTTTTGACGGCACAAAAAACACCTTGCTTGTGCGAATGTCGCTCGTTTTCATGCTTTTTGCCACCTTCAAAATTTCGCTTGATTTCATGCCTGAGGCATAAGCCGCACCCATGATACTGCCCACACTTGTGCCTGCCACATAGTCAAAGTCAAGTCCGTATTCTTCAAACGCCTTCATCACGCCGATGTGAGTCATGCCCTTAGCGCCACCGCCACCAAAAGCCACGCCGATTTTGATTTTTTTCTTAAATAGGTCAAAAAATTTCATATATTTATTATATCAAAAATTTTTCTTAAATAAAAACAAAATGCTTATCGCTCTAAAAATTTTTAAATAAATACCACAATTTTTATTATTTTTGAAGAAAAATCGACAAAAAAGTATAAACAAAAAAGCAAAATAATATATTTTAATATGAAAAAATTTCCGTATTTTGCAACTTTTTCGGTGGTTTTAGCCCTCTTGACGTGTGTTTCCATTGGATACTTACTCTCCACTTTTATCGTTTCCGCCAATCTTTTTCAAGTGGCGCAAAAGGTGGAAAGCGGACAAAACACCTACTATCTTCTCTCCGTCTACTCCGCCGAAAGTTTGGAAAAAGCCGAAAATGAACTAGAAAATTTCTCGGACACCAATTTCGGCTTATATATCTACGAAAACGATGACGCCTACCATATCATTGCAAGTTGCTACAAAAATAACAACGACGCGGAACTTGTAAAAAGCAACCTAAAGACCAACGGCATTGAAGCGGAAATATTAAAACTGACAAAGCCTAGCATAATCCTTGAAGGAAACTTTTCCGAAAGTGAAGAAAATGTGTTAAAGGAAAGTTTAGCCGTTGCCGACAGCGTTTTTCAAAGCCTTTACGATATCACGGTCAGCCTTGACACAGGTGTAACCGACGAAGTGACCGCAAAACTCAAAATCAACGAAGTATATTCCAACTTTTTAACAAAAAAGAACAACTTTGAAACGCTCTTTAAAGTCAACACCAACAGCGACATCGCAAATATGCGCACGAGCTTTGTAAAGATAAATGAAATTTTGCTCGACCTTACAAACTCCACCCAAGACCGCAACCTCTCCGCCCAAATCAAATACTCCTATACAAAACTAATCATAGAAGTCTAAACCTATCGGCAATTTTAGAGCAAGAATTTTAAATTTTTTTTGCCGATAACTTGTAAAAAGTGGCTTTTTGACGTGTTTTTTTGCAGATTTCTGCCCTATCGGCAATATTTTCTGTAATTTTTTCAAATCACTTTGCCTATAAAATAAAAATGTGAAACATTTTCTGCAAATTTTGCTTGTTTTGTTTCACATTTTTATGTTTTTAATATTTGATTTTAAAATAATCTAACCATTTTTTGTAAGTGTCTTGCGCAGACAAACAAGTTTCAATCAAAAAGCCATGCTCATTCTCCCATTCACTTAACCCTCGATAATAATATAATTTATGCGCGCTGTCAATAATGAAAGGCACAATATTATGGTGCAAGCATTCTTTAAACATGATGAGCCTACCTATTCGCCCATTGCCGTCTTGAAATGGGTGTATACCTTCAAAATCATGATGAAATGCCACAATACTTTCAAATGTCTTTTCGTTTTTATATTTTTCTAAGAGTTTTCTCATCTCTTTTGCCACATTTTCAGGCAAACAGGTTGTCTTACCGCCAATTTCGTTTGGCAATTTTTTGTATTCTCCAACATTAAACCAATCTTTTTTAGCATCGCTTGTGCCAGATTTAAGCATATAGTGCAGTTTTTTTATCATCATTTCAGTGAGTGGTTTGCTGGCATTATCTATAATATAATCTACACATCTAAAATGGTTTGTCGTTTCGATAATATCATCAACATTGACACTTTCACTAACGCCGATTGTGTTCGTTTCAAAGATAAGGCGTGTTTGCTCTTCGGTCAACCTGCTCCCTTCAATATGGTTAGAGTTGTAAGTGAGTTCAATTTGTGTTTTGTGATAAATTCCGCCCTTATATTTCATACTCTTTTCTTCTTTCAAAACAAAAAGCAGATTATTGCCACAAACACGCTTAGGCTTCATTGCATTTTCTGGTATTTGCCAAGTTTTACCAACAAAAACTGCACCCTCAACCTTACCTTCTCTGCAATAATTTCTCACTGACCTTTCTGATACTTTCCAAAGTTTACTTATTTCCTTTGTCCCTAAATATTTCATACACACCTCATAATTATTATACCAAATTATCGGCAATTTTGCAACAAGAATTTTAAATTTTTTTTCCGATAACTTGTAAAAAGTGGTATTTTTGCGTGTTTTTTGCAAATTCTTTATCTTATCGGCAAAAATACCAGCAATTTTTTAAAATTAACTTGCCGATAGATTTTAAAAATAAAAGAGGACTTAATCCTCTAAGCCACAAAGATAATCGGCAGAAACTTTGAAAAACTTTGCAAGCGCCACAATGTTTTCAATATTAGGCACACGCTCTTCACGCTCCCAACGACTTATGGTGTTAAAACTCACTCCGATATGTTCACTTAATTGTTTTAAAGTCAAGCCTTTTTCCATTCTTAAATCTTTAAGCCTATATGCAAACTCTTTTCTAACAGACATCTTTTTCTCCACATGTGTTTACTTATATTTTACCCAAATGGACAATTTAAAACAATAAATTATCTAAATAGATAACATTTGCTTGACATTATCTAAATAGATAATATATATTATAATTATCTAAACAGATAAAAAACAATAAGGAGAAAAAAATGAAAGACGATAAATATGAAATAGTTTATAATACTGACAAAATTAAAGAATATATGGAAGAAAATGGTTATAATACAACAACCTTTGCTAAACACTGCGCCATTGACGAAAGAATACTAAGAAAAATTTTAAATAATAAAAGCGTTTCGCTTTATTATCTCGTGCGAATATCAAAAGTAACAAAAATAAACTATGAAGACCTTTTTATATATTAAAATAAAAATGTGAAACATTTTATGCAATTTTTGGCAATTTTGTTTCACACTTTTTATTATTTTAGCTAAATTATTAAGCTTTAAAGCGGTTTTACGGCGATTTTTTCTATTTTTTCAAACATAACTGAATTTCCAAAGTTTTGCGCTTTAATTAATTTTGAGGTTTGATTTGCAATTTGGTCGGCTTTTTTGAGTTCCGTCTTTGTAGGCTTTCCACCACGTTGCAAGTAGCCAACTGTCTGCACGCGAATTTGAGTTGGATATGCTTCAAGTTTATTTTTTAGTTCGTCCATATCTATGATTTTTTCTTTCACGATGATTGCCGTGCCTTTGTCTTTTTTTTCATTCTCTTTGATTATCTTTTTAATCTTTGAATATTTTAAATCGCTTTCGCTGGCAATGAGATAATCGGCATTCGTCTTTTCAAAAACCGCCTCAGCAATCTTCGGGCAATACCTTCCCATAACCTTATATAGACAGGTTTTGGAAAAGGTGTGAAAACTTGGCATGGAATTTTCGACGGTGTAGACGCCTTGATAGACTGCCGTGTCAAAGCCCATGCTGTATTCCGCCCCTTCCACATCGTTATCAATGGTCGCTGGCACGAAAAGCACATTTGCACCATTATTTCTAAGTTCCTTTGCGCCCTTTTGACTGCCGTTGCCACCAAGCACAACTGTCACATCAAATTTAAGTGCATTTTTAAGCCCTTTCAAAAAGTATTTTTTCTCTTTGAACTCTGGATAGCGAGAAGAACGGATGTATGCGCCAGCCTCGTCCTTAACCTTTTCAATTTCGGCCTTTTCTAATTTTCGTATGTCGCCTTCCACAAGCCCTTTGAAGCCCTTGTAGGCATAGTAGACATCTTCAAAATTTTTTGAAAGCGTATAGACAAATCGGTTCATCCCTGGTGCATCGCCACCGCTACACAAAACTAAAATTTTCATTTTGCCTCCTTAACCACAATGTTTTCATTGCCGATAATTCCTGAAAGTTCGTTGATGAGATAATTATTTATTGCCACCTTACCATTAAAGTTGAGTGCCGAGCCTGAGGAGGTGCAACGAATGATGACCTGTGCCTCGCCCGGATATGACAAGAGCGAATTTTTAACCTTGGAATACACATCTATGTCCTTAGTGTCAAATCTTAGATATACCTTTCCTATCCTTTCTTCCGCCTTAGCCTTTTCTTCTTCCTTCCAAACGAACACACTGTCGCCAATCAGCGAAACGCCAGAATCACGCACATTAAACTTTCCCTTGGCCGTTACAAGTGCGTCTTCCACAATCTCATTACGATATTTCGCATAGATATTTGGAAAGAGTGTGACCTCCATTGTGCCTGTCAAATCTTCAAGTTTGAACGCGCACATATCGCGCCCACTCTTAGAACGAATTTTTTTGACTTCCACAATAATTCCGCCACAAGTAAAAGGTTGACCATCGAGTAGTTCCGTCTCTTCGCTAAATTTGTCGTCCTCTTCTGGAATTTCCATATCCTCATCTCTTGTGTTTATGGTATTTAAGGTTTCCGCGTTGATAGTGAAATTCTTAAACTTTTCAGCGTATTCTTCAAGCGGATGCCCTGACATATACACGCCAACAATATCGCGCTCATTTCTTAGAAGCGTCTTTTTGTTGAACTCCTTGATGTCTGGATATTCCACTGTGTCGACAATTTCGTTGGTTGAGAAGAAAGATATTTGCCCTAGTTGCCTTGTCTTTTTGTCCTTACTTGCGCGTTGCATGACCTTTTCATACACTGCCATGCACGAAGAACGCGAATGCCCAAAGCAATCAAAAGCACCGCTAAGAATAAGGCACTCCACCATTTTCTTATTTATGGTGTAGTCGCTCATGCGGTCGATAAAGTCCTCCATGCTCTTAAACTCGCCGTTCGCTTCCCGCTCTTTTTCCATATTTTCGATGACCTGCGTGCCAACGTGTTTAAGTCCGCCAAGTCCAAATCGAATTCCGCCGTTTTCCACCTTAAAATATGTTCCACTTTTGTTGACATCAGGCGGAAGAATTTGTATACCTTCGCTTCTTGCAAAGTTGATAAATTTTGTCAGTTTGTCGGCGCTTGTTATTCTGTTATTTAAAACTGCCGTCAAATATTCCACTTCGTAGTAGCATTTTAAATATGCCGTTTGGTAGGAAACATAGGCATATGCTGCGGCGTGAGATTTGTTGAAGGCGTATTTTGCAAACTCCTTCATCTCATCAAAAATCTTCTCTGCAACTTCCTTTTTATGCCCAAGTTTCACCGCGCCAGGTATCGACTTTTTACCCTCTGGATCCTCCCAACCATTGACAAATTTCACTCTCTCTTCGCCAATCTTATCCACCTTTTTCTTGCCCATGATACGGCGAATATTGTCTGCTTGACCGAGGCTATATCCGCCCATAACCTGAAAGATTTTCATAACTTGCTCTTGATAAACGATACAGCCATAGGTAACATCAAGTATCCCTTCAAGGCATTGGTCGTCATACTCGATATGCTCTGGGTCTTCCTTATTTTTCACAAACTTTGGAATAAAGTCCATAGGACCTGGTCGGTAGAGCGAAATTCCCGCGATAATATCGTCCATGCACGAAGGTTTAAGTTCTTTCATAAATTTCTTCATACCTGCGCCATCTAGTTGGAACACCGCGTCCGTTCTGCCAGAAGAAATCAAATCGAACACTTTTGGGTCGTCATATTCCATGGCATACATATCAACCTTTATGCCATGCGTTTCGTAGATATAGTCACACGCCTTTTTGATATCGGTAAGCGTAATGAGCGCCAAAAAGTCCATTTTAAGGAGGCCCAGTGATTCAAGTTCAATCATATCATACTGCGTCACAATATCGTCGCCGTTTCTTGCAAGCGGAACGAAGTTGGAAACAGGCTCAGGCGAAATAAGCACACCAGCCGCGTGAGTGGAAGTGTTTCTTGGCACGCCCTCAAGTTTAATCGCCATGTCGGCAATACGCTTGACGCTTGGATCGCTTTCGTACATCTCTCTAAGTTCTGGAATGATAAACTGGTTGTTTGCTGGGTCGCCCGTTGTGCCGAAGTAATATTTAAGTAGTGGTGGCTTTTTGATGCCGTCTGGCTTTTTAAGAGGAATAAGTTTTGTTATCTTGTCCACTTCTGAATATGGCGTTCTCAAAACTCTCGCCACATCGCGAATGGCGTTCTTTGCCTGCATACGCCCAAAGGTGACAATCTGCGCCACATGGTCACTGCCGTAGCGCTCGCGCACATAGTTAATAACCTCTTCACGCCTATCGGTGCAAAAGTCGACGTCAAAGTCCGGCATAGAAACGCGCTCTTTGTTGATAAAGCGCTCGAAGAAGAGATTATACTTAATTGGGTCCACGCGCGTGATACCTGAGGTGTAGGCAACCAAACTCCCCGCACCGCTTCCACGCCCCGGACCGACAGGTATGCCATGCTCGGTCGCCCAGTTGATGTAGTCCCAAACGATAAGGAAATACTCCACAAAGCCCTGTTCTTTAATGGTGGTAAGTTCCATTTCCAGTCTGTCGATAAGTTCCTTTGTGATTTCCTTATATTTCTTATGTAGTCCCTCATATGATATCCTTCGCAAAAACTCATACGGCTCTTCGCCAGTTGAGGTTTTGTAGACAGGGATATAGTTTTGGTTTGCTGGCAACTTATATCTTTCAGCAATTTCTGCAACTTCCGCAAGGTGTTTGGTTTTAATCGTCACATCGCACTTGTTCGCTATTTCAATCGTGGTGTCAAGATACTCATCAGGAAAGATTTTTTCCATCTCTTCACGCGTTTTTAGGTAAAATTCGTTGGTATCAAAGCGAAGTCTGTCCTGGTCCTCCAAATATTTTCCCATCTGCACGCACATCAAAACATCTTGCATCTCCGCGTCCGTTTGATTTAGATAATGCACATCGTTTGTGGCAACAAGTTTGACGCCTATTCGCTCGGCTAGGTCGATAAGATAGGAGTTGACAAGTTTTTGCTCCTCGAGACCGTGGTCTTGGAGTTCCAAATAGAAATCGCCCGGCGCGAACATATCTTTAAGTTTAAGTGCAAGTGCGTCCGCCTCGTCAAATCGGCGCTGTAAGATAAGCCCGGGGATGTGTCCCGCTAGGCACGCCGAAAGACAGATGACGCCTTCGCTATGCGCCTTCAATGTTTCGTAGTCGATTCTTGGCTTATAGTAAAAACCGTCAACATATGCAATTCCGTTGAGTTTATATAGGTTATGTAAACCTGTGTCATTTTTGGCGAGTAAGATAATATGCCCGATGTCGTCCTTACCTTGCTTGCGATGTAAGTCATTGCAAATATAAAACTCGCAGCCAAGGATTGGCTTAATCCCTGCCTTTACGCACGCTTCAAAAAACTGCAAAGTGCCGAACATATTGCCGTGGTCGGTGATGGCGCAGGCGGAATATCCACGCTCCTTTGTCATCTCAACAAGTTTAGCAATTCTGGCAATTCCGTCCAGTAGTGAAAATTCAGTGTGCACATGCAAGTGGACAAAATCTTTCATTCTTCTAACTCCTTTGCGATTTTAATTATTTTTCTAAATCTATGATTTAACCCCGAACGGGTCAGTTTTATGGTGGAAAGTTTAAGTAGTTCCTCCAAACTTTCCTCTTGGTTGGCAAGCCGAAGCATGGCAACCTCTTGTAAGTCCTCTGGCAGACTTTCAAGTCCTATGGTGGAGATAATCGTGTTTATCGCCTCCACTTGTTTTAAACTTGCCTCCACCGTCTTATTAATATTTGCGTTTATGCAGTTAACTTGCCTATTGACATTGTTTCTAAGTTCCCGAGTGACAAGTTCGTTACTCAGTTTTAACACGCTATCGTTCGCGCCCACCAGCGCAAGTAGGTCCATAATAGCATTGACGTCTTTGAGATAGTAGACAAAGTCGCCCTTTCGCTCAAAAATCTTGCCAAGGATGTTGTAGCCGGCAAGTATGGAGGAAAGTTCCAATAAAAAATCGTGGTTTTTCGACACAAATTCAAGGTGATAGCCTGTCGCCTCCGTCTTATGCGCGCCTTCTGAAAACTTAATGCTCGACGTGGAACAACCGATATACACCCCTTTTATGAAGGCGCGACGCGGTGTATCTTCCAAAATTATGCTTTTATTGACCTCAAAATTGAAGGATAAGCCGTCTGAAAAGTCGATGACGCCGACGTCTAATAGTAGTTGCTGAAAATTTTTCACATCAAACCTTAATTCATAGAAGTCATTTTTGCTTATGGAGTATTGTTCGGAGAGTTTTTCCTCCACATCATTGCCGTAAAGGCGCTTGACAATCTTCTTCACATACGGAAAAAGTTCTTCAATGTCGGAAATAATCGAAACAAAATACTCGGCCCCCTCCTTACCTATCTCGCCCGATGAATGAAAAAGCCCCGATAAAAAAGCGACGCAAGAGGAATCGTCCTCCAACTCCATTTCTAAAATCTCCACCTTTGACTCTCTTGAAAAACTCATATTGCCTCGCTAAATCTTCACATCTTTAAACTTTATAGCAAAATTTTGATTACTTTTATGCTTTTTATCGATATTTTACTAACATTTTTTTATTCACCTAATTTGCAAGTTTTAAATTTTCTCACGCCATAAATTTTGATAATTAAAAAATAACGCCTTTCTCTATGAAAACAAACCATATCTATGCGCCAAAAATCTTAAAAACTTCCTCTTTTCTTATTAAATTTAGGCATTTTGTCGACATTCGCCACAAGTGAAAGAGGAATGTTTAAACGATAGATTGTGTCAAGCCCGTTGTTCACCTCGCCAACGTTCTCTGGCTTATGTGCGTCAGAGTTGACGATAAACTTCACGCCCTCGCCTGCCATTGTTAATATTTCATCGTCGGTGAAATTAATTCGCTTGCCGTTGAGTTCAACATACACCCCCTTTTGCTTAGCCATTTTTGCGACCGCAATGGTGTCGGTTTCAAAGCCGTAGTTAAGGTGGGTGATGATGTCGATAGGATATTTATCAAGCGCCTTCAAAAAAGCGGTGGTGTTTCGGTTTATCGTCTGCTCACTCGGGCGGAAGATTTTGCCGATGTCGTTCGCCCAATTTAGAAGCGCCTTGTCTTTTATGGTGGTTGTTTTGACCATTCTGTGATAGCCCATTAAAAAGATATCCAAAAACTCATAGTCCTCCTCGCGGATATCCACCCCGCCGTCGAGCGAGATAAGGTTCGCCTCCACGCCCAAGAGGATGTCAACGCCCGAAACCTCGCGCGCGTTTAAGATGTCCTCTTTAAGGTTTGGGATATCCTTGCGCCTTATGCCGTAAAATTGGTGGTTAAAGCCGTGGTCGGTTATGGCAATCTGCTTTAGCCCCTTATTGGCGGCAACGGAGGCATTCTCTAACACCGTTCCCTTGCCGTGATGGTTTCTAGAATAGGTTGTGTGGGTGTGATAATCGCCGTAAAGTAACATATAAACTCCTTAAAATACTCTCGAGATATATTCTACCACCTTTTCCCAGAAAAAACAAGCAAAAAATATCTTTGACAAAAATGACTTTTCTTTTAAAGATAATTGCGCTTACTTAGGCAAGAAAATTTCGAGGTTTTGCGTATTAAAAAAATTTAAACAAAAAGAAGAACACAAAATTTCGTAAAACAAAAAAAATTTAGATAAATGCGCTTAAAATGCTAAAAATATTAACAATAGCACTAAAAATAACAAAAAAGTATAATATCCACAATGCATCAAAGACCTACAATAACCTTAAAAAGGTTTGCTATTCGCCCGAAAGTGGACGAAAAAGAATAAAAAAGGCAAAGATAGCAAAAATAGAAATATGTTAGACAGTAAAAGTATGCTTGTTTTAAAGATTCTCGCCAAGGAGAGCGTGGGCGGAAGTTATAAGATTTTTGAAAGCGCTGACCTTATTTCAGCCTTACCCAAACACTATCGCACCGACAGCGTCGGCATTCGCCATATCCTCACCCACCTTGAAAGGCAGGATATGATTTCGATAAAATACGACGATGACGACACCTACTGCCTCGCCGTTCTGCCCTATGGCAACGAAACGATTGAAAACGAAAAACCCAGCCGTCGAGAAAAAAATCGAACGGCACTTGTGGCATTTCTTTGCTTCCTCTTTGCCTTCCTTGGCGCCATACTTGGCGTAATTGTCACCTACTACCTTTTGCGAATAGGTTAAGTTTTAGCAAGTTAAGAAAAATAAAAGTGTGCAAAAAAACTTAAGAGGCGCAAAAGGCGAATATGTCGATTAAAAAGGTTTAAAATAATCAAAATAATAATTTAAATGAAAATTTAAAATAGGCAAATATTAATTTTTAAACTGAATTAAATTTATCAAATGTCACAAAAAATAAAGGGAAATATAAAAACTTCTGCGGAAAATTTGCAGAAGTTTTTTAATTAGAAGTTTTTTTGTTTAAAATTTAATGTTGCTTAAATAAGCATATTTTATATATAAACCAATTTATACTGTGATAAGTTTTTAGCGTAAATTTAACAAATTTCAAAATCATGGAGAACAGCGCTCGCCAAAATGACTGCGCCCATGTCGAAACCTAATAAAGCAAACCTTTATTCTTCGTCTTTGTTTTCGCTTAAAGTTTCAAAGGCTTTTCTAAGGTCGTCTACGTCGGTGTATTTTCTCACCTTAAAACCTCTTGTTTGGCTAAACACGCCGTCCTCGCCGACGATGTAGGAATCAATCAGTCGAACGCCACAATCGTAACAAATTTTTTTGACTTTTGCCAGCGTTTGCACATCGTCTTTGCTTGGGTCGCTTATCCCATAGGGGTGGCAATGGGCAACTGCCAGCGCGTGCGGTTTAACGGAGGAAAGAAAGGCGGTCAATTCCATAACATTCATGCCCACCTCGTTTTTGGAATTGCGGGTCACCATTTTCTTACCGCAGAGGTAATTTTTGGGCGAAAAGCCAAGCAGTAGCATAAATTCGTCGTTACGGAATCGCAATAAATCTTCCACGGCGTCGATAATTTCTCCTTCGCAAGCGGCGTGGAATTTTTTATTCATGCGCGCGGTGATGTAGGCGAAGAACAAATCGCCAAACTTAGAAAGTTTCTTCGCCGAGCGTTCGTTTAAGCCCTTCACCGTCATAAGTTCAGCAACATTCGCGTTGATTATGTGAGTTATGTCGCCATAGGTGTCAAGTAGTCGGTGCGCCAGCGGGTTGACATCGCCACGTGGAAAGATGTAGGTCAAAAGAAATTCCACAACTTGAACGTCGCTCATGCTGTCAAGCCCGGCATTGCACGCAAGGTCCAAGAGGCGCGCCCTATGCCCGTCATGCGAAATATCGTCGTTTTTCATATTTCCTCCTTTGTATTTTCGCTTAATTTAAGCAAAATAAGTTTATGTCAAATAAAATGGAAAATTTTAGCGTGATATTTAGATATTTTTGCCAGTGCACAAAGAACTAAGCAATTCACCATAAATGCACCTTTCTATAGCGCTAACCGCCAAAATTAAACCAAATGTATGCATTTTTTTAAAGCATGGCAAAAGGGATGTTTTTAATTGCCACCAGCCTATTTGATATACACCCCTTGCGCCATACCGAACGAGCCACCACTTGTCACCATATCATTTCTAGTGAAGAAGTACTGTCCGTAACCGGAATAACTTGCAATTTCGTCTTCAAACAATACATATCCCAAAATTTCTTTGGTATATGGAGTCCCACCATACATTTCCGGATAAACACCATTCGGATTAATACTTGTCGTAAAGTATCCTCCGGCACCACCATAATAGATATCTTTCCAAATACTAGTTTTGTCGGCTAGGAAGTAGTTAAAGTATCCAGTAAGTGTGGAAACATCATCATATGTTGAATTTTCACGCCCAAGCAAGACCCCTCCATATCTATCATCATTATAACCATCAGGAGGTCTTACTATGATATTCACATTATCATGCCCATATGATGCAGGAGTAATGTACCAATGTGAGAAGGCAGGAATATATTGCAGATTTCCAAATAAGAATTCATTTGGATAATCTCCATGATGGTTTGCAAAATAATAACTTGATTTTGCTTGACTTGTGTATATATATGAATATTCATTTACTTCACCATGAGTAAAACTGCCACGTTCAAAACTACTACTGCCTTTAGTTCCAATCTCATACCCAGCCATTCCACTTTCGCCGGTTTCACCAACATGACGCCTTCCGCCAGCACCTTGATAGTTATCTCTTCTTCCCGCAGCGCCACCGCCGGCAGCGGTGATATACCATGAGGTTGCGTATTCGTTTGGATAAGTCGGACCTAAGGACCCTCGATCTCTATTGAAGGCGTCATAAACATTATCATCACTAACACCGCCGATATAGATAAGTCCAAGTCCACCTGTTCCGCCGTTGCCGGCAAGTGCGGATATTTGAGTGCCGTCGATATTTTTTGAATCTCTTGCTTGACGCCTATTAGATAACACCGTCGTTTCAATTGTGCCATTATAAGTTAAAGTATATGTGCCGTCTGCGTTCGTCAGCTTGTAAACATTGCCGTCAAGTCCGTAGGCGCCACCGCCTCCGCCACCTGTGCTAGCATCTATTCGTGGTATAATGATGTTTACATAATAGTAGGAAGCATTTTTGCCGTCCGCACCGTTTCCTCCGTTACCACCCAAGCCGTCGATGCCATAAAATACTGTTGCGCCATTTTCTTCGTTAGTTTTGTCATCTTTCCCCGTGCTATCAACAATACCTGCCTTACCGCCGTTACCACCATTGGCACCCGTAGAGCTACCCTCTGCGCCATTGGCGCCATTGGCACCGTCGCCCAGCACAACATAGGTTTTGTTTGCGCTGACCTGTTCGCCGACGCTTAAAACAACATTGACGTTCGCGCCGTCTTTAACGTTGTATTGGTTATATCCAAAATCATCACCAGAAGATACCGTCATTCTGGCAACAATACGGTCATTCGCCTTTGCGCTTTTGCCTTGAATGGTCATTGCTGATGTGATATTTTGAAGATTAGAACTATCTTCAGTTAGATTTGACGAAAGAAGGGAAATTTTTCTTAATAACACTTCCGCTTCTGTATATGAAGAATCTATGTAAGCCCGCCCATCAGCATTTCTGGTCCTCCAATCAACGTTGCCAAACTCGTCGGTGGTGTCGGAACTTACATTTCTAAGTGACCCGTATAATTTAATGTTACTAAGCATTCCGCCATTATTTTCTGCGCCAACATAGATAAGTGCGCTGTCGTAATGATCGTTATCCTCGGTCACCCCTTCGCCACGATAAGCGTAACTTGTCAAGTCCACCGCAAAGGCAAAGGAAGTGTCTGTGATAAGTCCTTGACTGTCTGCCGTTGCGTTGACTTCAATCATATTTTTCCACGCGTTCATATTGCCAAAGACGTTGATAACATAACTGTTGCCGTAGAGTTGTGTGCCATTCAAAATCATGTTGCCCTCATAGTAAACATTGTCGCCTAAGATGATATTGTGTGCATTTGTGAATCTTAAAATTTCGTTTTCTTTCTCTGTCGCCTCTTCTTCGCTTAAAGTTAAGGTGTGACTATTTTCGCTTGTAACGTCCGCTTTGAACACCACCTCGCCGGTGTGCGCTCCAAAAGCCACACTGCTAACGCCGTCGGTTAACTCGTCGCTAAGGGAGGCAATGAAGAAGGAATCGAAGGCGAACAACGAACTAGAATTTGAAGTATCCCACACGGCGTCACCGGAAGGGTCGTAGTCAATTTCGGTTGTGCCGTGGAATAGTTGCAACCTCTCAGGGTCAGAGAGCGTGCGGTTATACTGTTTGATTTGTAAAGAGTTGTAAGCATTATCGTCAATCAACACTTGAAGTCCACTTTCGTCGAAAGTGATAACTTGTGTGCGGAAGAGGTCTGAGGCGTCATATGATGTGTCCACCACACTTGTTGCCACAAAGTAGAACTCGTAATCGCTTTCAAACCAGCCGTTATATCCGCCCGAATAATTTGCTGTTTCGTTGCCGGTTTCTGTTGTGATATCAAAGGTGCCAGTTAAATCTGACAGGTTAAGTCGGTAAATCATGGATTCAACATTTGCACCACCGTAAGTTGCCGTGTTGCTGTTTGGATCATATGAGTACGCGCCAAAATTACCAACGAAAAGCCCACCGCTGTAAACAAGGTAATAATCGTCGTCGCTTAGAACAATGTCGGTTAAAGTGAAGTTTCTAAGCGCGCCATTGTTTGCCACAAAGAAGTAGTCCTCATCTATTGCTGTTACGCTTGTTAAAGTGTCATTAACATAAACGTACCTATCTGCGCCGTCAACAATGTACGCTGAGCCGCTAAACTCATAAACCCTAATCTCACCGCCAGCATGACGATAGATGTTTAGCGTTGCATTGCTATATTCAATTGTGGTCAGCGTGTAAGAAGTGCCAGCGGTGAGTAAGCCATACACAGTGTCGGTGTTGCCGCTTGTAAACTCGTAAGTTGCGCCCTTATTATCTCGAATGCCAGACACTTGCCCGTTCTCACCAACGCGAAGGACGTAGTCGCTGTTGACATAGTAGAGGTTGTCACTAATTGTTACAAACTGCACATTACCAACCCCGCCAACAGAGGCCCCCGCGTAGTTATAGTTTGCCGTGAATACGGCTTGAGAGCCCGTTCTTGTAACTTCCACGCTGTTTCCAACATCTTGGTAGGTGAAATCGGTTGTATTAGAGCGGTCCAAAATATAGGTGACGTTGACACCATTCAATGTTTGACTTATCCTGTTTGGCACTGTCACTGTGTTATTGTCCGTAACCGCTTCTGCTGTGGAAACTGTGGCGCTTGATAGCATACTCTGCCATGCGGAATATAGCCCGCTGTTGGTCTCCATGCTAAAATCTAGGTTGATATAGAAGTTGGTGCCATTTGATACAGCGCTGACCTCAATCCCAGTGCCGTAGGTGTCGATATAGTAACTGAATTTATCTTCGTCAGAGGTCTGAGGATAGAAGTAGATATTGCCATTCTCAAATTCCACTTTAATCGCACCAAGGTCGGAATTGTTAGGGAACATCAACCTCATAATCGACGAACCCGCCGTTTCATCAAGCGAAACGCCCGCAGTGTTAGTTAACACTGTTCCGGCATCACCAAATTCGCCTATGCCAAATATATAGTCTTGCGAAATGTCGCTAAGAGCGCCAACATGAGTGACGATATTTTCGTCCTCATACTCGCCAGAGCCATAAGTTTGATAATAGAAGTACATATTCACCGTTCCGCTTTCATCAAGCGCACCAACAAAGGCATCAGCATCTGCCACGGAGTTGAAACTGAAATACGCCTCTTTTTCGCCAGTTGAATTAGGCAAGTTGCCATAAGTTATGCGATAATTTCCGTCATCACCTAAAAGCGGTGCAATAACTTCGTCATCAATTCCCTCAAATTCCACAGGCAGTTCGCTGGTTTGAATGCTGTCTAGTTCGGCGAAATACTCCTCAAAACTTATCGCGGTAAGAGTATCTTCGTCCATAATTTTGAAGATGACAATTTCCTCGTCTTGAATGACATTGTTCTTTGTCAGCGTGAGGCTGTCGCGGAAGGTGTATTCAAGTGTGTAGCCCGCGTCTATACTCAAACCGCTTAAATCAAGGTCTTCACCGCCAAAATTTTCCGACAACGCGTCTTTATCGTAGTAAACAGTGTAGTAAATTGTGTTTTCGCTGATATATGCCGTGTAACTTAGTGGACTTAAAGCAACTTGCGTAGCGCCGTTATAGATGTCAAAGGTCATATCTTTCACTCTAATTCCCGCGCTTGTGCTAGAAAGTTCCTCACCGTCGCGCGATAGAGTTGGCGCGTTGCCTATCTCTATCTGCCCCGTGAAGGAAACGCCTTTGGTGTAAGCAGAGAGTTGGTCACCACTATATACCATGCTGAAAGTGTTGCCACGTATATTAAATTTCTTTTCCGGCGTGTTGTTTGAAACATATGTTTTAATCTCGCCGTACAACCTTTCTAAGTCTTGCGAGATGTCCGTGCCCATGCTGGCTGTTGTGTAGTTATTATACAAACTCAAAGTGTTGTTTAGGCGATACATATATTCTTCATAGGAACTGCCGTCATAACCGGTTGCGCCACTACCTTGATAGAACGGCATTGAGAAGTAGTGTTCAGTTTCACCGCCCGGCAATACCCCTTGCGCATTTTGAACGGATAAATCAAGGCTTATAACTTCTCCTTCCGCAGAAACGGTGTGAGTTTTGTCGTAAGGTTTGTCAGTAACAGTGAACTTATATCTATTCGTCGGCGCATTTAATGAGCCAGCCAAACGCCATAAACTATGATAATTCCTTGATCGGTTTGCGCTAAGAACATTCATATCAAACGAATACTTATAATAAACATTGAGTCTGCTTGGGAAGCCGTAGGAATCGTAAGCGCTTATCATGTTCATGCTTTCCGAAGAGGATTCGCCGTTTCCTTCTTGGCTATAACTTGCCACGAAATTTTCGTCAACTTCGGCAAATTCCACCCAGTCATAGATATATGGATAGGAAAGTGTCACTCCGCCGTAGCGTTGAATGGTTTCGTTGAACGATACGTCTTTTTCTATAAGACCAATACAGCCGTCATTGACAATTTCGGCATACTGACCATTCGCACCGTTCATTTCGCTCTCTGCGCCTTGATAGCCGAGTGCATAAGCATGCGTCAGCCTTGCTGTGTTTATGGTGTTCATTTTTATCTTAAAGTTGAAGGTAAGTGAAATGGAAGTGTCTTTTCTATTATACATACTTCCGTCATATGCATCACCCTGTCCCGGGTAAAGAGCATTATTGATATAATCTTCCAAATCGTTTAGTGTTTCGTTGATAGTTTTACCCGTGCCATCCACGGTTCCGTCCCAACCCGTGTTGTTCATTTCCCATGTAACGCTGGAAAGTTCAATTTGGTATTCTGAGCCGTCATTTCCCGCCGGCACTTTGGAATCAAAATAACTCACCGATTGCACTTTGCCGTCGTTGTAACTTGTGCCGTTCGCGCCTATCGAACCTGTGGTGTAGCCTGCAATTCCGCCCGCAAGTGCCACGTAGCCATATTTTCTTTCCACGTTTGCGCTTTCAACCGTTTCGTAGTAGTTATACATATTTCCCGCAACAACATAGCCAGCGTTGAAAGAGTTGGAGATATCCGCCGTGGAGTATCCCGCAATTCCGCCCGCGGAAACTGCTCCGATTTTATGTTGTTCCTCACTTGTAAATTGTCTGTATCCATTTATAAGAGTTGCCGAGTTGTATGAGTGGTCGATATTCACCTCGCTGACACCGGCAATTCCGCCAATTATGCTGGAAAGGTTGGAATCTAATTGCATATCACTTGTTCCGCCATTGCCCACATTGCTTGTGTGCGCGCTTATAGTACCTTTTGAAGAAAGGGTTAATGCATCGCCGTTCAAACTTGCGGTTATAAAGACTAAATCTTGTCCGCCTTCCTCCGTGCTACTTTCATTTTCACCAACATTTCGTGCATAAGGGTCATCTATACTGATATTCCCAGCATTTGACGAATAGAAGATGCCAACTGCAATATCCTCTCGTGCGTCGCCATTTTCGATAGCATAGCCAACAACACCGCCAACAATGCTGTTACTACTGTCCGCATTTAGTGCGAAGTCGACAACACTTTCCACCGCTCTTATCTCAGAGTTTACAGCCACGCCGATGACGCCACCAACAATTTTATAAGTATCGGTAACCGCCAGTGTTCCTTGCATGGTCACATTCACAATGCGCGCGTTATAGGAGGCATTTGCCAGCGTGCCATAAACGCTCATGCCATTTTCTAAATTGAGACTTGAGTCTGTGCTTTCAACCTTTACATCTTTAAAGTTTAGGTTTTCAAGATTGCCATAAATAACATTGAAAAGTGCGACATTCATATTTGAAGAAGAGGAATTTAGCGTTAGCGTGTTATTTCTGCCGTCCAAAGTGAAAGGCGCGCTAGGGTTAGAGAAGTTACTGCCTCTATCTAAATTTGCCGTGATATCGTAACGGAGCATATATTGTCTATCCTTTTCGGCAACATCCGCCGCTCCTGACAAGGTAATCATTGCATTAAATTGTGCGCTGTTTAGAATTGGATAGAAGAAGTCGGTGGTGGTTGTTTCAATATTAGCAATATCACTTATCGCATACTTTGTGTACTCATAGTTGACCGTTTCGGAATCGCCAGTCTGCACACTTTCGCGCGTTGCAATGGTGACATTTCTAAGGAATCCAAAGCCGGTGGTGCCGTAGCCGTAGTTTTTGTATGGCGAATAGAACCAAACATCGCGCGTGCCATTTTCAACCTCAACATAGCCGTTGTTATTGTTTGCTGTTCCCGCGTCGTCCTCGCTGACAACAAGCGAATTTTTACTGTAAGTTGCTCCGCCGTAGCCAACCGAGCGCGTCGCGTACGAAACACCCGAGGAGTCGGATAAGCAATTTGATTGCGTGCCAACGAATGTGCCTAAATTGCCTTCATAAATTCCAGCGTCATAGTCGGTGTTCCCAAAGTGTTGCATGATTGTGTAGGAGTCAAATATGCGTGTTACAGTGGATGCAGAAGAGTCGTTAAACAAACTTACATATCCTAGACTCGACAGAGTTTGAATTGAGCCAGCCGAGAATGTGTTTAAAATTTCTAAGTGACTTTGGCTATATGCTATTCCAGTTGCAGTGCCGTTAGCGCCTGCCGAATAATAGATATCGCCGTCGAAGTATGCGTTGTTTATCATGCCTTCGCCTTGCATATTACCAACAAGTCCTCCAACGTAGATGTTGCCCGTTCCGCCGACGATTATCTCGCCACTCACGCCCACAGCGTAGAGAATGGACGTGCCTCCATTGGAAGCGCCCATGTGTCCAACAATACCGCCAACAGCAATACCGCTGTTTGAAACAACGCTTACAGTGTTATTAACAACTAAGTTTGTCACCGCCGAGAAAGAATTGCCCAGTGTTGACATCTCGCCAATAAAGCCGTAATCTGACGTCGCCTCTTCGCCAACCTCGGTGGCGTCCTCGCTTGAGCGGAAGTTGATAGTTTGCCCGTTTCCAACGATGACCGCATTATTCAAAGTTGCTATTCTTGCAGTGATATAGTTATCGCTGTCGCCCAAGGAACTGCCAACATAGAACCAATTTATATCGCGCGCTGTGCTATTGTCAAATACCCCTGTAAACGCCCCATTTCCGCCCACTTCAAGAAGGGTTGGATTGAGTTTTTTAATATCGTCCAGTGCGTTAGTGCCACCAACAATATTAGAAATGCCATTTCTTATGTTTGCAACAATGTTTGTGTTAGACGCTTGCACCTCGTTGTTACTGAGTGTGTAACCATAATAAGTTGGTGCGCTTGCGTTGTGAGCGATGAAGTAGGTGTCATTATTTCCGCTTTGCGTTTGAAGGGCGAAGGTGACACCGGAAGCATAGTAATTTCCGCTGTAAGTAACCGAATCTGCGCCGTAGCCAACAAAGGCATTAACGGCGTAATTTGCGATGGCGTTTGTCACCCTATCGTTGAACGATGACATCAAGGAATAGGAATTTCGAATGGTCAAATTGACATTTGAGCCCTCTTGCACCTCATAGAAGCCAACAGCGCCACCAAAGTAATAGGTGTTTAATCTATTGTCATTATTAGCGTAACTTACAAACACATCGCCGAAGGAATAGATATTGCTTAAAGTGCTTGGCGAGGTTGACTGTTGCGCCCTGCCGATAATTCCACCAACAGCAAAGTCTTGATTGTTATTTACACTACTCAGTAATACCTTTCCACCAAAGCCGGAGGAAGTGATAGTGAAACTTGCCGTGCTGGCGTCGCCGACAATACCACCCACCGTCGCATTTGCGCAGTTTTCAATGGTATAGGTGCTTAAATTAAGATAATTTGAAATGGTAACAGCGTTTTCACTGTTTGTGCTTTCCACCTTACCAACCACACCGCCGATGTTGACATTGCCAGTGGTGTTCAAAATGGTGATATCATCACGCGAAAGCATAGCGTCGGCGTCAGTGTCTACGCCCATTTCCACGCTTGCTCTGCCACTTAAAACACCAATAAGCCCGTAATTGATATCTACGCCGCCCAAAGTGTTCACAGTTAATGAGTTTTCCGTGCTAAACGACTTAGCCGAGAAGGTGCCATTTAGTACGCCGATAATGGAGCCGATGTTTGCAGAGGAAGTGATATTTTCCGCGCCAGCAAGTGACAAGCCGGTTTCAATGTTGCTGTCGATACTTAAATTCATCTCAGCCTGACCGATAAGCCCGCCGATGTAAGCGGTTTCCACCGTGCCCTCTTGCACCACACTACCTTTAGCAACAAAGTTGACAACTGCATCGCTATCTTTTGTGATATTCATACTGCCATTACCCACCAATCTGCCGAAACCAAGCCCTATATATTCAGTGGTAACCGGAAGATTCTGAGATATGGTTATGTTGTTTAGTGGATAATTATCATCGCCCAACACACCTTCAATATAGCCGAAATTAGCCCTTCCAAAGTAGGAACCTATGTAGGCGTTATTGATATTTTGGTCGCCGGATAAAGAGTCGTTTTTGGTGAAAGTTATGTTGATATTATAGTTATTTCCTTGATACCTATTAAGCGAGGTCATTCTAAACCGCGAAGGATTACTGCCCGCTTCCACACTGCTGTCGCCAGACAATAGACCAAAATACAAATCGTAACTGTTATCTGTTTGTTTAACAAAATTGAAATTGATGTTAGAATTTTGTGTGGCTGTGCCTCCGCCCGACTGCTGGCTCGACGTTCGCTTTTGCTCCACAGCAAAGTTGATGTTCGAAATGGTCATCGCCTTATACACCGAATTTTGAAGCATTCTGCCCGACAAAATGCCGAAATACTGACTTCCGCCGTTTAGCCTTTCGGCGTCAGAATCGATAAATGTCAAATCGACAGAATTATCGTTTAAATTCGCTCTTCTAAAGATGATGTTTATATCCACAAAATCGGTGGAGATAGACTCGGCAGTTAAAAGTCCCGCCATGCCGTAGGAATCCGCTTGCAAGGTGAGAGGGTTGTTGAGGTGGATATCTAGTTCATGGAAATATCCGTTAGTTGCCGTTCTTGCCACCAAAAGCGAGGTATAGGAAGTTGTGGAAACGTTGCCACTGTTGGTGTAATAGATGTTAAGGTTGCCCATCTCAAAGCCATAATCCACCGTTTCAAAGATAGGCTGGTCAAGGATAATGCCCACATTTTCGCCGGCAGTGCCACCGATGATATATGGTCCGTCAAATACTTCTTTCCCCGCAGTGACAAGCCCTTCGGTGTTGGAGTTCATATACTCTTCATAAGACACAAATCTGCCAGAGAAGTTACGCGCCGTGGTGCTAGCGTCGAGATATGGTCTAAGGTCGACATCGGTGTAGCCCAAACTTGGATTTTCTGGGTCGATAAGCCCGCGCACAATCACGGTGTAAGAGGAGTTTTCGTTTATGATATCCAAAACTTCTCTGATGCTTTCCTCATAGGCGTCGAGGTAGACGGTGTTAGTTCTTGGGGTTAAAACAATACGCGGATAAAGAGTGCCAACCTCGTGTTGCCAATAGTCAGGCTCCCAATCGTTCCTTAGGAAATATTGATTCATTCTTGTGTATGCCGATTCCATGGTGGAGAGGTTTCTTATCCACTCCACTTGCATAATTTGAGCGCTATCTATGTCTGTTGCAGCGTCGGAAATATCTGGGTTAAAGGTTTCGATAAGCGAGTCGCGATAGCTGAAAATGTAGTTATAGCGCGTCGCGTCATTTTCCAACACATCGTTTTGCGCAAGGTACTCTGCGGATACTGCTATGCTTGTTGTGGTGGTTTCGTAGGTGTTACCGCTGAGCCTTGTGTTGGTTATAATGTCGTAGTAGCCATTGGCGTTATCCATAAGGTAAAGGTGAGAAGGTCTTGTCAAACTCAGTCCGCCGTCGGTGTTCACATTCGTTTCAAATCCGCCAATAAGACCGAAAATTTTTGACCTATCAGAGTTAGAATCATAGTAAGGAATGGAGTTCACCCTTCGCATTTCCACAATGCTATCGCTTGTGATTAACCCAACAGCACCACCCATGGAAGCGGCGGTGGTGGAGTTTAGCACTCCGCTGAAATAGGTTTCATTGAGCGAGTAAGAAACTTGCCCTCTTGTGTTAAGAATTTGGGAGGAGAAATAGTCATCACTATCCACACAGCCGACAAGTCCGCCGAAATATGCTTGATAATCTCGTTTATGAGAAGTATTGGAAACGACGTTCAACCTATTGTATGATGTTGAGATAAAGCCACCGCCCGCATAGCCGACAAGTCCGCCAACAAAGTATGGGTCGTTATATCTGCTCGTAATGCCCACGCCGGTTTCCGACTCCGTGAAAGAGAAAATGCTCATTTGTCCGCGTTCGACATTCGCTGAGGAGTTATAATAACGGTACATACTCTCTTCAATTGTGTCTTGAAGTTCTCTTGTGTACTCAGCGTAGCAAGCAAATAGTCCGCCATAACTTTCGCCAACAATTCCGCCCGCATAGAGGTTTTTAGCCGTGATGTATGACGGTGTGGAAAGCGCCATGTCGGCATTTAACTCTAGCCCCATATCGTAGGCAGTTGTTGTTCCACTTAAATATCCCACAAGCCCGCCGGCAACCTCGCCGTAGATGTTAATGGAGTTAGAAATTCTTATCGTCAAAAGGTCATAGGTGGAGTAGTCCACCGAACCGCTGAAGGTGACATTTTCTTCGTCGATATCTTCATAGATGTCGACGTAGCCCGCAAGTCCGCCAGCATATGAGAGATTGGAAACGGCGCTGGAAAGCGACCCGCCCGCCTCAACGATTTTTTTCAAACTTTCGCCTACAAGGGTGCTGTTTGGGTTGTAGTTATTGTTTGTCACCGTTTTATACTCGTCGTAATAGTTCGCTGCGACGTCGATATCTTCAATCAAGATATCTGAAAGTTTAGAGTTGCCAAAAACTGCACCAACAACACCGCCAACGATATTATTTCCGTGTATGGAAATGGCAACAAGGGCGTCCTCGTCATCGCGCGAGCCAGCAAGCGACAGCGAAAGCCCAATGAGGCGAGAATCTATCGCCGTGCCTGCCAAAGTTCCAACAATACTTGCCGTTCCGTTGTGAACCGACGCCACTTCCAGTCCCAAATTCATGATTGTTCCGTTATTTATGCTAGCGAAAAGTCCGTAATTTTCAAGGGTGCCCGAACTTTCCAGCACGATATTAGAAATGGTAAAGCCATTTCCGTCAATAATACCAGAAAATTCCTTGGTGGTGGTTGTCAGCCTTACCGCTTTATTATCGTCTAAGTTTTGGTCTATGGTGCTAAAGTCAATGTCGTTGACAAAGCGGTAGTTTCCAAACACTTCATAATCGTTATAGTAATTTTGATAGGAAGAAATTTCCTCGCTTGTTGCCCTGCCCGTGGCTCTTGCGAAATCCTCCGCGCTTCTAATGATGATAGGGTTGTTAAGC
The DNA here is from genome assembly GCA_944349515.1 of uncultured Clostridia bacterium. Taxonomy (GTDB): domain Bacteria; phylum Bacillota; class Clostridia; order Christensenellales; family UBA1242; genus Caccovivens. The sequence goes on along the minus strand of CALVNE010000004.1, from coordinate 23,397 downwards.
GAGCCGTAAGAGAGGTCAACTTGAAGCCTTGTGGTGTAGTCGCGCAGAGTGCTGTAAAATAGCGCATATTCTTCCTCGTTTTCCTCGTCGTAAACGATGTACCTATTCGAGAAAGCGATGTGGTCAGCGCTTGCAAGGGTGATGCCTCTGCCCTCGCCAAGCATCGTCCAAATGCCGTCCACAGCGTTTTGTTCTGAGGCAAAACTGAACCTATAATACACGCTCTCGTCGTCAACTGTTGAAATGGCGTAGGCGCCTATCCCCTCATATTCCCCTTGAATGTCGATATCGCGCTCGTCAGAGAAGTAGTAGCAATAAGAGATGCCGTCGTCATTCTCGTTAAGGCTCACCCCGCCTTCAGTGACGCCGGAAAAGCTCATATCGTTTATGCTTGAAGAGGACATTTTCACTTGCGCATAGCAAAGCGTTACAATGCCCTCCGAGCCATTTCGGTAAACAAAGCCCGCCGACATATAACTTCTTGACTGTTCAATTTCAATGGCGAAGTTGACGTAACTATTTTTTATTGTGCCATTGTTGTAATAACTAAATCCGCCCACATTGCCGGTGGTGGAAATTGTCGACCCGTCGTAATAATACTCATCGTCATCGGCGGTGGAGTACTGCCCGCGCACATAGGAGGTGTTAATCGTTCCAAGGTTCTCTAGAACGAAGCCGGCAGTCTCTGAAAGCGTGGTTTGCATACTGTTGCTGATTGCCATGTTGCTAGCAAACGACGCCGAGATAGTGCCAGAGTTTTCACCTACAAAGCCGGAAACATAGCCCTGCCCTTGTATGGTGAAGAGGGAGAGTGACATTTCGTCGTAATAGCGCTCATCAAACTCTTCGCGGATGCATTTATATGTTTCACCGCCAACGCGCGAGTTGGTGATTATCGAATTATTATCAAGCGCAAAGCCGGCGATATTGATGTTTTCTGGCCTTATGTCGCCAGAAGTCAAATCAACTGCTTGACCGCCATTTCCTCGGACGAAACTTACAACGATACCGTTATTGCCACCCACACGATAACTTGAGTTATTGACATCATAGAAGGAAACGACATCGCAGTTATATATGATACCATTGTTTAGAAGGGTAAAGCCGGCAATATTGATGTAATCGTACTGCTGAATATTCACCGTTATTTGCCCCGCATTATAGAGGTTAACTCTGACATTCTTTATGGTGGAATTTGAGGTGACTTCACTGAACAAAGCAAGGTTTAATGTCGTCGAAGCGTTGTCAAAAGTAAAGGAGTTAAGGTAGATTGTGTAGCCATTTCCGTCGAGACTATCGAAATACTGCGTCGATTGAGGCACGTAACTATCTAAAATTATGTCGTTCATAAGGATATAGTCGCCGGAATCGGTGTTGCCCTCAGAGTCCGGATTTCCATTTAAGTATCGCAAAAATTCTTCCGCCGTGTAGATTGGGATTGGCACTTCTTCATCCGTCCAAATGGTAATGCGCACAACAAAGTCATAGTTAAATCTTTGTATATTATTTCCCACCATAATAATGGTTTCAAGTCTAAGCAAAACGCTCCCCGACTGCTTTCCGCGAATGGTGATAGAATTTCCTTCATCACCGCCCACAAAATCGAAGGTGGAATTTTCAAGGAACCTATTTTGCTGGCTGTTATAAACCGCCGTATAGGTGCCGTCGCTGTTGGCGTAATAAAGTCTTTCCTTCAAGGAAACCTTTTCTATCGCGCCGGAAATTGGATTCGTTTCGTAATTGATGTAATAGCCATTTTCGGCGTCGGCATAATAGCCGGTGCTTTGGAAAGAGCGCTGTTTTTGAAGAAGTTCATTTACCGCAATCTCCTCTTCGACGGTGTTGTAGGTGTAACTTGACGGGCTTACGGAATAATTAAATGACAACTCGTTTGACGCGTTCATGTAGGAATTAAAGGTGTCGTATTCCACCCCGCCATAGATAGAGGTTGAACCTGAAGTGCTAAGCGAAGTTTCGCTTGTGTTGACAACAAAATCAACAAGGGAAATGGTGGCGTAACTATATTTATAACTTGGTCTGCCGTTTATGTAACTTACCACCGACGCCTCCACCGTGAAGGAGCCTGTTTCTTCGCCCGAGGCAAGAGTAGAAAGCACCGAGGTGTTGATTGAAGCGGTGTAAAGTTTGTAGGTAGGATAGATTGTTTCGGTGATGTTTGTCATGGTGATGTAAGCGCCGTGACCGCTTAGATAAATGCTGTCTAGGGTTTGGTCGATGTTCACTTCCACGCTGACGGAAGCCGAATCACCTCTAGCAAGCATTATTGAAGTTTCGCCGTTAACAAGCACAACCGCCTCTTGAATGTAATCGATAGTATATGGCACCGTTTCCGATTTAAGCACTTCCTCTCCGTCATAGAAGGTGAAGGTTAGGTTAATCAAAGAATTTGCCGTGAAACTTGAAGAGATATATAGCCTAAAATAGTAAACTCCATTTCTTAAATCGTCATCAGTCGGTGTCACATTAAGTCCGCGCAAGGTGGAGTTATAGGCATTGAGCGCCTCGGTGGTTGTGCTGTCAACGTAGTAGCCATAACTATTGTTATACATTAAGCGCGACAAACTCACCGTTCCAGCGCTAGGGTTAGAGAGAGTATATGTCACTGTAAAGTTAGACATATGTGCATAATTTGGATTGACGTCGACCATAAGGATCGTTTCCGTGCCCGGCGCGATTGTTGTGGTGATATTTTCGCTACGCACATAATACCACCTTGAATTTCTAAGTTGCTTACTTAATAGGGAGTAGTTTGTGACATTAAAATCTTCAATGGATTGCTTTAGAACGGTGAGAGAAATGGTGGAAAGAAGATCATCGCTTGTGCGCTTGCTGTCCGGCCTAATGTAAAGCGTAAGATTATAGTCTTTATCTACCCTATGCCTATAATCTTGCGACACGCCGATAAGGGTATTTACAAAGATATTGTTACCGTTTTTCTCCTCCGTCATAGAGAAGTAAATTTCTAAATTGTCATTTATCTTAACCGTGCCATTCATATCGTCAGAATAGATGACATCATAGATCTCTTCGTCATTTCCGTCATCATATCCCACCTCGATAAATAGTTTTTCGTCCACTCTATCAGAGTTTATTGTGGCGGTAAAGGAAGTGGTGCCAAGCGGTTTAAAACTAAGCAAGTCCGCACTGACTGAAAGCGAATTTGCGCCGTCATAAGCGTAAAGAAGAAGGTTTCTTGTGTTGTTTATCTTTATCGCCTCACTGTAACTTTCATAGTTTGCGCCAAGGCTGGTAAGGCCCAGATAAATATTGGCGTTAACATTGCTTTCCGAGGCATTATTCGCCTGATATTCAATGGCATTTCCCAGCGTTTCATGGGTAAAATAATAGTTCTCCACGCCCTCATATTGGTTGGTCTCATCGAACTCATTAAAGTAGTCATAGTCATCAAGAATCAAGGTGTAACTTTCGCCATTTAGGTAAATTGTATCGTCGACAATAACACTCACGCTTTGGGCATTTCTAGCCCCCGTTTGAACGCTTAAAATTTGCTCATCTCTCAGTACGACGTCATTTGCGGTCACAACAAATTCTGGTATGGCGTCGATTATCATAATGTTAAACTTTTTGCTGTTACTGAAATCTGTTCGGCTGGTCAGCGTCACGCCCACAACTCTGCCGGCATAGTTATCGGTGGTCATAAGCGTCGTAATTGAGGAGTTAGAAAAGTGCGCGTAAAGAGGGTTATCCACCGACAAAAGTAGACTTCTCGACTCTGCCTCTGTCACTCCAAACAACTCTTTTAAAGATATGGTGTTATAAGCCTCAAGTTCGCCGTTTGCAATGTCGCCCGTCACATTCTCGCGAACGCTATAGTTAAACAAAATGCCATTTTCGCCACCGTCAACAGGCAAACTTTTGCCACTAACAAACTGCACTGTTTGCTCAACCGAGGCACTCATTGTTTGTTTAACCTCTTTAAAATACGGATAACCAAAGTTGTATTCGCTGGAAATATTTTCATACTCCCAAATTGCGCTATCAAGCCCCGTCCAAGGCATGGTGTTCATTTGGCTGTAACTAACCGTGTTCAAAACACCGTTCCCGTTATAATATGTGAAATTTGGGTAATATAGTCCGTTGCTAATGCTATAGTAAGTGATGTAAGCATTTGTAATGTTCGTCCCCGTCCCTAGATTGCCGATTAAATTTGCGTACTCACCCATAAAGGCGAAAGAGGTATCAATGTTTACCGTCCCTTCGGAACTTCCAGCAAGCCCGCCGAACCATTGCGCGCCTAAAATATTTGATGTGTAAGAGGAAATTCCACTAGCGCCAACGCCGGCATTAAGATTGAAGGCGTAGACGTAGGAATTTGTTACGGAAGATGTGAAGTCTTGACTTCCCAAATGCCCCACAAGTCCGCCGATTGTACCACCCGCAAAAGTGTTAGTATAGTTGTTATCGTCGCCCGCAAATTGATAAAATTCCACGCCAGAACCGCTGATTTCGCCGTAACTCCAGCCGGCAAGCCCGCCAACATAATCTACGCCCGTAGTGTTTAGAGTAACGCCGTAAACATAAGAGTCTAAAATAATTCCGCCGTTCACTGAGGCAATGGCGCCGGCATATGTAGTACCGCTCTCCGACCTACTGCCACTTAAAGCGCTCGGCTCGTATCTGTTGCTCTCATCGTCATAGCGCACATCTATAATCACATTTTCCACGGTTGGCAGACGATAACCGGCGCTTATTACGTTGTTATTTGTCACGCTTTCGCCAATTTTACTTGCCACAAACGCACCGTTTGTTGAAGAGCCATAGATTGTTAGGTCCTTCACAACGCCAGAAAGTTCACCTATCAAACTTATGCCGTTAAGATTTATGGAAACATTCTCGTTATCGCCAAAAATCATGCCGGAAAAGTTGAAATTTTCTTTATAGTCTTCTAGCGTCAAATCGTTCATTATGCGATAAAAGAGGCTAGGATTTTCTTGTATCTCTTGCACAAAATCCGCTTCCTCATAGATTCTAATTGCCGTTTCTTCGCTCGTTCCGTCAGCAACAGTTATTCTTATCTGCACAATTATATCGCGATAATAGATTCTCTCATCGTCGTTGTTGAGGAAATAGTTTAAATAGCCTTCCTCGCCATTAATAACAGCGTCATACCAACTGTGGATATCATCAAGGGCAAGGAATTCGCTGACCATATTGCCTAAATCATCTTGCCTATACACTAGCGCTCTTCTTGTTCCACCTTGTGCTTTAATCATGTCCGCTGGCAATAGGTAAAGATAGCCCCAGCCTCCTCTTGTGGCGCTATTAATGGACAGCGTGAAGGTCTGCCCGACTTCAGATGTGGTTATTTGAAGGATATCTCCGTTGTTATCCATCGGCTGATAGACGTGCGAAAGCGAGGTGTTGTAAGCATCGCTTGGGCCCACCGAGGTGATAATTGTGAAGTTTTGCTCTAGGGTATCATTGGTTGCGAGATTGAGGTAAATGCTGGAATCGGCATTGGCGTTTAGCCATGAAACCTCCTCCACGCGATTAACTTGAGTGATATTGACATTTATCGACTCTCTGTACGTCACACTGCCGTAACTATATTCAATCATAACAACATCATTGACATGGTTTTGGAAATTGGTCGACTCCGCTCGTATATTAAACCTAAACGTGTTGCCACCAACAAGGCGAAAGTTGGTTAAGTATAAATAATCGTTATATATATAGGAAATATCATATAAAGATAGCATATTCTCAAAAGAGTTATTCTCATCCTCAAGCGTGCCGTTTGCAAGGTTGTCGTTGTTCACCACATAACTTGTTTCTGCACCTAAAATGATTTTGAAATAGGAAAGGTGCTCATCTTCGGAAGCATATGTTGTCACCTTACTGTCACTTCTAAGCGTTAAGGTGACATCAACCTGCGAAAGTTCTTCATCGCCCTCCGCCAAACTTTGGTGAGAGAGAAGATTGACATCAGAGACATTGCTTCTTAAAATGGTCACCGGATAAAAACTTTCAAGTTTGAAAAACCTCACCAATGTAACATCGTTGTGATTAGAGTCATAGCCATAGAATTCCACCTTTACAAAGACCACAAACTCGCTGTCATTTAGGCTCAAAACGCCGTTGTTGTAGGTAAAATAGTCGGTGATGCCGTCGGAGGTGAAGGCGTTGTTATAATTCAAAATATCCGCAACGTTCAAACTCTTAAATTCGTCCTCTTCCATGTCTAAAAGTTCGTAATTTAGGAAGAAGAATTGATAACCCGCGGTGTTTGCCACGGTGTTAAGTGTGGCGCTTTGATAATTTAGTAAAATGGAAACATTCGACCCAGCCGAAGCCAGAATTGAAGACAAGGTTGTTGACGACGCGCCCTCGGCAACAATTTCTCCGTCAACTAAAAGATAGTTTTGCTCCTCGGTCGTTTCGCCAAAGATGTTGTTTGAGGCCTGATTGTTATCTTGCACCGACGCTATCGCAAGCGGAACAAAAGTCTCTAGCGTCACCGTATCCGACGTTAAGCCGGACTTATGGTAAAATCTAAAAGTGGTACGGTCGCGGAAATTCGTGCCATTCGGCGTCACCGTCACCCTAACAATAACAAACTGTTCCTCGTCGTCAGCGGAACGCGCGTACTCGTCCATGGTTATGGTGAAGTTTTGGTTTTCCGCCCGATCTAGCGAAAGCCCCTCGGCAGAAGATATGCCGGAAATTCTAAAGAAATATTCCTTTGTGGACGCCACGCCGGCGCTGTTTCTCGCCGAAGAGAGATATTTTACGGCGGTGTAGTCATCCACGAAAGACTCGTTGCCGTCCTCGTCGTAAATTACCTCAGCAACAGTCATTGTTGTGCCTGTGGTTATATAATAGAGGTTGGCGGTTAAACTTTCGGTGGCAACATGAGAATTTACGCTGGCAAGGAAGGAAATTGGAAAGCCATTTATCGAAGGGTTGCCTCCAAGATCTCCACTTCTTAAGTAAACCGAAGTGCCGTTGGCGATTGATGTGGAAAGGTAAGTTTGCGAGTTACCCACTTGCTCAAGTTCAATCTTACGCCCTGTCCTATCAGAAACTTGAAGGAAGCGGTCAACAAAGCCCTCACTGTCAGAGTCCGCAAGACCTATATATTCACTTAAATCAATTTGGATTCGATATGTATCGTCACTGAGTGGCACATCGTCCGGGTAGACATAGCCGGTCACGAGATAGCCTTGAGAGCCATAGTATTGCGAGTATAAATCAATAGGATTTCCGCCGATGTCGTTGCCACTTTGGTCACGAAGCACAATGCTTTCCGGAACAAAGGAAAGGTTGAGCACCGGCTCACCGACAAGCTCTTCGCGCGCGCTTATCGAATAGACATACTCGCTGTATTCAAAGACCAAATCAAAGTATAGTTCGCCAAAGCGCTTTTCCATGGTGTAGTCATCATATAGCGCGTCAATAGTGAAGTAGAAAGTCAACCTTCCTCGTACATCGTCGTAAACGCTGTTGTAGGTAAACTTAAAGTATTCGCGCGCTTCAACCTCCACTCCACTATTTTTTAAATATGCCTTTGGCGTTAAAGTCATATTTTCGTCGAAAGTGGTAAGGCACACTTCGCCGGAAATCGACGACACACCCACACCACTTGAGGCGTCAGTGTTCGAGTTGTTTCTAACAAGGTCAAATTCCACCTCGCCGTCAGCATCGTCTATCTCATGACCGCCTATCTCATAATAGTTAATCGACGAAGACTCAATCACCTCAAACACAAGCGGCTTAGAGAGCGAGCGGTCGGTTTCCACAATGGCGTATACAGTTATAGTTTGTTCGTTACAAGCATCATAAACTTTCAAGGTGTTGTTAACAATCTCGGCATAAGTCTCTGTTGTGCCATCGCCCATATCCTGTTCATAAACTGTGCTTATTTCCTCATTTTGAGAGTTGAAAGACCATGAGATATCTTTAACATTAACATCGGCCGGTTCAAAAGATATGTACTTATCAACTTCAAGCGACACGCCTTCGCCGTCCTTCACCACAAACATACTCGTTCTGTTGTTATCGTCATTTTGGTCGATAATATTTGTTGCGGTTGGCAAGGTGTAGACCTTAATATTGAGGTAGTCATACACCGCATTATTTTCTCGCGAATAAACTTTCACCCTTGCATCACCAGACTTAATGGCATTCAAGGTGATAGTGGTCGACGAAGAAGAGTTTTCGCGTGAGGCGATAGTAACAACATCGTCACCAGACTCAACTTGAACATCAATTCCGTCATTGGAGCCATTTAAACTAACCTCGATATTTGCCGATTGGTAATTTTCGCGGTCGGCGTCATTCGTGTAAATTTCCACATAGTTCGTTGAGAGCGACAAAGAGATATTGCTTCCCGAACAAGCGGATAGCACAATTCCACCAAACATCATAAACACGCAAAGCATTATGGGTGCAATTTTTTTCATGACTCCTCCTTAGATAATATTTGCATAAAGCAAATAAATATTTAAACAAGTAGGCTTAAATATATAATATATTATATATCATTTAAGGCGCAAATCAAAATAATTTGATAAATTTTATCGAATATTTTTAAACATTTTATTTTGGAAAATATTAAAACAAATTTGTCTAAAAAATAATTTAAAATTTTAAGAATAATTTTATTTTAAGATTTTTTATATAAAAGCAAAGTAAAATATTAAAAAAATAGTCCACAAAGTTTAATTATTGCTAAATTTATTTAAAATAAAAAACGGCTAATTTTTATTTAAAAAATATAAAAAAATCAAAAAATAATAAAAAAATAGCATTTTTTTCAAAAAAAAATTGATTTTTTTGCTATTTTTTTAATATTTTTTGATTTTTCTTTTTTACTTTTACAAGACACATTTTAGAGAAATAATTATTTATTATTTCAAGGTGTTTTTAGAGAGAAAAATTTTTATTTATTTTTGCCATTTTGATATTTCAATTTAGTCGACTCTCCACCCCTTATGTGCTTCTCCAAAAAGTGCAAATCCAAAATTTTTTTGACCTCCTTATAAAGTTCGGCATCCACCCTTTTTAATCTATTTGACAAATCATAATGCACGGTGCTTTTAGAGAGGTTAAATTTTTTTGCGCTCTCCCTTATGGTATCGTGAGTTTGGTAGACATATTCTCCAAGTTCTCGCGTGCGACTTTCGATATATGGCTTCATAAAAAAATCCTCCCATATAAAAAATATGAGAGAATTTGTCGAAATATGATAAAACTTGTCTACTTTTTGCACTCTTCAATGAGTTCTGCAACTTGCTTAACAGTTTTAACTTGATTGATTTTGTCGTCTGGGATTGTTATGCCGTACTCGTCTTCAAGCGTCATCAACATTTCAATGATATCCAGCGAGTCAGCCCCAAGATCCTCCAAAATATTGGCTTCGTCAGCGATAGTGCCGGCGTCAATTCCAAGTTGTTCTGCAAGCAACTCTTTAACTTTTTCTATTATCATTTTTGACCTCCACCTAGTTTATGATACCATAGTTACTTTCAAAAAATCAACTTATTTTAAGGTAAAATCAAATATTTATTTAAAATTTTTTAAACATAAAAAACTTGCCAAGCGCCAGCAAGTTTTCTCTTTAAGATAGACGCAAATTAAATATTTTTTTGCTTTTACACAAAACCATTAAAGCGCGCCTATTTTGATTTTTAAATTTTTGTAAGATTTTGCTTACATCTTAAAACAGTGCGAAATTATTTAAGCCCAAGGTCTAAATAGTCGTTAGGGTCAACTTCCACGCCGTCTTTAAAGAGCATAAAGTGAAGTGCAATCTCGTCGTCAAACTCCTTGCCTGCGGTGTTGGACGCCTCGCCTATTTTTTGCCCTTTTGTAACTTCGTCGCCTTCGCTTACTAGCACGCCGTCTGCAAGTGAAGAGTAGGTGCTAACAAAGCCATTCGCGTGAGTGATTTCCACAACGTTACCTTCAAGGTTGTTGCTGTAAACATCAGTCACCGTGCCGTCCAAAACCGACATTACGCTTGTGTCAGTGTTTGACGTCAAATCAACGCCAAGGTGGATTTGCCACTTGTTGAGAATGTCGTAATATTGTGGGTAATTTTCGTCGTAGTCGCGAATCACCTCCGCATTATTCATCGGCAGTTGGAAGGCGAGATCGGTTGTGGAGACCTCCAAATCTCTGTTTGTCACCGTCAGTGCCACTGTGAGCGCAATTGCCACTGTGAACACTCCCGCAAGGGCAAGCGCGCCGTATCTTTTGAAAAAGTTTTTGAATTTGTTAGATTTTAGTTCCATATTTTCCTCCATGCCTATGTTATTGTCAGATTTCAAAAAGTTTAAACATAAATTTTTAAATTTTTTAATAGCCCGTCAAAATTATCGGGAAACCCGCAATAATTTCCTCGCCATAAAGCGCAAGTTGCAAGTTGACCTTTTTGCCTTCCATTATAATGGAATCTTGATAATACGGCGTATATGCATAGACTAAATTAATGTTATTAATCGTGCTTTCTTTAATAACGCTTGCTTTCAATATGGTCAAAATTTCCTCCTGTATTGCACCCGACAAATAAAACTCAATCCCCTCCACCGGCACCTTTGAAACGGCATTTAACCCTGCCTCCTTGGAAAGGTAAACAAAGTCGATATTGCCAGAGTCAACTATCTCGCCCTCGCTAAGCGCGCCGTCTTTCACAACAAGGCAGACTTTGGTGGTGCCGGCATACGCAAAGAGCGGATTATAGTCGTTCTTAACAAAATAAGTTAAACTCACCATAAGGACTATCATCATAAACACAATAAGTTTTTTCATAGCCTAATTTTTGCCAAAAAATAAAAATTCAACATCAAAATGCTGAATTTTTAAGTTTTTTTCAGTTTTTTTGCACATTTTAGCGCTATTTTTTCAATTTTTCACTTTTTTTAACTTTTAATAAATTATCAACAGCACTATAAGCGCAATTAGTAACACGCCGCCAAAGATAGCGCCAATCCACGAAAGGAGTTTGACTTTGTCGATTTTCTTTTTCTCAACCTTTTCCTCTTTACTTTTTTCATCCGCTGTCTTGCCGACGTTTTCTTTTTCCTCGCTCTTAGGTGCTGACGGCGAAGCGTTCACCTTTTCATCATTTGTGGAAAGCACTTCTTCACTTGACGACGCAAGTGAATTTTCTTTGCCGTTTCCCTTCTCATTTGGCAAAGGAGCATTATCTATTGAGGCGCTTGCCTTATCTTCCTTCGCCGTAGATAAACCCTCCTGCCGTTTCATATGCGGTGGTGGAGGTGGAACAATCTTAGGTGGCGTTGGCATTTTTTTATCTTCCATGAAAAACCTCTTTTTGTTATTGTAATAAAAATCGAGATAAAAGTCCAGCAAATTTAGGCAATTTCATATTCTCCCCAAATATTTTCTAAACTTGCGTCCACATTTTCCACCACAATTGACAAGATATATTTTTCCTTACTTTGCAGTTCACTATCCTTTGGCAGAACGATATAAGAACAAAATGTCACCTTGTTTCCACTCGCCAAATCGTCCACCAAATAGAAATAACCGTCGGTTGCTTTAACAAAATTTTCGTTTGCCACAAAGTCTATTGGTGTGAGGTTTTCCTTAGCAAAAATTTCCGCTTTCACCCTCACTCGCATATTTTTATCCTCGTCGCTCGCCCTTATCTGCACCACCTGTGGCAATTTTTCACCCGGAAGGTAGGAGCCGTCCAGCGTAAACGAAAGCACACTTGCTTCGTTAGGCGTTATCTCCACCTCCACCGTTTCGCCCAATGTTAAATCGGAGGCGCTGTCATACATGGCAACCGAAAAGAAATAGCCTGAGAACCCGAGATACAAGGAAAGTGCCAGAAGTATCACCAAAATTATGATAGAAAAAATATAAGGATATGTCTTTTTCATATCCTTATTTTGAATTTAATTTAGTCTAATTATGCACGGTTTTTGCAGTTTTCTCATGCTTGCGACGCTTACTCCTCTCTAACCTAAACATTTCAATCTGCTTTGCCTTAAACGCCTGACTTTCCTCTTGAAGTGCCGAGCGTTTTTTCGTCCATTGCCATTTTTTGTTTCCATATACTGTGTCGTAGACGATGATGACAATACCTTGCAATAGGTAGAAGTAATAGGTGGCAAATCTCCAAAGCAGCAGCGCCCAAAAGGTCTCACCGCCAAGCCCGCCGATATTGCTGAAAATGATCGTGAAGGTGATTTCGTTCATGCCGGAACCGCCCGGAAGGGGGATAAAACTTGACGATAGTTCAATAAGCGCCGCCGCCATGAAAAAGGTGGAGTAAAGTTCGCCCGCGCCGGTTGCCGGAAAGCCCTTAAAGATGCAGTATATGAAAAACGGCAGAGATTTTGTGATGATATTCGACATGGCCACCAGCACCATTTGATAGACAATATCCCAAAACGAACGGCTATATTCGCGCATTATCGCTTGGTAATCGTCCACCGTTTTCATGATACTTTGATATTTTTTTTCATAGTTTTTGATAAGGTGCATTTTATTTAGCAGTTTTAAAAGCCACTCTATCACCTTTTTGCCGTGCTTCGAAAGCGACAAAAATAGAATTGCAGCAATCATGCCGAGCGACAAAACTAAACCAACAATACTTGTCACCGAAATGAAAGTAAAACCTTGAAGCGCCGGATTAAAACTTGCACAAATAAGGCAGACCAAGCAGACAATCACCCAAACAATGTCTTGAAAAACAAGTTTGGCAAGTGGAATGGAAAGCGCGGTTGACGCCGGCACATCACGGTTTATTAAATATGAGGTCATAAACGCCTGCCCACCGGCAGCAAGTGGCGTGATATCGTCATAATATCGGCAAATTGCTTGTGACTTATATGTCAAAATCCAACGCGACTTAAAGGTTTTTCGGTATATCATTCTGTGCACACAAAAAACGTGGCACATGAATGCCAAAAAGATAAAGAGAACATAAACTAGCATAAATACCCAATGTATATCTAGTTGTGAAAGCGGAGTGAAGCCTTCATCGGAGCCAAGCAAATTCCAAAGGAGAATGCCAACAACAAGCGCGATATTGAAGATAAGAAAGCAAAAGTTGATTATTTTTTGTTTTTTTGTGTTGACCTTTTTAACTTCTTTATTTACTTCTTCAAGTTTTTCCTCAACAACTTCCTTTTTTTCGTCGTCTTGCTTTTTAAATTCTTTAATTTTTTCTTCTTTTTTCTTTGCTCTTTTTTCTTTTAGGCGCGCCAAAAACTTGCCCTTATCTTCCACGGGCTTTTCTTCGTTTTTTTCCACATCTTCGCGAATTTCTACTTCTTGCGCCTCTTTTTCGTCCATACGATTTTATTTTACCAAAAAAAGAAACTCTTGTCAATGATTAACAAAAGTTTCTTTTAAAAATCAATATTTTAACAAATTCACAGCAATGTTTTGCTTTTAAAACAGCGAAATTATCCGCTAGTAGCGCAAATTATATGACATTAAAACATATCTTTGTAGTTATCATGGTGCTTAACCACACCACTATCTGCGCCCTTGGTGAGAGAGTTGATAAGCCTTCCTATGGTGCTTTCCTCGTAACTTCCATAAGCGGAGTCGACATACAAAGTGTCATAGATTTGGTCAAAGATAGTTTTCTCTGTGAACACATTGAGGTAGGTGTTGGCAAGTTTTTGAACGTCCATTTGAGTGAGCGAGAAATCTTCATTTACACCCGAGAAAAGGTTGTTAACCTCGCCCGCATAGAAGAGGATATACACGCCGTCACTTCCGCGAATGAGGCTGGAGCCGTTCACCGTTGCAAGGTCGCCCACCTCTGGCGTGCCGTTTTTATAGAAAGATTTGACAGCCTCTTGAAACTCGTTGTACATTTCAAAATCTTCAAAGCCTTCTTCGGCGTAGTTTGCCTCGGCGTAGGTGTCGCTATAAAGCACCTCGCCAGAATTGGAAATACCGAACACCGAAAGTTTGTCGGCGTTAAGGTAAGTGGTGTCATCGTTGTAGTAATAGAAATATTCTCTTATAGCAGACGCTTTTTTGCGCTCAACATCGCTGTTGTACTCTTCCACATAAAGTTGTACTGCGTACTTCTCCATCATCTCGCGCTCCGTTTCGTCAGTATACTGACTAAAATCAAAGCCGGATGACTCAAGAGCGTCATTTAGCATATCTGGGTCATTGTTCACCTGTTCAACGGTGATATAGTTGCCGGTTGCTTGTAAAGCAGTTTTAATTTTCGATAGCACAGTGGACGCGCTGGCGGTGGTGTTTGGAAGTTCCTCGCCGGTTGAAGAGTCTTTAACTGTGACGCTGGCGTTATCGTAAAGCGCTAATAACTGGTCGTGATATTTTTCAATATCTCCGCCCTGCTCATATTCAGAATCAATCTCCGCCTTTTTAGTGCTATCATACTCAATCTTGATAACTGCCACGTCGAAGTAGGTAGCGTCAGAGGTGTTGATGTAGTTTGGCATAGTGGACTGTGAAAGAATGGCGGTTTGGAAGGACTCGCTGTCATTTGCATACGTCTCATAGTCGGTAATCGCCTTGTTTTCGTAGTACCTCACAACATCGGCAACATTGACATTGGTCACCGTCGAGCCGGAAGTTGCCATGCGGTTATAGATATGCTCATATTTTTCCACCATGTAGTTGTCTTTTACAATATCGTAGATTCCGTCGAGTTCAAACATAAAGCAAGTTTCTTCGTCATCGAGGTCGAGATAGGAATAGTTTTCACGCACAACGTTCATATATTCATTTAGCGCTGACCTAAAATTAGACGCGGTGGTTTTGTCCGCATTGTCCGTTCTGGTGTATGAGAGAATGTTTTCGTAGATTAAGTCTTTGAAGATATAATTTCCCTGATCGTCTTGATACTCCACATCGTATGCAACGCCAGCATCGTTCTTTAAAACATAATTTCTGTCACGCACATTTTGAACAATATCCGTCTTTTTAATGCCGAGCGTGCCGTCCTCTTTCGTGTAAAGGGTCGCCGGATTGCGATATTCCTCATAGACAATTCCGCTTGTAGTTGACTCGTCTGTTGCTTCCTCGTCCTTAATGCCTAAAAGGGTGTTGTAGTAGCCTCTAAACTTATCGTAGATAGCCTCGTAGGTTTCCTCCCAAAGGTAGGTTTTTTCGGCATCATTTAGAACCTCTTCTCCCGCCGCTTTATAGTATCTTTCCACCTCAGTTATCATTAAACGTCTGTTGATAAGCCCGTCGAGCGTCAACTCCACTGCCCCTTCTTGTGAACCTGCGCTTTCAACGTAGTTATGCCCATAACTGTAATAAGCATTCCAAAGGTCGCGTTTTGTGATAGTCTCGGTGTAGGAACGTTCATCGGTGCCGATTGAGTACTGATAATTTATCTCAGCCACAACGGCGTTATAAAATGCTTCATCATCGCGCCCAAAAAGGTTGCACCCCGTAAGTACTGAGACGCACATAACAAGACATAACAACAGTGAAAACACCTTTTTCTTCATACATTCTCCATAGTGGTTAAAAATTTTTTAAGTAAAACTTTATTTGCAAATTTTATTACTCTTTGAAAAGCACCTTTCAAATTTTTGCTTTTAACTTTGATATTATATCCTATCTGGCGTTAAAATTCAAGCAAAAAGCGGTAATTTTTCAATCTTTTTTCTCAGAGAGCGCTTTTGAAAACAGGTCGATTAAAATTTTCATCTTATTTTCCACACTTTCCGCGCTATTCAGTTTTAGAATAGGTAACTCTTCAAATTTTAAACTGAAAGAATAATATTCACTCATTTTCGACAATCTTTTGTCGATAATTTCCTCCGATTTATAGAAGTAGACAAGGCATTCTTTGCCGTTAATCCTTATCAGTTTAACATTGAAGTTAAGCGCCAAGTTTTTAAGAAGCGCGATATCGCAAAGGTTTTTTGTTTCCTTCGGCACGTCGCCACTTAAAAGGGCTAGTTCCTTTAAAACCTCCTCTTTTTCGAAACTAGAGGAGATGTGACTTATCTTATCGTAATAGACAATTCGTTCCTCTTGCGATTCAATGTAGGAATCGCTAATATACGCGTCGAGAGGCATTTCAATTTTAATTTCCTTAGTCTCAGCGTCCAAACCGCCTTTAAGCGAACGCGTCACCTCGTCGAGAAGTTTAAGATACATATCATAGCCTATCTTTTGCATATGCCCGTGCTGTTCCTTGCCTAAGATGTTGCCCGCGCCACGAATTTCGAGGTCGCGCATGGCAATTTTAAAACCGCTTCCAAGTTCTCTAAATTCGGTTATTGCGTCTAAGCGCTTGTACGCGTCCTCAGTTAAAAACTTGCCCCTGTCGAAGGTGAGATAGGCATAGGCGAGTTTATCTCCACGCCCAATTCTTCCGCGAATTTGGTAGAGTTGACTTAGCCCAAGTTTATCGCTATCCAGCACAAAAAGGGTGTTAAGCGCCGGCAAGTCGATGCCGTTTTCAATGAGTGTGGTGGAGATGAAGATGTTGAATTTGTTGTCGTATAAGTCGTTGATGATACTCGCAAGTTCCTTTTCCATCATCTGCCCGTGCGCCACGCCCACCTTACCTTCCGGAATAAGACTTCTCACGTGCGAGGCGAAGTTATATATCTCTATAACACGGTTAAAAAGGATAAGCACCTTCCCACCGCGCGCAAGTTCTCGGCGGGTAGTATCCACCAAAAGTTGGTCGCTATAATCGGTGACATAGGTTTGAATGGGCAACCTATCCTTAGGCGGAGTGGCGATAACGCTGATGTCGCGAATGCTACTTAGCGACATATGAAGGGTGCGCGGAATTGGCGTTGCTGAGAGGGTTAAAACGTCGATGTTCTCCTTCAATTTTTTGATTTTTTCCTTATCCTTAACGCCAAAGCGCTGTTCTTCATCGAGTACCAAAAGCCCGATATCCTTAAACACAACCTCCTTGCCGAGCAATTTGTGCGTGCCAATGAGTATGTCTATTTCGCCATTTTTTAGTTTTGCTAAAATTTCGTTCGTTTCTTTTTGCGACTTAAAGCGGTTTAAAACTTCCACCCTCACGCCGAAAGGCTTAAACCTCTCGCTTGCCGAGCGGAAATGTTGTTCGGAAAGTATGGTGGTTGGGCAGAGAAATGCCACTTGCTTAGAATTATACACCGCCTTAAAACACGCGCGGAATGCCACTTCTGTCTTACCAAAGCCGACATCGCCACAGATGAGCCTATCCATGATTTTGTCGCTTTCCATATCCTTGTCGACGTCCGAGATTGCCTCTTGCTGATCCGGGGTCAGTTCGTACGGAAAAAACTCGTCGAACTCCCTTTCAAGTTCCTCATCACGCGTGAATTTATAGCCCTTAACTGTAGCGCGCTGTTTATATATCTTTGCAAGTTCTATCGCCACCTCTTTAAGGTTCTCTTTAACCTTATTTTTTAAATGCACCCACTCTTGCGAGCCGAGCGCGTTGAGTTTGGGGTTTTCTCCGCCGATGTACGCCGAAAGGACGTTCGCCTGTTCAGTTGGGAGATACAAAAGAGCGCCATTTTTGTATTCTAGCACAAAGTAGTCCTTTTCAAAAGTGGAAAGTTTCAGCCGAACGATATCCTTGCAAATTCCAATGCCGTAAAAGGAATGCACAACATAGTCGCCTACCTTAGGCAAAAACGATAACTTTTCCTTACCCTTTTTAAACTCGATGCGCTTTGGCTTATATAAATCGTCGGTGCCAATTGCGATAATTTTTTCTTTTAAAAAACTGAACGAAAACGGGTAATACGTGCTTGAAACATAGACGTTTTTTTCCTCAAGCTCCTCCCGCTTCACCTCTTCAAGCGACTTAAAGGCAATCTTGTTCGTCACCAAAAATTCCTTCATAAGTTCGTGAAAGCGCCCGGCAAAAAGGATAACCGCATTGCTATCATGCTGATAAAGCACAATGTCCTTTTTAAGCGAGTTAAAGTCGGTAAGGTAACTTTTCTGTCCTATCGTTTTGTTCTCATATTTTTCCTCGCCGATGTTGGCAAAAGTTATATGCTTTTTTTGCGTCAATTTTTCAAAATCAGCAAACATTTTTTCTTCCGCCCATGAGAGATTTTGCCGGCTATCCTTTAAAATTTTGCACTCATTTTCTATCTTAATAGGCTCGTCAAAAACCACCGTGTCATAGATATCGGTGACAATACTTTCGCCGAGTTTTAAAACAAGCGGAGTGATTTTTATGCTGTCAAGTTCCTTTATCGTTTTCATGGAGGAGGCGTCGAAATGGATTATCCTCTCCACCTCATCGTCGAAAAACTCAAGGCGCGATGGGCTGTCATCGCCAAAAAGAAAGAGGTCAACTATATCTCCTCGCACCGAAAATTGCCCCTCGATGTTGACGTACTCCACCCGCTCATAGCCAAATTCGATTAGCGTAGAAGAAAGAGCAGCAAAATCGTATTCCTCGCCTTTATGAATAAGCAAACTTTTCTTCAAAAAATCGGCGTCGAACTTGGTTGTCATGGACGACGGCAAAAAAATTAAATAGTCAATTTCCTCGCCAAAAAAATTTGAAAGCGCTTTAGAAAAAGGATAGAGGTTCGGGTCGCGCTCGTCCTCTACCTCGCGTCCGCACGCCACAATCTCCACCTTTTTACCTTGCGAAGAAAGGGCGAACTTTAACTTGCTTGCCGTCACGAAATCGCCACAGAGATAAACCGCCCGTTTTAAAGAAAGAAGTAAAACGGACTTTTCGCCAATGGTCAAGCCACCAATCTCGTTATATTTTAAAATGCGCTCTTGAAAATTCATTTAAGTCTGTTTAGCACCTCGTCTGCCACCTTTTCTATTATCGGCTCAAAAAGCGCGCGATCATACTTTGAAAGCACATAGTCGGCAAGGTCCATAAAGATGTCGCGCCCAATGCCGACGCGTATCCTTTCAAAGTCCTCGCCCACCTGTTCCACGATATTCCTCAGCCCGTTGTGCGTACCACCGCTTCCGCGCTCCTTATACCTAAAATTGCCCTTCGGAAGGTCGATATCGTCGGCAATCACCAAAATGCGCGCGTCTTTAAACTTGCTTTTTAGTTCTTTCACGCAATACCCGCTTAAATTGACATATGTTTGCGGTTTAACTAAAAGTAACTTTTCATTGCCTAAGCGTCCTTCCGCAACAAGCCCCTTACACATCTTCTTTGTAAAGGAAATGCCAAGGCGCTCAGCAAGTGCGTCCACAACATCAAAGCCGATGTTGTGATAGGTGTGCTCATGCTCCTGTCCGTAATTTCCAAGCCCAACAACAATCTTCATACTCCCCTCCTACAATGTTTCGCTAATTAGTTTTTCGTTATTTAACACCTTGCCCTCTGGCACCTTGCTGTTTTTAAGATAACACATATTTAGTTCGGCATCGTCTAATATAATAGAGTTGTCAATCACATTTCCGCTTCCAAGCACCACGCCCTTGCAAAGCACCGAGTTTCCCAAAATTTGGTTGTTTGGATAGATTATAACTCCGCTTTCAATCTGCACGTCGGCGTCGATAAAAATGGTGTTTTCGCCAAACAAAACCACCCCTTGCGACTTGTGAAAGTTGTTTATCCTCTTATTCAAAACATGATACGCATACCCAACCGCCTTTGCGCTATCCACAACAAAAAAGTCGTCATGCCCAAAGTGGTCAAGCGGTGTGGATAAAAGCGACTCGAAGTTTTCGACAAAATCACTTTTAATCACAAAGCCCCTTTTAAGTGGCAAAAAATTCATTTTTTTGGAGGCAAAATATTGCATAATCTCGAAAAAGGTCGCCTTTTCAAGTAGCGGTGTATCGTCATAAAAGACGGCAATCTGCTTTGCCTCATCGCGATATTTCAAAAGCGAAGCAAACACCTTATCCTCCCCTTCCACAAACCTCTGCTTGCAAGCGGACGTGGCAAGAAGGACGTACCCTTCCATACTCTTTCCAAGAAGGGGAATTTTGGTGAATTCGCTCTTCGTTCTCACCACTAAAACCAGCGTTTCCTCCTTAATCCATTCCAGCGAAACAGAGGACACCAGAGGCTCCACCTTTTCCATAAGTTGCCTCAAGTTTTCGCTTTCGACATCCACTTTTTCTTCGACAAATTCTTCAATTTCCATTTCTTTAACTTCCATATGGATATTATAAAATTAAAAAAGTTAATTGTCAAACAAAAAAATATGCAAATTTGTTTTTAAAAATATTTATTCTGTGTTAAAATATGAATATGAGTAAAAGGTTAACAAGTTTTTCTATCGTTGCCATTTTGATGCTCATCTTCGGCATTGCCTTTTTTGTGCCGTCCTATCCCGTTTTTGCCGAGGACGCGAACAGTATGTCGCGCTCCGACTCTAACTTTTCCATTTCTTTCACCGGCTACTCTTCCGCCTCCAACACTGTTAACCCCACCTTTAAAGACCCTGTGACGATTATCGATGATGAGCATGGTCGCGAGGTCAATTACGCCTACTATAACTGGTCGCAACTTAGATTTATAAATATTAACATTGAAAACTACATAGCAAACAGCGCCAACACTTTCATAAATTACCAACTTATCCTCTCCTACAAACAAACGGAGAATTTTAGCGAAAATACCTCTGAAACGCGCACCCTATACACTGAGACCATTTCGAACAATATGCTTCAAAACCGCGTCTTGACCTTCTATATCGACGAGCCAGACGAAATCATCACCGACGCACTCTACGGCGACGGGTTTGGAATATATAAATTTGATTTTAGATACAGTTATCTCGACAGCGCCAGCGGTTTGGTTTTGGAAAATAGTCTAAATTCAATGTATTTCGCCGTGGTGCCGGACGATATCGACAGCATAAATAGAAACATCACCTTCAATGTGGAAACCTATAGTTCGGATAAATTTTTGAACACCTACTACATAACCTTCAACGAAGATTACTATAACTACGTCAACCCGGCGCATATCGTTTGGTCGGTCACTGGCATTGGCAAGGACAACACGCGCTATATCATGCGTGAGACGGACAGAAATGGCGAACTTGACGTGCGCACGGCACTGTGGCCAAGTTATGGCGACGATAACGAGAAGGACACCGAGCGCGATATGTACGGTAAGGACTTTTTGTTCGACAGCAACGATGTGGAGGGGCGATTCGACATCACCTGCACAATCTATGACTCCGGCGGACAGATAATCACCCAGCACTCGCAAACGGTCAGCACGATAAAGGACGAAAGCACCTCCTATCTTTGGCTTATAATCGTGATTTGCCTCCTCGTTCTCATCGTCATCTTATCGATAATTCTTATCCTCGTCCTCAGAAAAAAGGAAAAGGTGTGGTAAAGATTTTTGCCTCCAAAAAAAACTTAACACTTACTTTTTGACATAACCAAATTAGAAATCGTATAGTTATGCAAATATTTTGTCCAACATTTAGAAACCGAGTAGTTTTGAATAAAATTTTGCTTGATTAGTTGATTCTCTATATTTTAAAATGTATAATATGAACATAAAACCTGAGAAAAAGGGCTTCGTGCCTAAGTGTTCTCAGGTTTTTTAATGTATATTGATAACAAAAATAGGTTTTTGATTAAAAAACACAATTTAAACCATTACAAAAACGGCAATGATATAATTTTGCATCAATTACGCTCAAATTTGCCTTTAAAATCGCTAAATATCGAAAGAGTAAATCAACTTTTCCACTATTTACAAAATATTGTGGAAACTTGCGCCCATGAAGTGGTGGTATTGCTCTTCGTAGAGTTTGATTAGTTCCAGCGACGCCATAAATTCCTTCTTGTCGCCCTCCTCCATATAGGTTTTCATCTTGGAAATTTCCACGCCGATCTCTTGAATGGACTTGTGGTTGACCATATAGCACAAATTATATTCATGCTTAAACCACCTGTCTTCCATATTTTCTAAAAGATGTGCCACATCATTGTTTAAAATTCCGTCATTTTCTTCCACAGATGTTTCGATTTGGTAGCAATAACTGCGAACATCTTCTAGTGCGCTTGACACAAGATTGTCCTCTAGCACGCACACCGCAATAAGGACTCCTAAAATTAAAAATATCGAAATAAACTGAAACCACATGAACTTCGTCATTCTGTCACCTGCCCTAGCGGTTTGGTTTGAAAGGTTATGTATTTTTTGTTATACTCCTGCGCGAATACCATGCCCGCCTTGTCAACTGAGAGAATAAGGCAGTCTTTCACCCGCTTTATGCCCGCTTTATCTAGAAGTTCCATAATATTTTCTTGCTCGATGTGCGCAATTTTAAGGTTTTCTTTCATGACCTTGCCCTCGCACACCACATTTATCGGCAAGGCGCTCTTATCCACCTTCAAATTCATATCCCCCGCCGTCAGTGGCGCAAACTCGCTCTTTGGAAAGACGCTCATTTTGCCGTTTGTTTCCATAATGGCGTACTGAACCTGTTCAAGTTTGAAATACCCCGCCCCGCGCATCGCCTCCATGATGTCGTCTATCGAGAGGTTAAGGTTTTTGAGCGAGCGATAGTCAATGCCGTCCGGGTTTATCACAATCACCGGCTTGCCACTGACAAAGTGCGAAAACTTTGACGATAGTTTGCATAAAAGCGTCAGCGCAAAGTGCAAAAGCACCAGCGTTAAAAGTGGGACAATGCCGTGGAGTACTGGCACGGAAATTTCCGCCATAGGTATAGTGGCAAGGTCAGCAATAATAAGCGTCAGCACAAGTTCAAAAGGTTGCATTTGCCCAAGTTGCCTCTTACCCATAAGCCGGTAGAGGAAAAGTACCACAAGATATATCAAAATCGCCCTCAAAACAATCGTCAACATACACTTAGTATAACGAAAAATTTTAATTTTAAACTAAAAAGAAGGCACATGCCTTTCAAATAAAGAAAGACAACCGCCTTCACTGAAAACCGAGAGATTTTCCTTCACTCGAAAGGTTTGCCCGCAGCGCCACACTTTCACTCTCTCAAATCAATTTTCGATTTTGCGAGGGAAAGAGTTTTTGCATCCCTCCCCCTCTAAAATCTTCCACAACTGAAAGACGTTAGTCTTTCCTTCACTGCGAACCAAGGGTTCGCCTTCACTGGAAATCAAAGATTTCCCTTCACTGAACGCGATAGCGTTCCTTCACTCGAAAGGTTTGCCCGCAGCGCCACACTTTCACTCTCTCAAATCAATTTTCGATTTTGCGTGGGGAAGGGCTTTGCCCGGCGCGCACAAATCGAAAATCACCTACATGGAAGAGGACTAGGCGGAGAAACCAACGGAGTAGCCGTTAGAAAAATTTTCAATTTTTCGTGTCGGCGTTAAGCGGAGTTGGTGTCTGTCCTAACCTACACAGGCATATTCCGACACCTTAATCGTAAACTGCACGCCGAGTTGGTTGTAAATTTGGTCTGGTTGACGCTGAACAACCTCTCCGTCCTCGGTAAGGCAAATGATGTGGTTATA
>CALVNE010000003.1 GCA_944349515.1 uncultured Clostridia bacterium | reverse complement strand
ACTCTAATCAAAACCTCTTTAAGTCGCGACAAATCGCCAATGAGCGTAGCGAATGCGATTTCGTTTGGTCGCGAGGCAGAGCAAACAAGCGAATGGTAAGACTTTTGGCGCAAGACAAAAGTTGAAATGAAGCGCAGTTTGTGACGCAAGAGTGAAGAGTTGTGGTAGATTTTATAGTGCAAAAATTAAAAAATTCCTTTATAATAGTAAATTTTGCATGGGTGTTGCGCTTTTTGTTAAATAAATTAGATAATCTAGAAAGCCAGAATTAAAAGGAAGATATGAATAAAGAGATTTTAGTGTTTTTATCCTTAGCCGAAATTCCTAATAAGAAAATGGAAAGGATAATGGAAATTGTGGAAGAAAAGGAAATTTCAAACTTTATGGCGCTTATCAACGATAAGGACGTAGAGAATATTCTATCCACAAACGAATATGCGAGTTTGGCAAAGAAGAGCGACCCTGCGCTTTTTAAGTCGTACCTTTCGAACCTTGAAAAGGACGAAATTCGCGTGGTGAGCATTGAGGAGGAAGAGTATCCCGACAAACTTAGGTACTTAGACGACGCGCCTATGCTTTTATACTGCAAAGGCGACCTCTCGCTTTTAAATTCCGATGCGATATCCATTGTGGGCACACGTATGCCGTCGAATTATGGCAAGTTTATCACAGAAAAGTTTGCGGGCGACCTTGCGCTTGCCGGGCTTACCGTTGTCAGCGGGCTTGCTTACGGCGTGGACGCCTTGTCGCATAGAAAGGCGTTAGAGGTTGGCGGAAAGACGATAGCGGTGTTAGGCGGTGGTTTTAATCACATATATCCAGAGGCTAACACCAACCTTGCGCAGGAGATTGCCGAGCGCGGGCTTTTAGTCAGCGAGTATCCGCCGTTTTCAAGACCCACCAAATATACCTTTCCGCTTAGGAACAGAATTATCGCCGGGCTTTCGCTTGGCACCTTAATCACCGAAGCGAGCATGAGAAGTGGCACCATTCACACCAAGGAATTCGCGCTCAGTTATGGTCGCGATGTTTTTGCCGTGCCGGGTAATGTAAACTCCTCGAAAAGTGACTTGCCAAACAGCCTTATTCGCTCGGCGCAAGCGGAATGTGTGCTTTCGGCGGAGGATATTCTCACGCACTACAACTATAATATTAAGAAAGCGGAAAAGAGGGTGGTTGAGGTGAATATGGAGGAGGAAGTTATCCTTAAACTACTCAAAAACGGCGAGCAAGACTTCGACTATCTCGCAAAAAATTCCAATATTCCCGTAAATAATTTGAATAGTTATTTGACAACTTTGGAAATTCGTGGTTTAATTAAAAGAATGCCTGGAAAGACATATATGTTAAGTTAAAAAGGAGAATGTATTTGAAACTTGTTGTTATTGAAGCCCCTGCAAAAAGGGAAACGTTAAAGAAATATCTCGGCAACGGGTATGAGGTTTTTGCCACCAAAGGTCATATTCGAGATTTGCCGGTCAAGAGTTTTGCCATTGACATCAACAATAATTTCCAACCGCACTACGAGAATAAGCCAGATAAAAAGGAACTAATTAGTGAACTTAAACATAAGGCTGACAAAGCCGATGTTTTAATCGCCACCGACCCGGATAGAGAGGGGGAGGCGATCGCTTGGCATATTGCCAAAGTTTTAAACTTAGACTTAAATAAAAATTGCCGAATAGTATACAACGAAATTTCTAAAAATGCCGTTAAAAAGGCGCTAGATAATCCGCGCGCCATCGATTTAAACCTTGTCAACGCTCAACAAGCGCGCAGGGTGATGGATAGAATTGTGGGCTATAAACTTTCGCCAATTATCTCAAAAAAAGTGGCGCCAAAACTTTCGGCGGGCAGAGTGCAGTCGGTAGCTCTGAAACTTGTTGTTGACAGAGAGAAAGAGATTGAAAACTTTAAGCCAGAGGAGTATTGGACGGTTACCGCTTTTCACGAGAAGAGCGATATAAACTTTAAGTCCACCTTGCAAGGCTATAAGACCAAAAAACTTAAACTTGAAAATAAGGACGCGGTGACTGAGGCGCTGAAAACGATTAAAAACAGCGATTTTATTGTGGAAAGCGTCAAGAAAAGTCGAACAAAATCGCACGCTCCGGCACCTTTCACCACTTCCACCATGCAACAAGACGCGCTTAACAAACTGAACATGAGCCTTAACCGTACCACCGCGTCGGCTCAGCAACTTTATGAGGGCGTTGAAGTTAAGGGTGAAGGCAAAATTGCGCTGATAACATATATAAGAACGGACTCTACGCGTGTTTCTGAGGAGGCACAAAAGGCGTGCCGAGAATTTATCGCCGGCAAGTATGGCAAAAATTACCTTTCGGAAAAGCCGAACATCTACGCCACCAAAAAGAACGCGCAAGACGCGCACGAGGCGATTAGACCAATTTCCATGCAAATCACGCCGGAAATGGTGAAAGACAGTTTAACAAAAGACAACTACAACCTCTATAAACTCATCTATGAGCGCTTTTTGGCAAGCCAAATGGCTGAGGCGGAGTATAGCAATGTTGCGGTCAGCATAGACGCGGGCGGATACAAGTTTAAGTCGAGCGGTCGAACGCTGGAATTTGCCGGCTACACCGCGGTGTATAAGGAATTTGTTGACGAGGATAAGGAAAAGGATAAAAAAGACACCGGAAAACTTCCTCCACTTGTTGAGGGCGAAAAACTTGTGGTGAAGGACATTAAAGAAGAGCAAAAGTTCACCAAACCGCCGGTGAGGTACACCG
Organism: uncultured Clostridia bacterium; assembly: GCA_944349515.1. GTDB lineage: Bacteria > Bacillota > Clostridia > Christensenellales > UBA1242 > Caccovivens. The sequence goes on along the minus strand of CALVNE010000003.1, from coordinate 85,847 downwards.
AGGCGAGCCTTGTTAAAGCAATGGAAGAAAAAGGCATTGGGCGCCCGGCAACATACGCGGCAACCGTGACAATATTGACCGCACGAAGTTACTGCATCAAGGAAGGCAAATACCTTGTGCCGACCGAACTTGGCAGAAAGATAACGGAATACCTCGAAAAGTTCTTTAGTGGCGTCATCAATGTCAAGTTCACGGCGCATATGGAAAATAGGCTGGACGACATCGCCGAAAATAAAGACGTTTGGCATGAGGTTGTTTCGAGTTTCTGGAACGGCTTTAAGGGACTACTCGAAAAAGCCGACTCTTCCTCCATCACCATGAAGGCGGAGCCGGTGGAAACGGATATTATCTGCGACAAGTGTGGGCATAAAATGCTCCTTCGCGAAGGGCGCTACGGCAAATTTTTGGGCTGTTCCAACTTCCCTAAGTGCCGTAACATCATACCATATAACGAAAGTGGCGAAAGAAAGAGCGTTTGCGTCTGCCCACAGTGTGGCAAGAATGTTTACGCTTTAAAGACCAAAAAAGGCAAGACCTTCTATGCGTGTGAGGATAGAGAGGGTTGTAACTTTATGAGTTGGGATATCCCGACCGGTGAGAAGTGCCCAGAATGCGGAAATTACCTCGTGAAAAAGGGCAAACTGGTTAAATGCTCGAGTTGCAAATATGTCAAAAAAGAGGGGAGCGCCACTTGACGGGGCGTAAGGAAAAGCGATATATAAAAATAATCGGTGGAGGCCTTGTGGGGATTGAGGCCGCGTATATCCTTGCAAGAAATAACTTTTCTGTGCATATTTTCAACTGCGAGCAAAAAAGTATGTGCCAAATCGATAGCGATATTCCTTTAAAACAACAAATGGAAAAGGAACTTTCCGCATGGGGAAGCCCGACCTACCTTACTTGCAAACGCTTGGGAGTTAGTTTAGAGCGAGTAGACCGTGACTTTGTGAAGGTCATGGCGGAAAATCTAAAAAAATTTCCTAGCGTTTCTTTTATTGACAGTGCCGTGGACGAAGTAAATGCAAGCGAACTGACGCTTGTGGCAACCGGCAACAACACGCGCCAAAGTTTGATTGAAAGTTTGTCGAATTTTGTCGGAAAAAACAAAATTTCTTACTATCATCCAGCGCCGATGATGCTTTCTTATATCGACCTAAAAAATCTTCATCACGACCGCGGGGATTTCTATCATGTCAACCTAAGCCGTGCGGAGTTTGAAAACCTTTGCGATAATTTGATTAAATTTAAAAGTGCCTACCTTTCGCAACTTCCGCCGAATGAGATAAGTTTAGAGAAACGGGCGTCGGATAACTCGCTTCGCACCTATCTTAGGCCAATTTTCACCGAGGGCGAACGACCGTATGCGTCAATTAGAATGAAAAAACAGGCGGGAGTTTACTCGCTTATCGATTTTTACTCCGCTCTAAGCGATGAGGAACAAAAGAGTGTGATAGGCGAAATAAGCGCTTTTCACGGGGCGAATATTTCAAGTTATTCCAAAATATACAAGCGCACTTTTCTTCACGCCAGCGCGTGTTTAAACAACTTTTTTCAAGTCAAAAATTATCCCAACATCTTTGTTGCCGGCGGATTTTTGGGCGTGGGCGGAAATTATGAGAATCTAATGGTGGCAAACTACATCGCATACAACCTAATGCGCGAGGCGGAAGGTCGAAACTTGTTGACTTTACCGTCAAACACTTGCACGGCGCTCATTTCGCAAAAAATATTGGAAAAAAGTGTGTTAAATAATATGCTTTTAAGTTTAAACTATGATATAATAAAAAGGGATAACTGCTTGAAATTAGACAGCAGTGCCATTGAAAATTTTAAGGAGAACTATTATGGAAAGTATTTTCAGAGGAACAACCATTTGCGCCGTTAAGCGTAATGGCAAAATTGCCGTTGCGGGCGACGGGCAAGTGACAATGCAAAACAGCATAATTTTCAAAAATAATGCGCGAAAAGTGAGAAGAATCTTCAACAACCAAGTGGTGGTCGGCTTCGCGGGGTCAGTTGCCGACGCTTTTGCGCTCAGCGAACGCTTCGAGGAAATGCTTAATAAGTATGCGGGCAATTTGATGAGAAGTGCTGTGGAACTTGCGCAACTATGGCGCACAAACAAAATTATGAAACAACTTGAAGCGCTTATGATTGTTGCGGATAAAGAACAAATTTTAATCTTAGACGGTACGGGAAATGTGATTGAACCTCAGGACGATGTCTGCGCGATAGGCTCAGGCGGAAACTATGCGCTCGCTGCGGGCAAAGCGCTCATGCAAAACACCAATTTCTCGGCAAAAGAGATTGCCACGAAAGCGCTTAAAATTGCCAGCGAAATCTGCGTGTTCACAAACGACAATATCATAGTGGAAGAGTTGTAAAAAGGATATAAAAAAGGTAAAGTACAGAAAAAATTAAAATACTAAGAAAATAATGTAAGCGAAATCTTGGCAAACATAACAAACGCTTAGTTTTGTTATGAATTAAAAATTACAAAACTTTTTACCACATCTTTATTTTAAGAAATGCGAATATTAAATAAAAAGGAAGTTATTGGCAACAGAATTTCGTTAATTAGGTATAAGAAAAACTTAAACTGTGTCAGAAAATTTGATAGACACAAACTATTAAAACATAGCAAATTTTAAAAGAAGGAGTTAATATGAATTACACACCAAAACAAATTGTCAACGAACTTGATAAGTACATCGTGGGGCAAGCAAAGGCAAAGCGCGCGGTGGCTGTGGCGCTTAGAAATAGGTATAGGCGAAGCCATTTGCCGGCGGAAGTGCGCGATGAAATCACGCCAAAAAATATCGTTATGCGCGGTCCAACCGGCGTTGGTAAAACGGAAATTGCAAGGCGTCTTGCTAAACTTGTCGGCGCGCCTTTTGTGAAAGTGGAGGCAACAAAATACACCGAGGTCGGCTATGTGGGCAGAGATGTTGAAAGCATGGTGCGCGACCTTGTGGAAGTTGCCGTTCGCATGGTTAAAGACCAAAAGAAAAAGGAAGTGGAAAATAAGGTTATGCCGATTGTGGAAAATAAACTTATCGACGCCATTTTCCAAAACAGGCGGGTGACAACCGTTGAGGTTAAACGCGAGGACCTTGAAAAGGAACTGCGCGAGGGTAAGTGTGAGGACGAAATTGTGGAGGTCAATGTGCTTGACAACCCTCGTCCTATCATGGCGTTTGGTGGAAATGAAATCAATCTTGGCTCGATGTTCGAGGGGCTTCAACCGCCAAGGCATAAAAAAAAGAAAATGAGTGTCCGTCACGCGCGCGACCTTCTTCTTCAAGAGGAAACGGAAAAGGTCATCGACATGGATAACGTCAACGAGGAGGCTATCTCGCTCGCCGAGGAGCAGGGCATAATCTTCATTGACGAGATAGACAAAATCATCGGCAAAAGCCAGGCAACAAACAGCGCCGATGTTTCGCGCGAGGGCGTGCAGAGGGATATTCTTCCTATTGTTGAGGGTAGCACGGTGCCAACAAAGTACGGCAATGTGAAAACCGACTTCATTTTGTTTATCGCAGCGGGCGCTTTCCATGTTGCAAAAATGGAGGACATGATTCCGGAACTTCAAGGGCGTTTCCCAATTCGCGTCGAACTTGAAAGTTTAACACAAAAAGACTTCAAAAAGATTTTGTCCGCACCAAAAAATGCAGTGACGCTTCAATACGCCAACCTCTTAAAGGTTGATAATATCGACCTTGAATTTAAAGACGACGCTCTCGACGAAATCGCCACGCTTGCCGAACACGAAAACGAAACAAGCGAAGATTTGGGCGCGCGTCGCTTGCACACCATTATGGAGGCGCTTTTGGAGGACATCTCTTTCAACGCCACCGGCGAGCATCCGATGACGAAGGTGGTTATCGACCGAGAATACGTGCAAAAGACCTTTAAGGACAAAAACGAAAAGTTTGACCTCAAAAAATATGTGCTGTAACGAGGCTAAGATGTGGACGGATAGAACCGCACTTCTCGTTGGCGACGAGGGAGTTGAAAAACTTAAGAATGCCTCGGTCACTGTGGTTGGTGTGGGAGGCGTTGGCGGAATAACGGCATTGCTTCTTGCCCGCTGTGGCGTTGGCAATTTAACTCTTATCGACTTCGATCGCGTCGACGAAACGAACATTAACCGCCAAGTTGTGGCAAATGTCAACACAATCGGAAAGTTAAAAACGGAAGTTTTGAAGGGTATGATTTTGGAAATTAACCCAAATTGCCATGTTGAAATATTTTCCGAGCGCTTGACGAAAGAAAATGTAGGTAAACTGATAAAGGATGGGCAGATTGTGGTCGACGCCATAGACAGCGTTGCGGATAAGGTGGAACTTTGCGTTTATTGCCGAAAAAGCAACATAGAAATCATATCCGCCATGGGCGCGGGCAACCGCTATGACACTCCTTCGTTCAAGGTGACGGACATCTATAAAACCTTGGGCGACGGACTTGCCAAAATAATGCGCAAAAAACTTAAAGAGCGAGGCGTTGCAAGTTTAAAGGTGGTAATCTCTGACAGCGTCGCCATAAAAAGCGTGCCGGTGGGGAGCATTGCCTACTATCCGACAATGTGCGGGTGTGTTATTTGCGCCGAAATCGTCAATAATATATTAGCAAAACATAAATAAATATGCTAACAAGCAAGGTTAATAATAAAATAATTCAAAATATAAGGAGGGAGGATATGGAACTTATTAACGCTAAAAATTTTAAGGAAAAAACAGGCAAGGGCTTTGTTGTTGTCGACTTTTTTGCCAATTGGTGCGGACCATGCCGTATGCTATCGCCAATTCTCGACGAAGTTAAAACTGACCTCGGCGAAAAGGTGGAAATTTATAAGGTGGATGTTGATGAGGAGGAAGGTTTGGCGCGCGAGTTCGGCGTGATGAGCATTCCGTGCGTCTTTTTCTTTAAAAACGGCGAGGTGGTTGGAAAGCAAATCGGGCTGACAAGCAAAGATATGCTCATTTCAAAGATTGAAGAATTGATGTAGTACTCTTCAATTTTCGTGGACCGTAGCGGGCGCGGTAAACAAAAGCGAATGTAGTTAAAATTTTATCTCTCAAAACTTACCATTTTTGCTGTTTTATTGTTTAAAAAGTGGGATTTTTTGACAAAATAAATTTATTTTAAATTAACACAAATTTTTTGTGTTTTATTTGCTGTCGGTATTGACTTTTTGGCTCACTCGTGGTAAAATTTATATAACTTGAAAAATTGATTTAAAAGAGGGTTGAAATGGAAAGAAAAATTTATTTGGATAATGCCTCAACAACCTATGTTTCGCAAGAGGTTTTAAACGAAATGCTCCCTTGTTTCAATGTGCTTTACGGCAATGCGGGCTCCGTTCACAGTTTTGGGCGCACGGCAATGTCAATCGTTGACAAGGCGCGTGACAGAATTCGCGAGGGTATAAATGCACAAAAATCGTCGGAAATCTACTTCACGAGCGGGGGTACCGAGGCGGACAACTTGGCAATTTTGGGTGTGGCGCACGCTTATGCCGAAAAGGGCAAGCATATTATTACAAGCCAAATTGAGCATCATGCGGTGCTGAATGCTTGCAAGGAACTCGAGAAGGAGGGGTATGAGGTTACATATCTTCCTGTCGACAAAAGCGGGCTTGTGAGTTTGCCGGACCTTTTGCACTCCATACGAAAAGACACTATTCTAATTTCCATTATGTCGGTCAATAACGAGGTCGGCACCATTCAAAACATCAAATCTATCGCGAAAATTGCGCATGACTATGGCATTTTGTTCCACACCGACGCCGTGCAAGCGATAGGACAGGTTAAAATTGATGTGCAAGACATGGAAATCGACCTTTTGAGTATGTCGGCGCACAAAATACATGGGCCAAAGGGTGTTGGCGCGCTTTATGTTAAGTCGGGCGTGAAGTTTAATTCCTTAACCTATGGTGGAAGTCAAGAGCGCGGAAAGCGTTCGGGTACGGAAAATGTGCCGGGAATTGCCGGATTAGGCAAAGCGGTGGAACTTGCCACGAAAAATTACATGATAACCAACCGAAAACTGAAGATTATACGCGACTATTTCCTTGATAAACTTGCCGAAAAGGTGGAATTTTACCAGATAAACGGTCATCTTCAACAAAAATCTAACGCCATTGTGAACATTTCCTTCTACGGAATTGAGGGCGAGGCGCTTTTGATGCTTTTGGACCTTGCTGGTATTTGCGTTTCCACTGGCTCGGCTTGTATGTCAAAATCACTTTTGCCGTCGCACGTACTCGAAGCTATGCATGTGCCAAGCGATATCGCGCAGGGCTCAATCAGATTTTCTTTTGGAACAAACATAAGCAAGGCTGATGTTGATTATGTGGTGGAGGAACTAGCAAAGGCGGTGGCAAAACTAAGGGCAATCTCACCAATTCAAGCGGGGAGGATTTAGATATGTATTATAATAGATTTATAATGGAAAGATTTCAATATCCGGCAAACGCGGGCGGTATGCACGGCGCAAACGCGATAGGCGAGGTGGTGAAGGAGAATTGCCATGACTTAACTCGCTTATACCTTAAAATTGACGACAAGAGTGTCATCGAAAATGCCAAATTTAAGACCTTCGGTTGCTGTGCGTCGATAGTTTCTGCTGACGTCACTTGCGATTTAGTGAAAGGAAAGACCATTGAAGAGGCGCTTCAAATCACTAATCAGGATGTTTTAAAAATCATGGGCGAACTTCCAGAGGGCAAGGAGCGTTGCTCTATCATGGCGGAAGAAACAATCCAAAGCGCCATCGACGACTACTATAAAAAGAAAGAAAAAGAAGCCAAAAAGGCTCTGAAAGAAGCCAACGATGTTGAGTAAAACAAAGCATATTAATAAATAAGATTATAATAATAAAATAGAACAGCCTTTAAAACTGTTCTATTTTTTATCTTGATTTTAGATAAAAATATAAAAAAATTTTAAAATAGGGTGGTGGTTTAATAAAAATTGTTAAAAATGTCATAGTATTATGCAAACTTATTTCATAGTATTATGCAAGCAATTTTATAAAAGAGTTTTTGTAGATATATTAGGTTAAAATTTTATATATTTCTTTTCGTATATTTTGTATACAAGTTTTCTCTATAAATTTCATATAAAAATTTATAAGTTAATTTTGCTAAAATATTATGTAAAAGATGAAGAGTTGTTCGTCTAAAATAAAGAAAATTGATTAAAACGCATTTCACAATCAAATTCCACATATATAAAGAGTTAAATGTTTTTGACTAAAATTTACTAATAAAATATACAAACAACAATAAGAAAAGATATAAATTTTCTATAATAAAATGATAAAATATAAGAAAATGCATAACACCACAACATTTTGTGTGTTTTGTTGCATACTACCTCTAAATATTCCACTATCTATTCGCAAAACCTGTCTTTTGCGAATAGATAGAAAGTCTTATCACCGTGAAAATTTAGCAAATATTTGACTAATTTATTTGATTAATTTTCTATATATTTATACTCTTAACTTGCTTATTTTCCCTTTTAAATAACTTACTAAATAAACAATATATTTAATTAACTAAGCAAACAACACATAAAATTTTGATTTTTTACGCCACAAACATGGCGAATATGAACAACCCTGTGAAGCCGAAACATAGGATAATTTTACAAATCTCGAGGATTTTTGATTTGCACGTTGTTTTGTTGTACTCCTTTCGGTAAGCCAATTCATTTTTATCAAATTCTTCGCTTGTCACGCTCGTGGAGTTGATTTTTTCGGCTTTATAGTAGGCAAAATTATCATTAAGTTGTCTTTTAAAGTCGGTGAGATAGTTGACAATTAAATACCCCGCCCAGACCAGTGACAGCACTGCCATAAAAGCGAGGACAAAATAGGAAAAGCCCTCCCACACATCAATTAGGAAGGCGAAAATTATACATAAAACAATGATACACGCGCTTATTATATAAACAATGCTACTTTTTTTCATACTTTTCCTTTTGTGACAAAAAGATATTTGTAGATATTTTCGTATAATTTGCTGAAATTTTAAATGCGAAACTTGCAGATTTTGATTAAAAATTGCTTAAAACGTACTACATTTTACCTAAATTAACGCAGAATCAACTAAACTATGGCAAAAATGTAGAAGATGACGAGTATAACCGAGGCAATTATCCAGCCGATAAGCCACCAAATGCTACCACGCTTTCGAGTAAAATAGAATCCAAGCCAAATGCAGACGATATAAGCCAAGCACTCGCCCACGCCCTGCATATAGATGGCGATATCTGGTTGATTTTTGAAAATTAAGCGCAAAATCATAGCAATAGCGATGAGAGCCACCGAAAAGTAGGCAAAGCACTGGAGTATACGATTTGGTCCCCATTTTATCACCTTTTTTTCTTCGATTTTTTCGCCACTTTTGCTCTTTTTTTCCTTTTTTATGGCATTGTCGTCGACACTCAAAACGCTTACTGTTTGCGTGGTTTCGTCGCTCGTCTCTACTTTAGGCGTTTTTTCTTCGACTTTCATCTCTTCTTCTGCGCTTATTTCAATATTTTTATTGGTATTTTCGTCGTTTTTTCTCTTTAATTTGAACATAACTTCTCCTTAAGAATACTTTACGAAGATTATCGTCAAAAAATTCGAAAATTATTTAGCGGTCTCCACAAATCTGCTTTCACGAATGACATTGACCTTGATGTGACCCGGATATTGCATCTCATTTTCAATTTTGGCAGCGATTTCTTTTGCCATGAACATTGCTTGGCTGTCAGAAATCTCTTCAGGTTTCACAATAATTCGCACTTCTCTGCCCGCCTGAACGGCATACGATTTCTCTACACCTTTGAAACCATTAGCAATCTCTTCAAGTTGTTGAAGGCGTTTGATGTAGTTTTCAAATGAATCGCGTCTTGCGCCCGGTCGAGACGAAGAAATAGCATCTGCAACCTGCACGATAACCGCCTCAATGGTCTTAAATTCCACATTGAAGTGGTGTGCCTCAATACAATGCACAACCTCCTCGCTTTCACCGCATTTTCTTGCGAGTTCCACGCCGATTTGAACGTGAGTGCCTTCAAGTTCGTGGTCGAGCGCCTTGCCGATGTCGTGAAGCAGTCCTCCACGCTTGGCAATTTTCACATTCGCGCCCATTTCGGAAGCAAGTAGCCCCGCGATTATCGAGGTTTCAATGGAGTGTTTTAGAACATTTTGCCCGTAACTTGTGCGGTATTTAAGCCTTCCCAAGGTTCTTATAAGTTCACCGTTTAGGTTGTAAATTCCGGTTTCATTGCACGCCTCGTCACCCGCTTGCTTGATAGATTTGTCAACTTCGCGTTGCATTTTTTCAACAATTTCTTCAATACGCGTTGGGTGAATTCGTCCGTCGGTGATAAGTTTTTCAAGCGATAATCTTGCAACTTCACGACGGATTGGGTCGAAGCCAGAGATAGTTATCGTTTCCGGCGTGTCGTCAACGATAAGTTCCACACCTGTCACCGCCTCGATTGCACGTATATTTCTGCCCTCGCGACCGATGATTCGCCCCTTCATTTCGTCATTTGGCAAAGGAACAACCGAAACGGTCATCTCGGACGTAGTTTCGGTGGCGCACCTTTGCAGTGCTTGTCCGATAATCTCGCGCGCCTTTTGTTCGCCGTTTTCGCGTGCGTCGTCCTCAATTTTCTTAACAATGGTCGATGCCTCTTTTTGCGCGTCCTCACGCATGGCGGACACAAGCATATCAACCGCCTCTTGTTTAGACATCTTCGCCACTTTTTCAATCTCTTGCATCGCTTTTTCTTTAAGGATGTTGAGGTTATCCTGCTCTTTGGCAAGCCCCTGCTTTATTTCCGCAACCTCTTTCTTTTCTTCTTCAAGTTGCTCCATTCTTTTATCGAGCGAAAGTTCCTTTTTCTCGATAAATTCTTCGCGTTGGTTTAAGCGCTCTTCAAGTTTTGTCACCTCTTGACGGCGATTTTTGACTTCCGCCTCAACCTCATCTTTCACCTTTTGTGATTGCTCTTTGCTTTCTAAAAGCGCCTCTTTTTTTATCGTCTTTGCTTCTGCATACGCATCTTCAATTATTTTAACAGCATTTGACTTATTTTTTTGCATTTTTTTGTTGGTATAAAGTATTATTGCTCCTCCACCAATCAAAAGTCCCGCAATTAGACAAACGATTGCTATTACAGATGCGATTGCAGGAGAGACATTGAGTATCATTCCTCCCATTTTCGCATTTCTCCTTTTAATATTGCATGGTATTTCCCCACACAACTCTAGTTTAAACTTTTTTTACCCTTTTGTCAAACTATTTATATAAAAAAATTTTAGGTATTTTTTTAACGCAAAACTTGCTAGTTACATACGCCTAACTCTGGCACTTCCAATTATTTAATAACTTTTAAGATTTTTAACAATCTTTGTCGAAACGCTTTTCAAAGATTTCAATATGTGCTATGATATATGCGTTAAAGAGGTGAAAGATGAAAAAAACTGTTATAATAACCGGCGCGTCGGGAGATATCGGCAAGGCAATAGCCGAAAAGTTTGCCTTGCTTGGATATAACTTGGCGCTATGTTCCAACTTAAATAATGTGGAATATGATGACGATTTGAAGGAAAAATACAAACTCGACATCAAAAATTATAAAATGGATATTTCGGACTATGGTCAAGTGAGAGAGGTGTTTAATAAAATCTTTTCTGACTTCGACTCGGTGGACGTTTTGGTCGCCAATGCCGGCATCAGCGAAAAGCGAAAACTTATCATTGATGTCACCGACGAGGAAATCGACGACCTTGTTGATGTCAATTTAAAAGGAAGTATCGCTTGTTGCCGAGAATTTGTGAAGCACGCCATGGATAGAGGCGGAAAAATTGTGCTTATCGGCTCGTTTGTGGCAAACTATGGCTGTGCCTGCGAAAGCGTGTATAGCGCCAGCAAAGCGGGACTTGTTGGCTTTTGCAAGGCACTTGCGAATGAACTTGGCAACTTCAACTTTAATGTGAATATCGTAAACCCCGGCTTTATCGACACAAAGATGAACAACAACCTTTCAAGCGCCGAAAAAGAGGACATAGAGGACATGACCCCACTTATGCGCCTTGGGCAGGCGCGCGATGTTGCAGAGGCAGTCGCCTTTCTTTCTGAAGATAGCGGAAACTTCATAACCGGGCAATTATTGAATGTGGACGGCGGATATATCCCGCTCTAACCGAAATTGGCTTGTGGTATATACCTCTCAAATTTGTTGCATACTACACCATATATTGTGGTATTATGCAAATAACACCCATAAAATAAGATTTTTTTAAGATTTTGTAAAATGTTCGTCGTAATTTGTTAAATTTAATTGCAAAATAAAAACGAATGTGTTATAATTAAGTTTGTTAAACGATAAAAGGAGAAAAAATGAGTAAACAACAAATAACATATGAAGGTTTAACGCCTGAGCAACAAAAGAGTTTAAACTTAATTCAGTCGGTGGGAATATATGAACTGAGAGCGCTGGCGAGAGTGTTCGGAGAACCCTCTCCAACAACCCTAAGGCGCAATGAACAAATAAGATATATCATGGACGTGATAATTTCTGGAAAGGACTTAAACCCTATCCCTCTTCGCCAAGGCAGACCTTATAAGGAACTCTCCAACATCGAGGGAATTTTGGAGGAACTTTCGGAGATTACCGGCAAAGACTATACTTTAAAGAAAAATCAAGAAAAGCCAACTAAAATTTTTGGCAAGGCTTTCACTTTTAGGCAAGCGGAACAAAACACCATTGCTAAAAAACTTTTCCCTATCAAGGTGAAAGGCATAGTTTTGTCTAGCCCAGATAAAAACCTCTACCTCTTTAATGAGAATGGCTCAACACCTGTTTTGATTAAAAACTTCGACAAGGTGAAGGAATTCGACTACATAACCGGAAACGCCGTTGTTATGAATAACGAGCAAGAGTATATCCTCGACGAAGTGGAAACCGTCAACTTTGTTAAGTATGACGAATATTCACCTAAGGACGCAAAATTCACCCCGACCCTTCCAACCACCAACTTAAAAATTGGCAAGGCAGAGGTTAAACTTGGAAGTAGGTATGTTTTAAATCAGTCAAAACTCACCGATTCTGCTTTAAAAATGCTTGTTTCCACACTTAAAAAGAATAAGGTCATCACACTCGCCCTTGTTAGCAACGTTATGTATGAGGACTCGGTGGCTCTCTCCTCAATGGGATTTGACAACACATTTATTTTAAGATACGACGATGAGCCTAAGTCTTACGACGACAAGGTGAACATCTTTATCGAGCACGCAAAGCGCCTTCAATCCATCGGTTGTAGCCTTGCTATCTTTGTTCAAGATGTGGTAACAATCGCCCACACCCTTGACGCGAACTACAAAAATTCGGCAAAAACATATTTCAATCACACCGAGGAGTCGGCAAACATCGTTAAAAACCTTGTTATGCTCGCTAAATGCAATGTGGAAAACAGCACCACGCTATTTGTTACAAACGAGGATAGCGATAACTTTGACCCGCTTTACACCACTTGCATAAGCAAGGTGTCAAGCAAAATTTCCCTCTAAAATTTGAGCAAAGGTTTTTTGCGGCAATGTTTTGCTAAATTTCTGCCGTAAATCTTTTACCCCTTAACACATTATATCCAAAAATGCGATACTGTTTGACTAAAAATTGTTTGACTTGTATCGCTTTTTTTCATATAATACAACAAGGTGAAAATATGATTTTAATAGACAGAGGTTTCGAAATTTTCGGTTTATCGATAAATTATTACGGTTTGATAAGTGCGCTTGGCTATCTTTTGGGCGTTGTTGTCACCTGCCTATACGCCAAAAAGCGCGGTTTTAAAACCGACGACATTGTGACGCTCGCGTGCTTTGTTATCCCCCTCGCTATCATTGGTGCCCGCATATACTACGTCCTCTTTTCGCTCGACGAATTCACAAACTTTTGGGACGTCTTTAAGATTTGGGAAGGCGGACTTGGCTTTTATGGTGGACTTATCGGCGGAACGCTCGGCGTTGTGCTATATTGCGTCATCTTCAAAAAGAATTTCCTTAAACTTGCCGACATCGTCGTTGCCGGACTTGTGCTTGGGCAAGGTATTGGAAGATGGGGAAATTTTGTCAATCAAGAGGCGTTTGGTTACTATATTGACAACCCTAGCCTGCAATGGTTCCCTTTTGGCGTGTATATTGAACACTGTCAACAGCCCGGTTGCGTCTGCCCCGGCCATGGCTGGCACCTTGCCACCTTCTTCTATGAATTTATGAACAATACCATTATTTTCATTGTGCTTAGCATTCTTCTTTTTAAGGTGAATTTTAAAAATGACGGCATTGTTGGCGCCTCTTACCTTATTATGTACGGCGCTTGCCGTTTTGTTGTGGAAGGGCTAAGAACGGATAGCCTATACTTTGGTCCTTTCAGAATCTCGCAACTTTTGAGCATAGTTTTTATCATTTGCGGAGTGGCATACATCGTCTTTTGCGCCGTCAAAAATAGGCGTAAAAAAGACCCTTTCGAGATTATAATGGACGTACTAAAACACGATTTGAAGTGAATAAACTTCTATTTTTGAATAGCAACCGCGCTTTTGTGAGATAACTAACATATGCGGGGCAGAATTTTAGGTGTTAAAAAATCTAAGATATTGGGTGTGATGATAATTGTAAATCTCGCCATTTTTATTACGTTTATTTTTTTTAACGCCTTTTTACTAAGCGAGTATAAAACGCTGTGGTTCTACGCCTTCTCGGTGCTTGTCGGTGTGTATGAGATAACGAAAAGCCGATTTTTTAAGTTGGATAGTGCGTTCTACTTCGGCACGGCAACCCTCCTTGTGGGCATAAGCGGTTTTGTTTTCACCCTCACACGCACGTTAGAGTATTTAAGCCTATACCTTCTTGCCGATTTCGCCCTCACTTCGCTTCTGTGCGCGATAGTCAGCGGGCAAAAATTTCACCTTATTCTCTTTTATTCGCTATTTTTCGTGCTTATTTTCGACTTGGCGCAAAAATTAAATTTAATAACTTACACAATTTCTATTGCAATTTGTATCGGTTTTTTGCTATTATTAATATTGATAATTTCTATATGTTTCCTAATGAGTAGGAAGAAGAAAGGAGCAAAAAAATGAATTTTTCTGAGCAGTTTAATGGCTATAACAAGCAAGAGGTGGACGCCTACATTGAGCGCCTTAAAGCAAGTTATGAATCTAAACTCATGGACGAAAAATTGAAAACCTTGGAAAGTGAACGCCGTCTTTTGACCTTTAAAAATCAGCACAGCGAACTCGCACACAAGGAGAAGAGCATTTTAGAGGCCATAGATGTGCTGGAAAAGGCAAAAAAGTTTCAAGAGGAAGGCACGCGCAGTTTCTACTCCCTCGTGTTCGACAAACTTAAACTTTTGGTGCATGAACTTGATATGCGCTTCCCAAATATGCGCCGTAACACCACCTACAACAACATACTTGAAGAGTTGTACAGCCTCATCGCCGACTATAAGGAAAAGTTTGTGCCGGAAAATTACATCACCAACCCAATAAATTCCTCGAACGACAGTATGCGCCTTCTTCTCAACAAAATGCAGGAATATAGAAAAGAGCCAGCAAAGACGCCGACCGAAGTAAAGGTGAACCCAAACAGCGTTAAAGATACCACCACTTACACAAACTTTTATAAGCGAAATAGTTTTGTATTCAAACCTAAGGCAAAACCGGAAGATACGCAAAACGCCAATAATTATAAAGAAGTTACGCAAAACGCCAAAAATGACAGTGTGGAAAGTATTAACCATAGCGAGCAAGAAAACGCGGTGAGCGCACAAAAAATGCCTCCAAAGCAGATTTTCCCTGAGGAAATCGACAAAAAATACCCAAAAAGCGAAAGTGGGTTCAGTTTTGAGGAGGCTTTGCACCCTAAAGTCGGCTTAGAAGAAATCATGAAGGCGTTTGATTTTTATAACGAAAACAACAAGAGTGGGCAAAACTAGCCTGCTTTTTTAATAGTAAAATTTTGCCTAAATTGTTTTTTAACCTCTAAAAATGGATAGAAAATTTTATCACCACGCCATTTCTCGCCAATAAGAAAAATTTTGTTATTTCAATGCCTTACTTAACTTTAACTTATTTTAAATCGAACAACAATATCAAAATTTACCATATACATAATAAAACAAATTAAATCATGTTAAAAGGTTGAAAAATCACGCTTTTTGTGGTAAAATTTAGGTAATTTTAAAGGAGCGCTTTATGGACGAGATGCTACAAATTGTCAATGTCAATAAGATATACAAAATCAATAAATATGACTCTTTTCAAGCCCTACATAACATCACCGTTTCATTTGATAACGGCGAACTTGTCTCTATCGTTGGCGAGAGTGGAAGCGGTAAGTCCACCCTTATGAATTTGATTGGCGGGCTAGACTCTGACTTCACCGGCAAAATCATTGTGAACGGGCAAAACATTGGTGAGTTTTCTGATAAGCAACTGGATAGATACCGAAAAGACAGCGTTGGCTTCGTCTTTCAGTCGTTCAACCTTATCTCGCACCTATCAATCTTAGACAATGTCACCCTGGCTTTGACGCTTTCTAATGTCAGCGAAAAAGAGAAAGTGGAGCGCGCCACAAAAATTTTGAAACTTGTCGGACTTGAGTCGCAAATTAAGAAAAAGCCGACCCAACTCTCCGGTGGGCAGAAACAGCGCGTCGCCATTGCCCGTGCGCTTATCAACAACCCAAGTATCATCATTGCCGACGAACCGACCGGCTCCCTCGACACCACAACCACCGCACAAATTTTAAAGATATTAAAAGAGATTGCCGACAGCGGAAAACTCGTCATCATGGTGACGCACTCCGAGAAAGTGGCGTCAGTTTCCTCGCGCGTGGTGGAGATTTCCGACGGCAGAATTGTCAGCGATAAGAAAAATGAAAAGTATAAAAAGGAAAAGGTCAAACTTTTCAACCTAGATGAACTTTCAAGTAGCGCAAAATACTACAAAGAGGCAAAAATAAGCGATGAACACGAGGAGAAAACGCGTGCTCAGAAAAATGGCGTGGATAAAGACGCAACAAGTTCTAGTAACGCGAATGCAGATGTCAAAATTGAAAGCACAAATATCAATCTTAGCCTTGCTAACAGCGACAACACCATAGTTAATGTCAATATTTTAAACTCTGATAAGAAAGAGGATAAGGGCAAGAAAAAGGATAAGAACCACAAAAAGCCTCTCAAACAAAACCTCTCGTTTCTGTCGGCAATTCGCCTTTCGCTTCACAATATGTGGGCAAGTAAAACTAAAAACCTACTCATGGCGTTTGGAGTGGCGATTGGGATTGGCAGTTTAATTCTCATGCTCTGCTTTAGTTCCGGCATAACCGACTACATCAACAACACCATGAAATCATATTCCGACCCGACTATTGTGACCATTTCCAAGCAAAGCAAAAGTTTATACGACATTCCACTCTTTGACGCCGACGGCACGGAAATTGAAGAATTAAAAAATGGCATAAATTACTATCTTAGACAAAACGGCTATGACTATGAGGTGACCGACGAGGATATCACAAAAGGCTTTAATGTGGTGACCATGCTTGGACCTGTGTCTGCCTATTTTGAATACGATTTGAATAATGACGGCGTAATCGCTGAGGACGAAAAGCAAAGTTTGTTTTACCTCTACACAACCCCGCCGTACTACTCCGAAACAAACCTCGTGGAGGGAGAAATGGCGACAAGCGAAGGTGGCATTATGCTGACCCCTGCCGTTTATAACTTCTTCGGTGAAATATCGCCGGTTGGGCAAAAAATTGACTTCTTTGTGGATATAAATTTGCCAGATTTTGACCACGAAATTCCTATTAACCAGGTGGAAATCACCGGCATTGTTGACACATCGGTTATGAGTGGTTTCCCGGTTTTGTATATCGACTATGACTTTTTCATGACCTACTATGCCGAGTATTCCGACCCGCAACCTTCCACCATATACATTCAAACGGAAAGCGAGACAATTTCCAACGCGATAAATAAGTACATCTCCACGCTCGAAGGCTATTCAGGCTCAATTGAGGAGAGTTTGGCAAATATGTTCCAAAATATGGGAAACACAATTGGCACCTCGCTTATAATACTCTCCATAATTTCCCTTATCGTCTCAGCCATTATGATTTTGGTGGTCATGTATATGAGTGTGACTGAGCGCACTAAGGAAATCGGCGTTTTGAAGTCGATTGGCGCAAGGAAAAAGGATATCCACCGAATTTTCTCCTCCGAAAGTTTCCTTGTAGGACTACTGAGTGGAATTTGCGGACTGATTGTGGCTGGAATTTTGCTACTAATCATCTACCTAGTTCTAATTAATCTTGTTGGCATCGCACCGCTGTCGTTCAAGTGGTACTATGTGTTTATCGCGCTGGGTGTGTCGGTAGTGATAAGCGTGCTGAGCGGACTGTATCCAGCAAGCAAAGCCGCCCGCCTCGACCCTGTGGAATCGCTTAGACGCGAATAAACCAAACACTGTTTGAATTATGTGATGTTTCGTTAAAAAACAAAAATAGATAATACCAAATTAATATAAAATTTCTTTTAGTTGCTAAAAAACATGATAAGAGGAAGAGATGATAAAAGAATTTTTAATTCAAAACGCAGAGGAAAACTTAAAACGTTTACATGAGAAGTTAATTTACACGAAACTTCCTATATATGGCATACGAACAGAAAAGTTAAGAAAATTTGCTTGTTCATTAGTAAAAAATGGAATTGTTCCTAAGGATATTGAAAACACCTCACACGAGGAAATTCTTTTAAAAGGACTTGTGCTCGCCGGTCAAAGGTGGAGCGATTTGAAAGTCATTGAAGAATACGAAAAATTCAACTCACTTATCGACAACTGGGCAACTTGCGACATGATAACCTCCTCACTCACCGCCCTTAAAACGGAAAATGGACGAAAATATTTTCTCTCTCTACTAGAAAGCAACAATTTTTATAAAAAGCGCATAGGCATAATCGGTTTGATGTGCCATTTTCTTGACGACGAAAATTTGGACGAGATAATAAGCGCCCTTGTTTCGCTTTCAAAAACGCTATCAAATAAAACCACCTACTCTTTCGCCGGCACAACGAAAGTAAAAATTGAAAATCTAGGCGAATATTATGTGAAAATGGGCATGGCGTGGCTCCTCTGCACGCTCATCTGCAAAAATTACAACTATGGCAAGCGCGCCCTCCAAAAATTCACCGACAAATTTATCCGCAACAAAACAATTTCAAAATGCCACGACTCCTTCCGCCTCTCGCCCGCCCAAAAGGAAGAATTAAAGAGGCTGAGATTAACTTAAAGTGGGAAATATAACAAATCTGAAATAAAACATATTAAATCATCAAAATGGAAAATGCAACACTTTGCGCTTAGCAAATAGGAAGGGAATTTGGTTCGTGGCGCTTAGTTGTAGAATTTAGCACATGACGCAAAAATGTAACACATAGCGCAGGAATTGTAGCACATCATAAGAGGATAACGCATCGCGCTCTAAAAATTCAGCAAAATATATTGTTATTCACGCTAAGAGTGAAATATACTAAAAATTTGAAGAGTTTAAAAACAAAAACGCCTCCAAAAACATACACTTTATTTGTAAGGAGGAAAAATGAAAATTTTTAAAAGACTTTCTGTGCTCTGCTTGGCGTTACTTATGGTGACTTGCTGTGGGCTTTTGTTCGGTTGCAATAAAAAAGACTACAACAAAATTGAACTCAACGAAGTTACTCACAGTATCTTCTACGCTCCGCTGTATGTTGCCATGAACAATGGTTATTTTGAAGATGAAGGCTTAACCGTCACCTTAACAAACGGTGGTGGTTCCAACACTTCCATGAGCGCACTTCTTTCGGGTTCTGCCGACATGATTTTGGCGGGTCCTGAAACGGCAGTTTACACCAATCAAGAGGGCGTGTCGAATGCCCCTGTTGTGTTCGGGCAACTGACGCAGTGCGACGGCTCGTTCATCGTTTCCAAAGAGGCTGACGCGGATTTCACCTTGGCAGATCTTGTTGGCGAAACGATAATCGGTGGAAGGGCTGGCGGACTTCCTGCAATGACTCTTCAATATATCATCGAGTCGCAAGGCTACGAAATCGGCGCTGGTGCTGACCAAATAAATTTAAGAACCGATGTTGCTTTCGACCTCACAGCAAGCGTTTGGGAAAATGATAGCACAGTTAAATACTGCACCTTGTTCGAGCCGACGGCAACAAATGTCACAAACGCTGTTGCTGGCTCTGAGATTGTGGCAAGTTTAGGCGAACTTTCTGGCTCAATCCCATACACCTGCTTTATCGCCCGCGAAAACTATATCGACGAACATAGCGATGTTGTGGAGAAATTTTTAACGGCGGTTAAACGCGGATACAATTATATTG
Organism: uncultured Clostridia bacterium; assembly: GCA_944349515.1. GTDB lineage: Bacteria > Bacillota > Clostridia > Christensenellales > UBA1242 > Caccovivens. Next base: position 66,393 of record CALVNE010000003.1, on the reverse strand, counting down.
TCACCAACATCGAGAACGACAACTCCTATGCTGTTGCACAAGCGCTACTACCGTCCTTCGACGGCAACACCATAAGCGAACTGCAAGTGGCTGTTGAGCAATATGTGGCAATCAACGCTTGGAGCGCAACCATGTCGATGACCAGCGAAAGTTTCGATAGGCTCTTGAGCGTTATGCTCAACGCTGATGTCATCACCGAGAAATCGCCGTTCAGCGAAGTTGTTGACAATTCCATTATCGACGCCCTAAATTCCAGCGTGGCTTAAAATTTGCTTAGGTTTAACAATATCCTACAAGTAACAAAAAATAAATTAAGAAAAGCCATGATAACAAATTATAGTAAAAACATCATAATAAAAAGTTTATGATAACAAAAAATTCATCATTTAAAACATAAGTAGATTTTATTAAAAAATCAAAAAATGTTAAAAAAATGGTGATTTTTTCTATTTTTTTTGAAAAAAAGTGCATTTTTCCGCACTTCTGTTCATTTTTATAAATTTTCGTTATTTAAAATCACTTTAAAAATAATTCTTTATTAAAAGATATTTTTTGCTTACGAGATTTGATTTTATTTCACCAACTTTTCCATATTTTTAACATAGTCTTTGCAGTAGGCGAAAACGGCATCGTAGGTTTCTTCTTTTTCTAGGTCCGCGCCGCATCGCTTTAAAAGTGTGATAGGGCTGGCGGTTGAACCAGATGAAAGGAATTTTTTGTATTGTTCCACTGCGCCATCAATTTTCTTTAAGATATTTCGTGCGATATTGATTGCCGAAATCATGCCCGTGGCGTATTTATAGACATAGAAATGCGAATAGAAGTGTGGTATGCGTGCCCACTCGTACTGCATTTCGTCAATCTCTTCCACATCTTTGCCGTGGTAAAAATCGTTTAAATTTTTGTAGGTCTTGCACATACTCTCCCTTGTCAGCGCCTCGCCACTTTCGAAGGTCTTATGCGCCCACTCCTCAAACTCGCTGAACATAGTCTGTCTAAAAATGGTGGAGCGCACTTCGGTGAGAAAATAGTCGCAATAATACTTTTTCTCTTCATCTGTCTTAGCGTTTTTAAGAAGATAATCGAGAAGGAGCATTTCATTTGTTATACTTGCTACCTCTGCCACAAAGATAACATAGCCCGCCGTCTGGATAGGCTGGTGCGTGTTGGATAGATATGAGTGCATGGCGTGCCCAAGTTCATGCGCAAGCGTGAACACGGAGGACAAATTCCCCTCAAAGTTGCAAAGCACCACTGGTGTTGCGCCGTAGCACCCCCACGAAAACGCCCCGCTATCCTTATTGAGATTAGGATAGACATCTATCCAGCGCTCCTTCACCGCCTTATCAATTAGTGCAACATAGTCATCGCCAAGTACATTTAATGCTTTTTTGATTAACTCGGTCGCCTCTTCAAAGGTAAATTTAAGTTTCGGCATCTTTGAAATTGGCGCGAAGGTATCGTAGATTGCCACGCGGTCAAGTTTTAATGCTTTACGCTTAATTTCGTAAAAATCTTGCAGAATTTTAACATTTTCGCGCACCTTTTTTAGGAGCATGTAGTAGACCTTCTCGCTTGTTTCCTCTTCGTAAATCTCCCGTGAAAGAGCGGACTTATAGTTCCTAATTTTTGCGAAAGTGCAAGCCTCTTTGACATCGCTAGCGTAATTATTCGCGATAAAGTTGATAAATTCGCCAAATTTGCCGTTCATTCGCTTGTAGGCATTTTTCCTAAGCGTTCTATCCTCGCTTTCCGCATAGAGAGTAAAGTTAGATTGGTTGAAAGGGTGCTTCTTTTTGCTCGAGTCCTCAATCTCACCAAAGTCAAGGTCGACGTCGGCGAATTTATCGAAGTTGTCGGAATATCCGCCCAAAAAGTCGCCTAGTTTGGATATCAAAAGTTCCTCACTCTTAGAGAGAATATGTTTTTTACTTCGCCTAACCGCCTGAAAGAAGCGCTTATAGTTTTTAAAGCGCCTATCTTTCTGCAAATTTTTCAGTTTTTCGTCGCTAAAGCCGGCAAGTTCAACGTCGATATACGCGGAATAGGTGGAATATTTTGTGCCAAGAATGCTGAGTTTATCGCACATCTCATTCGCCATGGTGTCGGCATTATCCACCTTTTTGGAAAGTTCGCTGTAAAGCGTCAAAAAGCCGAACTCCTTGTTTAAAGCATAGCATTTTTCAAGGCATTCAAAGAGGATGTCATCTTGAGTTAACTTCCCCTCGTAGGTTTTGATAACTTTAATTTTGTTGCCGAGCGAATTTAGGCGTTTGTAAAAATCGTCGTCGCTTTTACAAAATTTGGTGATATCCCACTTGTATTTTTCTTCAATTTCCGCTCTATTTTTCATACTACCTCACAAAATATCTTTCCATGTTGAATTTTTTCCATGGCAGTGCTGTCATGTCCGGGCAGACCATAAACACCATTTTGTCCTTGGTAGTTGGGTGCGTGAAAGAGAGTTTCCCCGCCCAAAGACCCAAGTTTTTGGACGCCACACTCTTATTTTTGCCATATTTTGCGTCGCCATACAGCGGATAGCCGAAAGAGGCAAGTTGCACGCGGATTTGGTGACTGCGCCCCGTCTGCAAGCGTACTTCTAGCAGACTTTCCGTGCCGTTGTTTTCAAGTTCCTTATAGGATAGTTCCGCCTTTTTCGCACCACTTGTGAGCATTGGCACCACTTTGACGATATTTTCCTTTTCGTTTTTTTCAAGATAGTTGACAAGCGTTTTACTTTTCTCTCGCACAACTTTTGTTGTCACCGCGTAGTAAACCTTCTCCACCTCGTGCGTCAAAAATTGCTCCGAAAGACGCTTTGCCGACTTAGAATTTCGCGCAAACACCATGATTCCGCCGGTTGGTCTATCCAGTCTATGCACAAGCCCAACGAACGCCTCACCCGGCTTGTTGTATTTTTCCTTCACATACCTTTTGACAAGCGTGAGCATATCGGTGTCGCCCGTAATGTCGCTTTGCGTGGGAACATTCTGCGGTTTAATCACCACCACAATTTGGTTATCTTCATATAGCACATCTAATTGTTCCATACTTTCACCCCCGTTGCGCCACATGGCAAAATGTATTCCTCTTCGGTTAAAAGTCCAATCTCGTCCGCCTCAACACCCTCTTCGCCAAACGCGCCCTTTAAAAGGTTGGCAAGCACGGTTGGTTGCAGCCCGGTTGTGTAGGAATTTATAAGCACAAAAAGCGGATTTTTTGAGAGCACCTTTTTGGTGAGGTCGATAAATTCGGCAAGGTTGTCCTCGAGTTTCCACATTTCACCACTTGGACCTCTGCCGTAACTTGGTGGGTCCATGACAATCGCGTCATAGAAACTCCCGCGCCTTATCTCGCGCTCGATAAACTTTTGGCAATCGTCCACAATAAAGCGAATATTTGAAATGTTGTTGAGTTTCGCATTCTCTTTCGCGCGCTCCACCATGCCTTTTGACGCGTCAACATGGGTGACTAAGGCACCCGCCTTCGATAGCGCCACCGATGCCCCGCCGGTGTAAGCAAAAAGGTTTAAAATTTTCACCTCTCGCCCGCTTTCTTTAACGAGTTTTTGCATATACTCCCAATTGACGGCTTGCTCTGGGAAAATTCCGGTGTGCTTGAAGCCCATAGGTTTGACAATAAACCTCATATCTTCATAGGAAATCTGCCAACTTTCTGGCAACTTTTTATTATAGTGCCAAAGCCCTCCGCCCTCACGCTTTTCGTAGTACGCGTCAACATCGTTGCGCTTAAATAGATTGCTTTTTGCGTGCCAAATGACCTGCGGGTCTGGTCGGAGCAAGTTAAACTTGCCCCACCTTTCCAGTTTATACCCGTCGCCAGTTGATATCACCTTATAATCTTTCCACTCTGCCGTTCTCATACTTTTTCCTTATTATACTTTTGAAATTGCCACCGTCACATTTTTTTCGCCAAATTCAAATTCGAAGGAATGCGTTCCATCTGCGCCTATTTTAACAACATCGCTAAGCGTGCCTTTCATAATGAAAGTGCTGTGACTTAAGAGCGTTTTTGTCAAATTTTCATCGCCACTAATCTCAATTTTAATGTGATTGACAACTTCAAAACCGCTCTCTTTTCTATAGTTTTGCACTTTGCTAATAAACTCTTTTATCATACCCTTTTCGATGAGGTCGGCGTTTAGAGATGTGTCAAGCACAACTGTGATATTGCCGTTGGTTTCGCTGGAAAAGCCCTCTTTATTTTTAAGCGTAATTAAAAGGTCGCTTTCCGACAAAACGATTTTTTCGCCGTCCACCTCAAAGGAAATTTCCTTTTTGTTTCTCACACTATTTACAATTTCGTTGGCATTTGCCGAGGAGAGGTAATTTTTAATTTCTCCCAAAAATTTGCCATATTTTGGACCAACCGTTCTAAGTTGAGGCTTAATTTCATAGGAAACAAATTCGTCGGCATTGTGAAGAATTTCTAAGTTCTCAACGTTAAGTTCGTCTTTGATTAGTTCAACAAGTTCGTTGTCAAGGCTAAGTTCGTCTTTTGTGCAAACAAGCACCTTGGAAAGAGGTTGCCTATTTTTCACATTGCTTGCACTTCGGCAGGCTCTGCCCAAAAGAACGATTTCCAAAACCTTATCCATTCCTTCATTTAAGGAGCGGTCAATGAGTTTCTCGTCAGCCTCTGGAAATCTGCAAAAATGCACGCTTTCTGGAACGTTTTTATCCAAACTTCTAACAAGGTTTTGATAGATTTCCTCGGCAATAAACGGCACAAATGGCGCAATTAATTTCGACAAATTCACCAAAACTTCATAAAGCGTTTTGTATGCCGATTTCTTATCCTCGCTCTCCTCACTTCCCCAAAATCTCTCGCGCGAGCGCCTGATGTACCAATTTGAAAGTTTATCCACAAACTCGCTTATCGCCTTTGCTGGCGTTTGCATATCATACTTGTCTAAATTCTCGTCGACAATTTTGATGAGTGCATTAAAATCGGAAAGTAGCCACTTATCAAGGAAGGAAAGTTTGCAATCGGAAAGAGAATATTTTGTTGGATCGATTTTATCAATCTCTGCATACAGAACATAGAAGCAATAGACGTTCCAAAGAGTGCCCATAAATTTTCTTTGAAGGTCAACAAGGTTTTCTTCGATGAACGGCAAACCTTGCGCCGGATTGCAACTTGAAAAGAAATACCACCTAACGCCGTCCGCGCCATATTTGGAAAGAACGTCCCAAGGGTCCACTCCGTTTTTTAAACTCTTACTCATTTTCAAGCCGTTTTTATCCAGAACTAAGCCAAGCACATTGCACGCCTTAAACGGAGATTTTCCGAACACCGCAGTGTTGACGGAAAGAAGCGTGTTAAACCAACCTCTTGTTTGGTCAATCGCCTCGCTGATATAGTCGGCACAAAACGCCTTTTCGAAGATATCTTTATTTTCAAAAGGATAGTGATATTGCGCAAAAGGCATTGAGCCACTGTCGAACCAGCAGTCCATAACCTCTGGCGTTCTTTTCATTGTTTTGCCACATTTTGGGCATGGGAAAGTGATTTTATCTAGCGTCGGCTTGTGAAGGTCAAAGTCGCCGGTGACGCCGGAAAGTTCCTTTAGTTCCTTGACGCTACCCACAACGTGAACATGGCCATTTTCGCATTTCCAAAATGGAAGTGGCGTGCCCCAATACCTATTTCTTGAAATATTCCAATCGATGTTATTGGCAAGGAAGTTTCCCATTCTGCCATTTTTGATATGGTCTGGAATCCAATTGATTTTTTGGTTGTTTTTAACAAGTTCGTCGCGAATGGCTGTGGTTCGCACAAACCAAGCGTCTTGCGCGTAATATAAAAGTGGACTCTTGCATCTCCAACAGTGCGGATATGAGTGCTCGATTGGTTGAACTTTGAAAAGTTTCCCCTCTTGTTTTAGCTTTTCTATGATTGGCGCATTTGCCTCTTTAACCGGCACGCCCTCGTAGTCAGTTTCCTTGGTCATCTTGCCAGCCTCGTCCACAAACTGAACGAACGTTAAGCCGTATTTCTTCCCAACCGAGGCGTCATCTTCGCCAAACGCCGGCGCAATATGCACAATACCCGTACCGTCGTCGGTTGTCACGTAGTTGTCGACCGTGACAATAAAGCCTTTCTCTACATCTTTTGCATAGTTAAAAAGTGGTTCGTATTTTTGATTTTCAAATTCCTTGCCCTTTTTGGTGTAAATCTTCTTGTAAGTGTCCTCTTCAAACAAGGTTGGAATAAGTTTGTCTAGCATAATATAATTTACTTTGTCACACTCAAACTTTGTGTAATCTTCATCTGGATTCATGCAAAGCGCAATGTTGGAAGGAAGCGTCCAAGGAGTGGTCGTCCATACAAGGAAATATGTGTTTTTTTCGTGCAAACTTTTAAATTTCACAAAGATAGATTTATCTTTAACAATCTTATAGTTATCGCCGTTCTCAAGTTCCGCCTTCGACAAACTTGTTCCGCACCTTGGGCAGTAAGGCACAACCTTGTGACCTTGATAGATAAGCCCCTTTTTATCCATTTCTTTAAGCGCCCAAAACACACTTTCGATGTAGGAATTGTCGTAAGTGATGTATGGATTTTTCATATCCACCCAATAGGCGATTTTATTCGTTAAATCTTCCCACATAGATTTATATTTCCAAACGGAAGATTTGCATAGGTCAATAAACTTATCTATGCCGTAGTTTTCAATATCCTTTTTGCCATTTAAGCCAAGTTCCTTTTCAACCTCCACCTCAACCGGTAGCCCGTGTGTATCCCAGCCTGCTTTGCGGAAAATATAGTAGCCCTTCATCGACTTGTATCGTGGAATGACGTCTTTCATAGCGCGCGTTAAAACATGCCCAATATGAGGTTTTCCGTTTGCTGTTGGAGGTCCGTCATGAAGGACAAAATTTTTTCCGCTATCCTTGTTTAAATTAAGCGCCTTATCGACGATATTTTTTTCCTGCCAAAATTTCAAAATTTTTTCTTCGTTTCCCACAAAATCGAGTTTTGAATCCACTTTTTTATACATTTTCTTCCTCCAAAAAAAATTTCTTAGCAAAACAAGACTTCGCTAAGAAAGTTAACCACTTGTTTCACTTTGTGGGCAATCACCCACGCCTTCTATCACGGGAAGTCCCGTCCTCTCTTACTAAGTTTCAGAAAGGAGGCTCGAAAAGTGATAACCTTTCCGCTGTCATATTGCCTCGCACCACACGGCAACTCTCTTAAATGACGAACGCGGAGAGGTGTTGTCTTTCCTCAAACGCCTTTATTGTGAATATACTGTAAAACCTACCTTAAACTTGGCGGTTCTACATACTCTAATATGATAACTAAATTTTAGAGCATTGTCAACTTTTTTTGTTATTTTTCAAAAAACATGAGGCAATTTGTAGTAAAACTCCCTAACATCATATACCTTCAAGGATAGAAAACAAATTTATGAGTTGTAATACGCTCTAAAGTGCGCTTTTAAAAAGATCAATAGTTTTCCAAAATGCTGTTCATCTTAATAACATCGGTGCCGGTGATAATGCCAAGCGGTTTTTCCTTGGCTCCGCCGTTTTTCGTGACAAGAATGGCAAGTAATTTCGAGTTATTATGGAAAAATTCCAGCGCCTGCTCCACCGTTAAATCTTTGTTCGCAAAGATGTAGTAATTGCTATTTTCAATTTTAGAAAGCATATCCTCAATCTTAACATTATCGAGGAAAATATCCGCCTTACCGCCCGTAATTAGGTATTTGCCGAAGGAATCCAAAATTTTCTGCCCGTTCGCCACGCCTATTATTTCATTTTGATTGTTGAAAACAGGAATGTTGGAGTAAGAGGACGACGCAATCAAAATTATCGCCTCGCGCATGGATTTATCGCAAGAAATTGTTAGCACATCGCGACGGCAAACAGTTTCAAGTGCCTTGGGCGGGGTTGTTAAAAGACGCTCAATCTTCTCGATTTGCTCCACCACCTCGTAGTGCGGTTCCGCCATTATGTAATCTTCATTGCCATGCACTATGGCGTTTCTCAGCCTGCCAAAGTCTATTAGGTCGTCCTCATACTTTCTGACGATGTAGTTTAGCGCCACACTGCGCCTAATAAGTTCGGAAAAGCCCATGCTTCTATTCAGATTATAGCGAGTTCGAATGGCGTAATCTATGTTGTTATACGCTTGAAGAAAGCGTCTGGCATTTGATAAATCTTTTTTTTCTTCCATTTTTCCACCTTTGCGATAGTATTTTTAAGCACCAAATTTGTGCATAAAACATTTTAATTCAATACTACACCATGATTATTATAACGATTTTTTCGAAAAAAGAAAAATAAAATCGCGATAAAACCAAAATTTTTCAAAAATAAGGGAAAAATCGACAAAAAATGCATATTAACAACGGAAAAATCGACAAAAAAATGCCTATTTTTTTGAATTTGGAAAGATACAAACTTTGCGAGCATATATATAAAGCGTGAAAAAACTCTGCTATTTACAAAGAAAATCGCGTAAAAGAAGGATTAACATTGCGCTCACCTTTCTTTTTCTTATCCTCGTGTCGATTATTCTTTACATTTTTTATGTAGTAAACCCGGTCGTTAAAGAGACCACACGCGCCCTCATCTACACCCTCTCAACCTCCGCCGTGAGTGACGCTGTCTATGACGTCATCGCCGAACAGAATGTGACTTATGAGGACATCGTGGAAATTTCGTATGACGCTCACGGCGACATTTCGCTTATCGCTGTTGACACCGTGCTTGTGAACAATTTGGCGCGTAGATTTTACCAGGTTGCGCAAGTCTACCTCGACCGCATGGGAAAGGAAGGCGTAGATATCGCGCTTGGCACCTTCACGGGCTTGCCATTTCTAGTGGGTTTAGGGCCGAAAATCAATGTTAAAATTGTGCAAATTGGCGCCATGACATCGTCCTTCCGTAGCAGTTTCGTCAGCGCCGGTATCAATCAAACCATGCACTCGCTTTATATCGAACTTCACGCCAACGTCAGCCTTGTTCTGCCCACATACTCCTCCACCGTTGACAGCGTAACCGAATTTTTAGTCACCGAAAGCGTCCTCCCGGGTAAAGTACCGGAGGTGTATTTAGGTAGTGACAATATCATAAATCTCGCTCCGAGCGGGTAGCAAAAATCGAAGATTTTTGAGTGAAAAGTGAAACGTGAAAAGTTGTGGTAGATTTTAGAAAACCTAACGGTTTTCGGTGAAACGTGAAGAATTGAAAAGTTGTGGTAAAATTATAAAAAGTGAAAAGTGAATAAATATAGAGCCTCGCAGTGAAGGAAAGACTGCGTTTTACAAGTTGTGGAAAAGCTTAGAAAATAGCAAATGAAATGGCATAATACCACAATTTATGATGTATTACGCATTGCATACTACACTACATTTTGTATTAACAATTTTTATTATATAAAATCAATAATCTCAATCTTCCACAACTTTTCACGTTTCTCTTTTCACTGAAAGCCTCTGCCTTTCATTACTTTTTCGTGTGTGAGTGAAAAATAAGCGCGAAGATAAAGGCAAAGATGACCGCCGCGGCAATGCCACCCGCCGTTGCCGTCAGTCCGCCGGTGAATATGCCGAGTATCCCTTGCGTTTTAACCGCACCAATCGCACCTTTTGCAAGTGAAGCACCAAAGCCAATGATGGGCACATTAATTCCAGCGCCGGCAAAATCGGAAATGTAGTCAAACAGTCCAACCGCCTCTAAAAAGACGCCAACAAGCACAAATGTCACCAGAATGCGCGCCGAAGTTATGTTCGTGGTGATAATTAAAATCTCACCAATCATACACACGATTCCGCCTATCAGAAACACCCACAAATAATCTATAAACATTTCCATTTTTCGCTCCACCTTTTAAAATAATTTTCGTTTTACATCTTGTTTAGCCTCACTCCTCGTACGCTTCAATGACCAGCGCGTGGCAAACCCCGGGAATGCTTTCGCCTTGTTGTGTGGCGGTGGTGCTAAGTAGCGCGCCCGTTGGCATAAATAGCACCCGTTTGTACTGCCCGTCTTGCAATTTTTTCATAATGTAGGAATTGAAAACGGTGGCACTGCACCCGCAACCAGACGCCCCACAAAGAGTATCTTGGTCGCGCCTAAAATACATTTGCCCGCAATCGCTATAGTTAAGCCCCAACTTTACGCCGTTATCTTCCATTAAGTCGATGAGAATTTCGCTGCCGAGTTTGCCAAGGTCGCCTGTCGCGATAAGGTCGTAGTCGTCCGGCGTGGTTTTTGTGTTTTCAAAGTGAGCAAGCATGGTCTGCGCGCACGCAGGTGCCATTGCGGCGCCCATATTATTGACGTCCACCACACCCCAATCGATGACCTTGCCGAATGTTGCCATTGTCACGCGCGGACCCTTGCCCTTTTGCGAAAGCACGCAACTGCCGGCGCCCGTCACCGTCCACTGCGACACCGGCGGACGCTGATTGCCAAGTTCCAGCGGAAAACGATATTGACGCTCCGCGGTGGAGAAGTGCGAGGCTGTGCAACATACCACATTTTCAAAATATCCTCCGTCCACAAGCGTAGACGCCACCGCAATACCTTCCGCCATTGTGGAACAAGCGCCGTATACGCCTAAGTAGGGGAAATCAAAGGCACGCGCCGCATAGGAGGAGGAAATTATTTGGTTTAGCAGGTCGCCCGCCACCAAAATGTTTATATCGCGCATATTGAGTTTCGCCTTTTGTATGGCGCCCGTGATAGCGGTTTCAATCATCTTCCTTTCCGCCTTTTCGAAGGTCTTTTCGCCGAAAAGGTCGTTTTTCATGATATAGTCGAAATAGTCCTTGAAATTACCCGCACCCTCCTTCGGTCCCACGATTGAATAGGACCCGATAATCTTCGGTTGGCGCCTGAATTTCACTGTATCGTACTTCATTTTCACCTCTTTTATCTATATATTTTCTATTATTGCCACTAAACATTTTAGATAAACAGGCGTTTTTTCAATGTGATATATTCTTGCGCGGAATCTTAATTGATATGATAACAAATATAATTTTTGCAATTTATAAAATGGAAAATAACTGGCGCAGTGACAAAATTATTGCAACAAAAAAACACTTTAACAAGCGTTAAAATGTTTTTAAAGTGGTTTTATTTACATATAACAAACTTAGTTTTGAACAAAATTTTTAAGTCAAATACCTCGCTTTTTATATAAGTCGCATGAAAAACAACAACTTTCGCGCGGTGCATGGTAAGATTTGTGAAAATGCGTTATAAAAAGTGTTTCAAACTTACTCTCCAATAACCTCACCAATGGCAACCGAGAAGTCGCCCTCTTCAAACTTTATCTCGCGCACCGAGGTTACGGCTTTGATGTCGCTTTCGCAAGATATAATGAATGCTAGTTTCTGGCTTTGAATGGTAATATCGGCAATTTCCGTTTTCAAACTAAGTTTATTTTCGCTCTTAAACTGACGAACTTTTGAAACGATTTCCAAAACCTCGTCGCCGTTTTGAATGATATTTTCCTCCGCCTCAATGTCGATAGGTTTCAAAACGGTGAGATGAATGCTCTTTTCTCCCTCAAATTTTCGGAAGTAGTCTTGATAGATTTCCTCGGTTATATGTGGCATGGTGATAGCGAAAATTTTAATAACGCCCAAAAGAACATTGTAGCACGCCCACTGCGCGGACTCTTTTGCCTCCTCGCCGTAAACTTCTGGCTTATACAAGCGGTTTTTGGCAAGTTCGATGTAGTTATCGCAGAAGTTCCAGAAGAATTTTTCTATTTCCGCTTTGGCGTAGCCCATTTCGACGCTATCGTACTGCGCGCAAGTTTTCTTAAAGGCGTCATTAAACTTGTGCATGATGTATCTATCCATTGGCAGAACTTGTTTTGGTTTTTTCGGCGTGTAATCTTCAAGGAAGGAGAGGACAAATTTCGACGCATTCCAAAGTTTATTTAAAAGTTTGTAACCGTCTTTTAAACCGTCGTCGCTGAACATTACATCGCGCCCATAAGCGCCAATCGCACACCAATATCTAACCACATCGGCGCCGTAAGTAGAAAGAATTTCCTGTAAATCCATTTTTGAATTAGATAAGTGCTTGCTTATTTTTATGCCTTTGTCAGCCATAACCCAACCGTTAACTATAAGCATTTTCCAAGGTAGGCAATTTTGATGATAATATGCCTTTATAATCGTGCGCAAACTCCAAGTGGTGATGATATCTCGCCCGCAAAAGCGCATATCCATTGGCATACGCCTTTTGCACCCTTCCTCATCGTCTGCCCAATTACAATTAATTTGTGGTGTAACAGAAGATGTCGCCCAAGTGTCCATAACGTCGCTTTCTGGCACAAACTCCGCACAACCGCACTTATGGCACTTCGAAATTTTTGGCTGGTTGGTGAGAGGATTAACCGGCAAATCTTGCTCGTCCGCAAAGATAGGCTCTCCGCACTCAGCGCAATACCAAACCGGGAAAGGAACGCCGAAATAGCGTTGGCGCGATATCGACCAGTCTTGATTTAGGTTGTTAACCCAAGTCATGTACCTCACTTTCATGCTCTCAGGGCGCCAAATTAATTTTTCGCCAAGTTCCGCCCACTTTGCTTTAAGTTCCGGCGTGGATGTGCGAATAAACCACTGCTTTTTGGAAAGAAATTCAATTGGCTCCTCGCACCTTTCGTGCACTTTAACTGAGTGTTTGATAGGGTCTTGTTTAAAGATGTAGCCCTGGTTTTTCAAATCTTCAATAACCGCCTTTCGCGCCTCAAGCACTTTAAGCCCAGCATATTTCCCGGCGATTTCGGTCATTCTGCCCGCCTCATCAATCGCCTGTTTAAGCGGAAGGTGATACTCTTTCCACCACTCCACGTCTGTTTGGTCGCCAAAGGTACAGCACATAACAATGCCGGTACCCTTATCGATGCCCACCTTGCTATCGGATAAAATTGTCACTTCATTTTCCTCAAAAAGTGGCACTTTAACCTTTTTGCCGACGAGGTTTTTGTATCGCTCATCTTCTGGATTTACGAAAATTGCCACGCATGCCGGCAAAAACTCTGGACGCGTAGTGGCGATAGGAATGGTCCCTGAGCCGTCTGCCAAGCGGAAATTCAAATAGTTGAAAACGCTGTCAAGTTCCTTATCTTCAAGTTCAAGTTCGGCAACGCTAGTTCGGCACTTACAGCACCAAGGAGAAGGCTTGTTCGCGCGGTATGCAATCCCCTTTTTGGCGAGTTCAATAAAGGACTTTTGGCTTGTTTTTTGGCTTTTTTGGTCAATAGTATCGTATCCAAGTTCTAAATCGCAACTCATGCCCGCCTTCACCATCATATCGCGATAGGACTGGTTGTATTTTGCCACTAAATCGAGGGCGATTTGCGTAAATTCCTCGCGAGGAAGGGAGTGCGCTCGTATTTTCTTTTCCTTCTCGACGAGTAGTTCGGTTGGAAGCCCGTTGTTGTCAAAGCCGAGCGGATAGAAGAGGTTTTTTCCTTGCATACGCTGATAGCGCGCAATCATGTCGGCTTGCGTGAAACCGGAAATATGCCCAATGTGCAACTTCCCGCTGACGGTTGGTGGCGGAGTGTCAATAGAAAAAGTGGGTTTATTCGACTTCGGGTCGAACTTATATATCCCATTTTCCTGCCAAAACTTTTGCCACTTTGCCTCTTTTTCCCCTATATTATACTTTTTATCTAACATAACACCCTCTTTGAGTTAAAAATTTTAAAATTTACTAAACTTTCGACCTTTTAAGTATAGAACAAATTTGAAAATAAATCAAGTAAATTTGAACAACAAAAAAGACTAACCTTGCGATTAATCTTTTAGTAGAACACGCATATATTTGCCACGCCACATTTTAAAGTTGTGTTTTTTTAAACATTTGGCGCGTTAAACCGTTTGGCTCAAATTACGATAATGCAACCTTTAAATATGGCAAATTTTACCACGTTAAAATCAATAAGCGCTAAACTGCGAAAACTTACTTCACCTTTTCCATATATGAACCGTCGCGGGTATCCACGCGAATGATGTCGCCAATGTTGACGAAAAGTGGCACGTTGATTGTGTAGCCGGTGATAAGTTTTGCCGGTTTTTTGGACGCCTTAGAGGTGTCGCCCTGAATGCCCGGTTCGGTGTCGACAACTTCAAGTTCCACGAAAGTTGGTGGATAAACGGCGAACGGCACGCCCTTGTAGATATACATGGTGGTGTTCATGTTCTCAGTGACGAAGTTGAGCACATCCGCAACAACCTCCTTATTGAGTGGCATTTGCTCGTAAGTTTCGTTATCCATAAAGTAGTAGAGGTCGCCGTCGTTGTAAAGATAGAGCATCTCTTTTTTCTCGATGACTGCCTCTTGAAATTTGTCGCTTGGGTTGAAAGTTTCCTCTCTCACTTGCCCGGTCATGACGTTTTTAATCTTCGCCCTAACAAATGGCGAACCCTTGCCCGGTTTTACGTGCATAAATTCGATGACGTTATAAACCGCGCCGTCCATTTCAAAAGTTGTACCTTTTCTAAAATCTCCTGCTGTTACCATAATTTTCTCCTAATCATAAATTTTAATGCGCGCAAACTTATAGATAAAACCAAATTTATTTAAACCTACATGCGCTAAAACGTTTGATGCACTGCACCAATAACTAAATTAGTATAGCACAACTTTTAGGTTTTTGCAAGTGTTTTGAGGTAAATATCTTTCATTGTTTTTGCATCCTCAGCCATGGTGCCGGAGGACTCGCAAATCACATGACAAGAAAGGTCGAGGTCGATTAAAACATTCACCAAATCTTCAAAACGCGGTCCGTAAATTTCGTCATCGAAGGTCAAGTGCCTTATCTCGCCTTTGGCGCCGTACTGAATTTTCGAAAAGTGAATGTGCGCTATCTTTGTGCGGTCGCCAAGTTTCTCGAAGGAATAGTCAAATATCCGCCTAAAATCGTCTGGCGTTTTGAGCGAGCCTTGCGTCAGCGCGTTGATATGCCCAAAGTCGAAGGTGGGAAGAAGGCGCGGAGAGATTGTGCATAGGTCGATAATCTCTTTAAAAGTGCCAATTTGCATGGTCTTACCCATGGTTTCCGGACAAAGATAGAGGTCGTCACCAAGTTCCTCTTCAAGTTTTGGCATGGTTTCTTTAAGACGGTTCGTCATGAGCGCCACTGCCTCGTCACGCGTGAGTTTTCCGCAAGACGCCGGGTGAAAAACCATGCGCTTAGCGCCAAAACTCTTCAAAAACTTTATGCCGGTACTTAGGTAACCGACACTTTTTAAGTACATCTCCTCGTCGGGATTGGCAAAATTGATGAAATACGGTGCGTGCACCGACATTTCAATGTTGTACTTTTTAAATTCGTCGCCTATCTTTTTTGCCATATCCGCGCTCATGCGATACCCTTGCCCAAAACTATATTCAAAAAGGTCAAGTCCTCTTTCGCTTACCCACTTTGGCGCCTCAAGCGTTGCCGAATGCCCCTCGTCGAAGAAGGATTGGCTGTTCCCCGCCGGACCGAACAAAATTTTCCCCATGTTAACTCCTTTTTTAGTGTTTACTTACTCGAAAGCATAGATTTTGTTATCAAAAATTTTTCGTTTAAAATATTTTTTAAATAGATTTTCAAAATTATTGTCGCGCATTATTGTCGCACATTTTCTTAAAAGGCTCAATATCATTGCTGTTATAATCATTTTTAAGAATTGCAATTTTTTTCGCTATCATTTTGCAATTTTTAGCCTTAAATTTATTGTGCTAACTTAATTTTTAACCTATTAATATAGCCTCAGTTTAAATTTAAGCACGCCTTTTGCTACCTCGCCCACGCCCAAAAACTGCGAATTATGATATAGTCTAAACTTGCCGTCACTTAAGGTGGGCTTTAATTTCTGCCCGTTATCTAACTTAAAAAATTCCTCGTCGGTTAGATAAATTTTCTCATAATCGAACACGCTATCCATTTCAATTAGGTTAAATTTCCCCGCCTTTAACTCTTCAAGTGTGGAGGCGTCTTTAAGATAGAAACCACCACACCTTGTGCGTAGTATGCATTGCATACTACCATATGTGCCGAGGTAGTATGCAAGGTCGCGAGCAAGGCTACGAATGTAGGTTCCGCTTGAACACGAAATTTCAAAGCGGTAGATATCTTTTGAAATTTTCTTTAAAACCTTGAAAGAATAAATTTCCACCTCTTTGGGTTTAAGGTCAACTTTTTCGCCCTTTCGCGCCTCAAGGTACGCCACCTTTCCGCCCACCTTCTTCGCTGAGTATTGCGGAGGAAGTTGAGGATATTTTTTTGTGAAAAACTGCACTGCACTTTCAAGGTCGTCGGCGCTAAAATTGACCCCTGCCTCTTTTATCACTTTGCCAGAGGTGTCGAGCGTGTCAGTTTCCGCCCCGAACTGAAAGTTCGCCTCGTAAGTTTTATCCTTACCTAAAAAGTAGTCAAAAAGTTTGGTGGCATGATTGACCGTGACCGGCAAAAGTCCCTCGCCTTCAAGGTCGAGCGTTCCAAGGTGACCGCACTTTTTGGCGCCAAGCGTTTTTTTGACAATGTTTACAACCGCATTGGACGAAATACCTTTCGGCTTGTTGATTAAGATAATTCCGCTTTTTTCATAAGGTTGATGCATTAAAACTCCTTGCAAATCTTTTTTATCTCGCTTAAAACGGCGCGTTTGTTGCCCACAAGCGAAAAACCCGCAGCCATTTTATGCCCGCCACCGCCGTGTCTAACCGCCACGCTCAGCACCTCGGCGTTATTTTTTGCCCTCATGCTGACTTTGTAGTTATTTTCTTCCACCTCATACGCCACCACAACCGCGCTGTACTTTTTAATCAGATTGATATCATTCACAAACATCTTTAGGTCCTCCACTGTGGCGTGCAGTTTCGCGAGGTCCGCTTTGCTGACAACAACATAGCAAACCTTCTCACTGAACTCCGTTAAATTTTCAAAAAGGAAGTTTCGAAGATGTATTTGACTCATTGTCATTGAGCGATAAACAACATCGTAGACTTTTTGAACGTCGGCGCCCGCCTTAACAAGTTTCGAAGCGCAGTCGAACACCTCGGGCGTGGTGTTGTTGTGAAGAAATCTGTCCGTGTCGCCAACAATTCCTGCGTAGATATATGTTGCCACCTCCGGCATTAGTTTAATCTTAAACATCTTAAGAAGGTCGTAGATAACTATGCTTGCCGAGCACTTATCAGACCGAATATAAAATTCGATATCTGTATCGTCGAAAATCTGCTCATGGTGGTCGATTATAAGAATATCTTTGCTCGCCAAATCCTCGCGATAAAGCGCATCAATGCGTTCAAAAGTGTGGCAATCGACAATCAAAATTAAATCGTATTTACTTTTATCGAATTTTGTTTTAATTTCACTTTTTGGAAAGATACCAAGTAAGAACAAGTCATCTGCGAAGTTGGAAAAGATATCACATTTCACGCCCAGACTTTCGCACATATATTTTGCGCCGAACATTGCGCCAAAGCAGTCTAGGTCCGGGTGCAAATGTCCGAAAATTGCCACTTTCTTTGCACTTTTAATTCTTTCTTTAATCTTTGCCGGTGTTATCGTCGCCATTCTCTTCCTCCTCAGGTGGAATATTAAGATTTTTTAAAATTTCCTCGACGCGCAAAACACTTATCGCGCCCTTGTCGACCTCAAATTTAAGTTTCGGCATAAAAGGCATATCAAGCATTTTGCCAAGTTCGCGCTTGATAAAGCCTTCTGATTTCTGCAAAACTTTCGTGACGCCCTCGATGTCCTTCACATCTAAAACGCTTATTTTCACCTTGCAAAATTTAAAATCCGGGCTGACACTGACCTCAGTGACGCTGATAATTTTGTCAAGCCGTGGGTCGTTCATCTTATCTTTAATAATCTCTGTTAAGCACTTCAATATTTCGCTATTGGCGCGCTGTTGCCTATTAGACATATTTCCCTCCTAAATCGTGTTGTAACTTATTTAACCAACATTTGAAAGTGGAGTTTTTACTTACAAAACATTCTTATACGCAAAGAAACAACTGATTCTTCCGCTTTAAAAAAACTTCCTTTTAATATGTTTAAAATCCCGCCTCAAAAGCAAAATTCCACTTTAAAATGGCTTGTCACAGATATATTATATATTTTTTGGCGCAAAAAACAAAATAAAAAAAGAAAAAAAAGAGATTAATCTCGCTTAACCTCTTCTTTAACATAATATTCCACCATGTCGCCCTCTTGAAAATCGAAGTTGTCTTTAAACTTAACTCCGCACTCAAAGCCCTTATTAACCTCTGCCTTTTCATCTTTAACGATTTTAAGCGATTCAACACTCGTTTCGAAAACAACTTCGCCTCCGCGCATAATTTTAGCGATGGCGTTACGCTGTATTTTGCCGTCGGTGACATAACTTCCGGCAATTTTGCCAGCACTAGAGAGTTTAAACACCGCCCGTATCTCTGCCGAACCGATATATTTTTCCTCGTACTTTGTTGTCATCATGCCCTTAGACATCTTGGTGATTTCGTCGATAGCCTCGTAAATAATTTTGGTTTCAAACACCGGCACTTTAAGTGACTCCGCCATTTGCATGGTTTTAGATGGTGTTTTTATGTTGAAAGCGATGACCGTTGCGCCGGTGGTTTGCGCCAAAACAAGGTCGCTTTCGGTGATTGCGCCCGCACCGCTGTGAATGGTGACCACCTTAACTTCCTCATTTCTTATTGCTTCAAGCGAGTTTTTAAGTGCCTCAACCGAACCTTGCGTGTCCGCCTTTATTATGATGTTGAGGTTCTTCAAACTGCCCTCATGCACTCTCGACATAAAGTCGTCGGCGCTGACGCCCGAAGTCTGCTTAGCGCGCTCGGCTTTGATTTTGTTGATTCTTTCGTTGATGACTTGCTTAGAAAGAGAGTCCTCCACCGCATACACTTGGTCGCCCGAAGATGGCACTTCATTGAAGCCCATTACAGCAACTGGTGTGGACGGCGTGGCTTTTTTAACCGGCTTGCCGTTCTCGTCGAACATCGCCTTGACCTTGCCGTAGGTGATACCGCTAATTATTGAGTCGCCCACTTTGAGTGTGCCGTTCTTAACAAGCACGGTTGCCACAGGTCCGCGCGACTTGTCAAGTTCCGCCTCAATAACAACACCGGTTGCCATGCGGTTAGGATTTGCCTTCAAGTCTTCCATTTCGGCAACGAGCAAAATCATCTTTTTAAGTTCGTCTAAGCCCATGCCAGTTTTGGCGGAGATTGGAATACAAATGGCGGTTCCGCCCCACTCCTCTGGCAAGATGCCGTGCTCGGTGAGTTGCTGTTTGACGCGCTCTGGGTTTGCGCCCGGCTTATCCATTTTGTTGATAGCAACAATCATCGGAACGCCCGCAGCCTTAATGTGGTTAATCGCCTCCACCGTTTGAGGCATGATGCCGTCGTCAGCCGCAACAACCAAAATGGCGATATCCGTAACTTCCGCCCCGCGCGCACGCATTTGTGTGAATGCCGCGTGACCTGGTGTGTCGATAAAGGTGATTTTTTCGTTGTTGAAAGTTATTTGATAAGCGCCGATTTTTTGCGTTATACCGCCCGCCTCGCCGAGAGCAACATTGCTCTTTCTGAACGCGTCGAGAAGGGAGGTTTTGCCGTGGTCGACGTGACCCATAACAGTGACAACCGGTGGACGCTTCACCATATTCTTTTCATCGTCGTCACTTGACGAGTCGATAAGTTTTTCCTCGTAACTTTTGTCGAGTTTAAGTTCCAGCGTTATGCCAAAGTCGGAGCAAATAAGTTCGCAAGTGTCAAAATCTATGGTGCTGTTTATGGTTGCCATTATGCCAAGTAGCATACATTTTTTAACAATTTCAGCAACCGGCTTACCAATTTTCTCGCTCAAATCTTTTATGGTAATTTCTCGGCTTGTTAGAACCGCATGGGATATCTTTGGCGCGATAACGGTTTGCACCTCTTTCTTCTTTTTGATAAGTTTGCGCGATCCCATTATCGTTTCTTCAAAGCCGTTTTCGTCGTCGAGTACATAGATGTTGTTGTCATTGCCGTTATAGCGCTCGCTTGTTTTTTGCCTTTGCTGTTTCTTTGTTTCTTCCACATTACGGCGCTTGTTTTTATTGCCAAAGTTGCGTTCTGGCTGTGCTAAAACACTGCTACTTTCGGTTGGCGCAAAACTTTTAAAGTTGTTTGCTTTTGTGGAAACAAAAGGTTTTTTTGCGCCATTTTGCGGGGTATTTTTGTTGAACGGTGGCTTTTTACCCGGTTGAAAATTCTTCTTGTTTTGGTTATTTGAATTATCGAATTTACGAAATTTGTTGCTATCTTGCTTAAATTCTTTATTCTCTCTTTTTTCTTCAACTTGCTTGTTTGGTGAAGCGGGTTCCACTTTCTTTTCTTCCGCCTTGACCTGTTCCACCTTTTGCTCTTTTAACTTTTCTTCTTCGCGGAGTTTTGCCTGCAAATTTTGCTTTTTCTCTTGAAGTTTTTTAGAAAAAGCATCCACCTCAAGTTTGGAATCTTTGATTGACAATAATAAATTCTGCAAAGAGCCGTCTCTTTGTAAGTTGTTTATTGTTTTAAGTCCGTTTAATTGATTTGCCAAAATATTCTCCTTTTATAATGAAATTTGCGTTTCCCGCTTTAAGCATATTTATGCTAACTAAAAAGTTGGATAATTTAAAAGACTTTTTTGCTAAATTTAACGAGGACGAAAATGTTATAAGCGCTAGCCATGCCTAAATTATTCTACTACTTTTTTTATAAATTTTCAAGGCAAAAGCGAAAAAACTTCGTTGCTGAGCGCTTTATTCTTTATCGCCACCGCCTTGCAATTCAAAATGCCAAGAAGTTCTGCAAGGTTTTCCACTTCCGCAAGCGGAATTTTTCTTTCAGACGAAAGGAAGTTTAACTCGCGCCTAAGTGACGCACCCGCAGTTTTATCGAGTAAGATTAAATACATTTTATGCGTGTTGCTTTTAATATTTTCCCCGCCGATAATAAGGTAGCCCGCCTTTCGGCAGATATTTAAAAGACCGTTAAGCGTTTTCAATTTCCTCTCCAAGTTTATCGTAAATTTCAAGTGGAATTTCGCATTTAAAAGCACGGTTTAGCGCCCTTGTTTTTTTGAGTTTCAAAAAGCACTCCTTCGACTTGCAAATGTACGCGCCTCTGCCGTTTGCCTTGCCGGTAAGATCTAAAAAGATTTCGCCGTTTTTGTTCTTAACAATGCGCACAAGTTCCTTTTTGTCGCTATGTTCGCGACAGACGATACACATTCTTAACCTTTCTTGCATCAGTTTTCCTCGTCGCCGTTAATCTCTTCAAGGTCGTCAAGGTCGCTCATCGAGTTGAAGGAGTCCTCGTCGGTAAGTTCGGTGAGTTCGTACTCTGTTTCCTTCTCCTCTTTCACCGGTTTCACATAACTTTCTGGCTTAACATCAATTTTCCAGCCGGTGAGTTTGGCAGCAAGCCTAACATTCTGCCCGCCCTTACCTATGGCAAGCGAAAGTTTGTCGTCCGGCACGATAACTTGGCTCATATTGAGGCTGTCATTGGTTTCCACGGAGAGCACCTTTGCTGGGCTAAGCGCTCTTGCAATGTATTCAAGCGGGTCGTCGGAATATTCGACAAGGTCAATTTTTTCGCCATTGAGTTCGTTGACAATGGTGTTAATTCTTGAGCCTCTATTTCCCACGCAAGCGCCCACAGCGTCCACATTAGGCTTATCGCTGTAAACGGCAACCTTGGTTCTGTTACCCGCGTCGCGCGCGATGTTCTTAATTATCACCTCACCGCTGGCAACCTCAGGTATTTCAAGTTCAAAAAGTTTTCTAACAAAGCCGATGTTGCTTCGCGACACTTGGATTTGCGGTCCGCGGAAGGAGTCTTTAATCTTTTTCACATACACCTTAACCCTGTCGCCGACTTGGAATTTGTCGCCCGGAATTTGGTCTTGTTTCATAAGTGCGCCTTCGGTGTTGGTGCCGGCAATCTGCACAAAAACATTGTCGCCATCTATGCGCTTAACAACCGTTGTTAAAAGTTCGTCCTCTTTCTCGGAAAGTTCGCTTGCTGCCTGTTGCCTTTCAAGTTCTCTTAACTTTTGCATAACAACTTGCTTTGCCGTTTGTGCTGCGATTCTGCCGAAGTCCTTTGTTGTTTCCTCAACCGCAACAATATCGCCCACTTTATATGACTTCTTCTGCTTTCTTGCCTCTTCAAGCGAGATTTCCTTATCCTCGTCCGTCACTTCGTCCACCACCGTTTTATAGGAATAAATCCTAATGGTGTTGCGTTCTGGATAGAGTTTGACCATGGCGCTTTTTGCCTCGCCATACACCTTTTTGTAAGCCGAAGTAAGTGCCGTCTCTAACGTTTGAATGAAAGTTGCTTTGTCAATTTTTCGTTCCTGTTCTAGGTCGTCTAGTGCCTTAAAAAAGTCTTTATTTACCATTTTTTTCTCCTTAATTTTTCCTAAAATTTAATGACAAGTTTCAAGCCTGCAATCTTGTCGCGCTCGAAAACCTTTTCCTCGTCCTTAACAAGCAAGGTCACGCTTTTTTCGTCGAATTTTGTGAGCGTGCCCTCAAAATTCTTCTTGCCATTTTCCTTAGAAAAGAGCGTAAGTTCCACTTCCTTATCTATAGCCCGCCTAAGGTCGCGATCCGACTTAAGTTGTCTATCCAAACCCGGACTTGACACCACAAGCGTGAAAGGTTGGTCGTCGGTTGGGTTGAGTTCGTCGATAATCGGGTCAATTTTTTTGTTGACGATTTCGCAGTCGTCAATCGTCACGCCCTCGTCTTTGTCGATAGTGAAGATGAGGCTCATGCCGTCGTATTCCTTTTTATACTCAACTTCAACAAGTTCATATTCCATTTCTTCAATTATTGGGCGTATTTTTGCTTCGCAAATTTCTTTAACTTTTGCCATAAAATTCCTCCTATTAACACAAAGAGTGAGCAAACATTGCCCACTCCCTGCCACAAGATATCTTTATTATAGCCAATAAAATCAAAAAAAGCAAGACATTTTAATACTTTTTTCAAATTTTTTGCTAAAATTGTAAAATTCAAAGGTGCAAGCGAAAGATTATTCCGCCAAAAATTTGATAAACCACTGCAAAAGGATACACTATGCAATCATTTTGAAAGTTTTAAACCCGCCTTAAATTTTTAATATCACTTTTATCACAATTTCTTGCCGAGTTCGTTGAGTTTTAAAAGCACTTGCGCCGTGGCGAAGGCGTCGTTCCATGCCCGGTGTGCGCCTTTAAGTTCAATGCCCAGCGCCTTAGTCACTGTGCCAAGGTTGAAACGCGAAATTTTAAGTCGAGAAACGCGCGCTTCATTCATGGTGTCGATGAGGTCGTTGTCAAATTCCAAATTCTGCAATTTACCAAATCGGCGGATAAATTTTATGTCGAAATTTATAATATTGTGTCCGCATAGCACGCACTCCTTCGAAAAATCGTAAAACTGCTTGATGACGTCCTCAATCTCCGGCGCGTCCTCCACCATATCGTTCGAAATATGGGTAAGTTCGGTCACCTCATACGGAATTTCAATGGTCGGCTTGACGAAAGTGGAAAATTTTTCCACGATGTTGCCCTTTTCAATCTTCACCGCACCAAGTTCGATGATTTGGTCAAACTCCGGATTAAGCCCGGTTGTTTCCACGTCGAACACCACGATGTTGTGGTCCATGATTTTTCGGTTGTACTTTTCCACTTCGCCGAACATATTGTCCTGTTCCAGCGCGCCAAGACGCTCAATTTCCACCTCTTTTGCGGACGCTCGTTCGATAGTTTCTTCCCTTTGTTCCGTTTCGCTGGCAAGCGCAAGTTTGTCGATATACAGCACAAGTTTGTTGTTAAGCCCCAGCCTAACATCGCCGTGAAGTAGAAGGAACATATTCTCTTCAAGCGCGTCCATAACCGCCTCGTTTTTCTTAGGGCAGAAGTAAATGCACTCAATTTTGCCCTTGTGGTCGGTGAGGTTAAACTTATAGTAAGCCTTTTGCTGACCCGCGCGCGTGCCTTTTTTTATAACAAAGTCCTTCCGCTCAAAATCGGATATGTAGCCAGCGAGTATCACCGAGGACTTAGGCGACTGAATGAAAGAGATATACTCCGGCTTTGTTGGGATATTTCCCCCAATCACCTCTTTGATAATTAAAACATCATAGCGCTGTGTTCGACGCGCCGACGTTTTAAGTTGTACGCTTTCTAGTTCTACCTCGTCCACTTTATCGCTTAGCACATTGAGGTTGATGTTGAAATTGGTTAAAAAATTCTTTTTTAAATCCTTTGAAAGAAACGCCGAAACCTTGTTATCGGCAAAAAACTGTGCAATTCTTGGACTGACATCGAAGGTTATGTTGCAGTCGATATTTGTTATCTCTACTTTGATATCTTCGTCGCGAATATAGGTGTTTAACAACTTAAACTTATCTTCCAAAATGTTAGAAAGTTCCTTTCTTATCAACTTTTCTTCAACATACGCCTTCATAAATTTAACTTTAAGTTTTAAATTGGCAAGCCCTAACTTTTCTTCCACAAACTTTGTTATTTCTTCTTTTTCGGCGTCAGTAAGTGTTTCGTCAGTGGACGGATAAAGGAAGGTCACCGCGCAACTGTCTCCGCTCACCACAACATTTTTTAAGTATAAATTTGGAAATCGCTCGCCAAACTTTTTGTTAAATTCCTGCTCAAAATTCATACTATATATTTTATAAACAACACGCCATTTTGTCAAGTCGTTTTTGATTAATATTTGCTTTTAATTAAGTGAAATTGTCCTAAATTATATGAGATTTTTAATATGATGTTTCGTAAAACTTCTGCCTAACAAAAAAGCATGGCGTATAACCATGCTCTAAAGCACGAAGTGGAGGATGTCGACAAGGACGACAAAGGCGAAAAGTATGCAAATGCCAACAAAGTGAATGGTGTTTTCCACCTTGCGATTTATCGGCTTTCCGCGTATCCACTCGATGACCGTGAAGAGAACGTGCGCGCCGTCCAGCGCCGGAAATGGCAACAGGTTAAATATGGCAAGGTTCGCCGAGATAAGCGGTATGAAAATGAGGATATTTGCCGGATTGATTGCCGTGTACTCTGCCATGGTGGCAATTGTGGTGATTGTTCCACCCATTTCTGTGATTGGAATTTGAAAGGTGATAAGCAGCCACAAACTTTTCAGCACAACCCACGCAAAGCCGAACGCCATGGAAAATGCCCGCCCAAGCCCCTCGAAAAAGCCGTACTTATGCGCCTCGATGCAAACAAAATCCTCGGTGCTTTCAAGACCCATGAGGTAGTTATATGTTGTTGTCACCTCGCCGGTGTCGCTGTTTGTGATCTCAATTTCCTCACGAACAATTTGCACATTTTCTAAAACAACGCTCTCGCCATCGCGGCGCACCGTCATTTGAAAGGTATACACCTCGCCGTCGGCACTTGTCTTATAAAATTCCTCCGCTTTTGCCTTTTCCTCGGAGATTGCCGTTGTGAAATTCACGCCAAAGGCAAAGTCGATTTTCTGCCCGTTTATATGCGTGATAACGTCGCCCTTTTGAAAGATACTTTCGGTACCTTCGCTAGTTTCAACCACGTTGACTGTTTGGCTGAAATTGATAATTTGAGGCACATCGTAGCCGACCGTGCAGAGAAGTATCCACGAAAAGAGTATGGCGGTGATAAAATTCATGGTGACGCCGGCGAGAAAGACGATTATCCTTTTCCACGGCTTTTGACTGTTGAAAGGCACGCCCTCTGTTTTTTGTAGGTCAATCACATCTTTGCCACTCTTTTCAAGTTCGCCTTTTTCGGTGGCAATATTTTCCTTTACTTCCACCACGGTGCTATTATCTTCGCCCTTTTTATCGTCCGCTTCTCCCGAGCCGTCGTCATCTTCGCCATAGAAGGAACAGTACCCTCCAAGCGGAAAAATGCGAAGAGAAAACTTTTCGCCCGTCTTTTTTGATGTATGCGAAAATATGGCTTTACCAAAGCCGATAGAAAACTCTGTTATTTTGAATTTTAAGATTTTTCCCGCAATGTAATGCCCCAACTCATGAACCATGACCATGAACAAAAGCACCACAATAGCAAGTAAAACATAAAGAAAAGTTGTCATTAAATTGCTCCTACTAAATCCATGAGTTTCTTAAAATCGTTGGTATTGCAGCGCCCAGCATATGCGAATTTGCGTTCAGCGTGGCGCGTTTTTAATATGTGTTCAAGCCTACTTTTACCTAAATTGTTACCCTCGCAGTTTAAATACATTTATATTATCGAAAGTCGAACCAAGCGTGACGAAGTCACATTTGAGTGAGACTGATGTTCATTCAAACTGTGATGGCGGGCGAAGCACGCAAAATTCCTTAGAATTTATTAAAATTTTATGTGAATAAAATTTTAACATCACATAGTTTATATTATCGGAAGTCGAACCAAGCGTGACGAAGTCACATTTGAGTGAGACTGATGGTCATACATACTATGTGATGAACACAATTTATTGTGTTTTTGCGTTAGCAAAATTTAAAATTTAACTTGCTTAAATTTTAACATCACATAGTTTATATTTATAACACTATTTCTTCATATGCATGTCTAAAAAAAGCAACTATTATTTCTGACAAAAGTTGAAATTAAGAGTTTATAGTGCGAAAATCCAGAATGCCAGCAAAATGTACGGCGCCATAAAGATGTAAGAGTCGATTCTGTCGAGCATTCCGCCGTGCCCCGGAATCATGCGCCCGCTGTCCTTGACGCCGGAGTGCCTTTTCAAAATGGACTCAAAGAGGTCGCCCATTACGGCAACTATGACACCAAAAAGTACCACAATTAAATACGCCCAAATTGGAAAACTGCTGTACATAAATTTGTATCCGGAGATATTGGCAAAAATTAGCCAAACGGCAGACATGAGAAGGAGCGTCCAAAGCGCGCCACCAACCGTGCCGGAGATGGTCTTGCCCGGGCTTATCCTTGGGCAAAGTTTTTTTCCGCCGATAAGCGAACCGGTGAGCATGGCGAAGGTGTCGGACAGCATTGGAATTAAAATCGCGGTCATCAAAATGAAGATAGAGAAGTCAACCTCCAGCCCCGAGAGTTTCCCGAGCGGAAAACTTCCCATATGGTTGATAAAAACCATGAATAGGAAGAAGAATGCCGGATAAACGAAAATAATAAGCGTGTTGAGGCACTTTTTGAAGGCAAATTTATAGACCGACATATTTTTAACCTCACGCGTTGTCATCTCTTCAAGCACGCGTTTTCTGCGCATAAGTTGAATGAGATATGTGCCACCAAGCACCACAAGCATAAGCGCAAAGTCAATGAGGATTGCCCAAAGTATCCAATAGATGTCGCCTTGTACGCTTGCGTAGTGCGAGCAAATTAAGTGGCATGCGAGTATTAGCGCCGGGAAAATTACCGCTAGCACTGAGAAGTTATATCTTTTAGTTTTAGATAAAAGTTTAGACATTTCAAAAGAGGCAAGGCAAGCGATTATGCCGAAAAATGCGTCAAAGAAATAGTCGCTAACAAAAATTTTAAGCACAAATAGTATCGCTATTATTAGCACTATAAGCACTGATGAATACACACGTTTTTTCATTAATTTCCTCCGAATCTTCTGTTTCTTTTAGAATAAATTTTAAGTGCTTTAAGAAGTTTTCTTCTATTGAAAGACGGCCAAAAGTATTTTGGAAAGTAGAATTCGCTGTAAGCAAGTTGAAAGAGCATAAAGTTGGAAATTCTCTCCTCGCCGCTCGTTCTTATCAAAAAGTCGATATCCGGCGCGGGATAGGTGAGTAAATTCCTCTTAATATCTTCTTCCGTCACATTACAAGCGCCACTTTCAATAAGTTTGTTAACCGCCTGCACAATATCGTCGCGCCCGCCGTAATTTAGCGCAAGTTGGACGGTTAAACCTGTATTATTTTTGCTATTTTCGCTGACTTTTATAAGTCTTTCTTGCATAGATTTTGGAAAACGCGAGATGTCGCCCACAAACACAAACTTGATGTTAAGTTTTTTAAATTCCTCTTCATGTTTATTAAAAATATCCTCAACAAGCGCGAAAATGGCGTCAACTTCCGACTTTTCACGGTTCCAATTTTCCGTGGAAAAGGCGAAAAAGGAAGCATACTTTACCTCTTTAAACTCACACAAACTTTTAATAGTGTTCACCAGCACTTCAGCGCCCTTTTTATGCCCAAGCGTCTTAGAAAGCCCGCGTTTTTTTGCCCAGCGCCTATTGCCGTCCATGATAAAAGCAATGTGATTAGGTAAATTTTTCATATAACTCCCACTTAGACTTTCATAACCTCGTCCTCTTTCTCGTCTGCAAGCGCGTCAGCAAGCCCAGTATACTTATCAATCATCTTCTGCACGTCCTTTTCAAACCCCGCAAACTCATCCTCAGAGAGAGCGTTATCCTTCTTCAAGTCTTTAAGCATATCAAGGGAATCGCGCCTAGCGTTTCGCATGGCAACCTTGGTTTCCTCGCAAATTTTGCGAACATTTTTGCAAATTTCCTTTCTTCGCTCTTCGGTGAGCGCCGGAAAAACAAGCCTAATTGTTTTGCCGTCGTCGGTAGGTGAAATGCCGATGTCCGCTTGGTTGATTGCCTTAACAACATTTTTGATTTGACTGGCGTCCCAAATGTTGATATTCAAAATTCTCGCCTCAGACACCGAGATAGTTCCCATTTGGTTAATTGGCGTCATCACGCCGTAATACTCCACCACAACCTTGTCGAGGATATGCGGATTTGCGCGTCCCGCCCTTATAACAAGATATTCATCTTGCTGGTGGGAATATGCTTTTTCTAGGTCGTTTTTTAGTGATGAAAAAATTTCATCAACCATTTCATTCATAAATTTCTCCTTATAACAGAGGTATTATAATATAAATGAAAAATATTTGCAAACAAAATGATAAAATAATAAAAATAACTTGAGAAGAAGGAAAAATCTCATCAGTAAAAATAGTAAAAGGTGACGAAAATTGTCACCTCTGTTGCTCTTAACAATATAATCTAATTGATAAATTTTGATAAGTTGGTTTAATATTATTAGGTTTTATATTTTATATCTATTTGGTTTTATATATATTTTTTGTTTTAAAATGATAATGATTGCTGATGTTGCTTATCTCATTTCAATTTTAAACCTTAACTTTTTCGCCTTCATGCTTTTGAAGAGCAAGCATACTGTTAAGCGCAGTTTTCAAAGATTTGTAAGCCTCCTCTTTATCCTTGTCGATGGTGAAGTTGTCATAGATTGTAAGTTGCCTTGTAGTGGCGTCCTTTTCAAGCACCTTAGACGCCTCCATTAACTTCCTTAAAAAGTTATCGCGCCGAAAAATAGGATTGTTATGAATAGATAACTTTTCTTCCGTGTTTTTCTTGAAAGTTTCGTATAATTCGTCGACATTTTCGTATCGCTCTCGCGCCAAAATAGCGCCTTCATTATAGAGGTTTTCAATCTCTTTTTTAACGCCTCGAACCGCCATTTGATAGTCCTTCACGTCCTCGCGCATGGTTGTTTTAATATAGCGGTCGGCGTATTCAACATAGGCACTTGTAAAGGAAAGCACGGCGTTTTTGATGTTCTCAGCCACACCCCTAAGGTCAGCCTTTTCACGCAAATCGAAATCAAATTCGCGAAGGTACTCCTCGGCGAAATCTAAATTTCGGCATATGATTTCATAGTAATAGTTCTTTCGTAAAAGTCGGTTAAAATACTCGAAATTTCCATCGGCATTATTCGAAAATACCTCATAAAACTTCTGTGCAATAGCCGATTTGGTCATGTTGTAGAGTTTGATTGGGAAAAGAATCTTGTTTGTCATGAGTTTTTCGATAATCTGCTCATCGGTAAACTTGTTGAAATAGCCAAAAACGGCGTCGCCACGTTCCGCAAATTTTTGCATGATATTTGTTTTATTAAGTTGGTCGGCGTCTTTAACTTTTTCCAAAAATTGTTTCAATCTCTCGCCGTCCACCGAATATACAAGTTTCGACTTCATTAGATATCTTATGGTGTTCACCGGGCATCCGCTATCGTTGTCAAGGTAAGTGATGAGGGTTCTAATAGTCGATATGTAGTTGTTGTTTTTGAAAAAGGTGTCGCTTGAAATTTTGTTTATCGCGCAGATGTTTGTTGGGTTGTCAAAAATGGAATTTATAACAGCGTCTACCTCGCTTTTACTTGCAAAGGTCTGTAAAAACTTGGTAAGCGCGCCCTCTTTTTCTCGCATACCTTTCACATTTAGTGCGAGTGCCGTAGAGTTGTTCTTTATCCATGACGCCAAAATCTCAGAAAGGTTACGCTCGTCTTTAGTACGCGCCTTGTAGATTTCCGCCTTTTCTTTTAGATAGGAAAAAGCCAAAGAAATGGTGCTTTTAGAGCAAGCGTAAAGAGTTGGATTGTTTCGCAAAATTTCCTTTACCTCCACGCCGTCTAGTAGCGGTCGAGAATTTATGAAAAGAAGCCTCAAAGCGGTGTAGTTATCGCTCACCTTCACAACATCAACCTTATAGCAAAGGGTGGAACACCTTTCATACATCTTCGCCACTTTCTTTTTATCAATGCCAAGTTGACGCGAAATGGCGCTTGACACCGCCTTGAAGTTAGCGGTATCGCTTTTAAAATTACTGCACTGCCCCTCCTTATTATAGAAAAGGTGCGCCTTTGAGATGACAGAGGAGTAAAAAATTTTATACGGATTTATTCCAAAGTCGCTGGTTTCCTCAAAAAACTTGCGAAGGCGCAAAAAGATGTCGCCCGGCTTTTCATACTGAGAAATGTCGAAAAAATTCAAATTTTCAAACGCCACTCTGCCAATCTTGCGTTGAAGGTCAACGGGCGTTAGGGCTATGAACCTATCGAAATACGGCTTAATGGCACTTAAAACTGCGTACAGATAACTTTCGTTATAGAACTTTTTAGCCTTGGTCTTTAAAAGCGCCTGTTCCGCCTCGTCGGCGCTCATGGCGAAATATTTTTCCGCAAATTCAATGATTTCGCTTTCCCTTGAAAAGTTATCCATTCCTACCTCTTACATTTATTGTACCACAAAATCGAAAAATGTCAATAAAAATTTTATCTTTCCTTATTTTAAACACAAAAAGCATTTTATAACGCAAACCAAATTATATAATTGCACACTTTGTTATTTTAATATAACTAAAGAAACATAGATTTTTGATAAATTACATAAAAAAGGAGCGCCCGCCTTATCCTATAATAAAGGCATTTGCTTGCGCTCAATATTCAAATTTTACTTTTGGTTTACTTTTTTATACACATTATTATGCCTAAACAGATATCCAAAAAACATTAAAACATAATTTACTCCAGCGAAATGATGTAGTAATAAACCGGTTGCCCGCCATTTGCCACGGTCACCTCACACTCTGGATATTTCTCAGCAAGTTTTTCTTGAAGAGCGTTCGCCTCGTCCTCGCGAATATCTTCGCCGTAAAAGAGGGTGATGTTTATAATGCTGTCGTCAAACATTGATTCGATAAGTTTTTCGGTTGTGTCACCCACTAAGTTGCCTTTTGCTAAGATCGCCTTATCGTCCAAGCCGATAATCTCGCCCTTTCTAAGGTCAAAGCCGTCCACATGAGTGTCGCGAACAGCATATGTCACTTGCCCAGAGCGCACCGACTTGATGGCGTCGAGCATGGCGGTTTTATTCTCCTCCACACTAGCCTCAGGGTTAAACGCAATCGCCGCCGAAATACCTTCCGGCACACTTTTGGTTGGAATGATCACCAAATTTTTATTTGTCACATCGTTTGCCTGCTCTGCTGCAAGCACAATATTTTTGTTGTTAGGGAAAACAAAAACCGTTCTTGCCGGCACCTTGTCGGCAGCATTGGCGATATCCTCTGCGCTTGGGTTCATAGTTTGCCCGCCCACAATAATTTCGTCCACGGTAAGGTCGCGGAAAATGGAGGCAAGCCCGTCGCCCGGAGCAACCGAAATCATGCCCATTTCCTTGCTCTCTTCCACCGCCTGAGCCTTCTTTTTAAGTTCGCGGTTCTGCTCGCGCATATTTTCAATCTTCAAGTTGAAAAGTTCGCCAAGTTCCAGCGCATAGCCAAGCGCCTTATTAGGTTCGTTGGTATGCACGTGTACTTTAACAAGCGACAAATCGCCGATACAGATAACCGAATCGCCTATTTCCATAAGTTTTTCGCGGAGTTTGTCGATGTCAACCTCGGTGGTCTTTTTGTGCATATGGATAATCATATACTCGGTGCAGTAGCCAAACTCAATGTCACCAAGGTTGTTGATGTCGGCAATCACATCGTCAACGCTTTGAGGCTGTTTATCGTCCTCGAAAGTTATCTCGAGGTCCTCATCGCCCATGATGTAGCGATAGAAGCCGGTAAAAATCACCAAAATACCGCGCCCGCCGGAGTCTACCACACCCGCTTTTTTAAGCACAGGCAGCATTTCTGGAGTCTGCTTCAAAATCTCCTCACCGGTGTCGATAACTTTTTTAAGGAAAACCTCAAAGTCCTCGTGCTTTTTTGCGAGTGCCACAGCGTTTTCCGCCATAACACGAATCACGGTTAAAATGGTTCCCTCTTTCGGTTTGGTCACCGCTTTGTAAGCAATGGTAGCGCCCTCTTGCATGGCTTTAGCAAAATCTTTGGTGGAAATCTCCTTGCAACCGGCGGTCACTGAACAAAAGCCTTTGAAAATTTGAGAGGTTATAACACCGCTGTTTCCCCTCGCCCCGCGAAGTGCGCCCTTACTGAATGCCTCGGAAAGCGCGGACATATCGTTATTCATGCACTTATTTATCTCCGTCATCGCAGACTTCATTGTGAGAAACATATTCGTACCCGTGTCACCGTCCGGCACAGGGAAAACATTAAGTGAATCAATATACTCTTTATTTTGTTCTAAAAGGCTGACGCCCGCAAGCACCATTTTGCGGAACGACGCACCGTTAATCGATTTTTGCATAAAACTAACTCCTAAACTCTAACGCCAACAACGTGAACATTCACAGTGTCAACAATCATGCCTGTGAAGTTTTCAATTGTATATTTAACTGATTTTTTTAACGATTCGGCAACCGCAGAGATAGAAACGCCATACTTCAAAATGCAATGTATGTCGATGAAAATTCGGTTGTCGATATGACTGACAGTAACACCGCGCGAATAGGATTCCTTTTTGAAAAACTCGCGAGCGCTGTCTTTAATATTCTTTGAAACAAGGTCGACCACACCATAACAATCCATGGCAACAAAACCAGCGACAGTGCGTATCGCCTTGTCGCTAATCGAGATATTTCCATAATAGTTTTTGGTGTCTACGGTCAAAAGAATCCTCCACAAAGAGATGCACCTTAGTGGCTTTTGAGAATAATTCAAAGCCCAATCGTGCGCATAGGCTTCGGGCAAACATCAAATTAAATGCTTGCCAAAATATTAACTTTATGCCTAAGTATATGATACAACATTGTCTATTTTTCCGCAAGTAATTTTAAGCAAAAAAAATATTTTTTTCAAAAATTATGCAAAATTTTTTTCATTTTTTATCTTATTGTTTATTTTTGAAAAAATAATCAAGGCGCATTTTGCAAAATTCAACAAAAATCAAATGCTTTACGCCATTTTAGTGGTTAGCGCTAAATTTGAAATATAAATACTGAGAGGATAAAGGCACAAACTCTGCCCCACAAGCGCCACCCGCATGATGATAAAATTAAAAAGGCAAATTTTAATTTTGTTTCAAAAAAGCAATTTACCATATCTTCGCAAGGTCAAGCGAACGCCCAAATTTATATACATCGCCCGCCACTAATTTTAAAATTTACACACAGCGCCCGTTGTCATGCCCGCCGTCAAATTTTAAATAAAAGATTGCGCACATAGATATTATAAAGTTTGAATAAGCCTCGACTCTTTAAAGCCATCCGCCCAACTCGACCTATTAATATGGTATGAAAGCAGGGACTAACTTATTCTCTCTTCGTTAAAAAACATCGACCTTCGAAAACTCGGCTTAGAAACTAGCAAAAGACTATTTAAAAGTGGTATAAAGGCGCGCGGACTACCTAAATAATTAAAAAAGGCAAACAAAATGACGAAAACAGTTGATTTTTTAAATAAAGTGTGCTAAAATAAAACGCGTAAATAAAATTATAAAAGGAGAAAGGAAATGAGTAGAGTTTGTGAAATCTGCGGAAAAGGCAAGATGGACGGCAAAACTGTCAGCCATGCCAATAATAAGGCTCCAAGAAAATATGATGTTAATCTTCAAGAAACCGAAATTAACGGAAAAAGAGTTAGGGCTTGCACAAAATGCATCAAAACCGCCAACAAAAAGGCTAACTAAAAAAGTTGAACATAATCGTTCAACTTTTTTCGTAAATTGTTGCAATTACTTTGAAAGACAATATTGAGAATGATATAATGATTATTGAAATAAAGGAGATATATATGAATAACGTGGCAGTTCTTTTAAGCACTTACAACGGTGAAAAATATCTGCGCGAACTTTTAGATAGTGTGTTTAATCAAAAAGACGTCAACCTCACACTGTTTGTGCGCGATGACGGAAGTTCGGATAAGACTGTTCAAATTTTAGAGAAATATAAAAAGAAAGGTTTCCCTATCGATATATCTTGTGGGAGGGGGAATTTAGGGTTCGGGAAAAGTTTTGCCACCCTTATCCAAAATGCTCCTTCAACATTTGACTACTATGCCTGCTGTGACCAAGATGATATTCACTCTTAACCTACCACAACTCTTCACTTTCTAAAATCTTCCACAACTGGAAATCTTTGATTTCCCTTCACTGCGAGGCACCGCCTCGCCTTCACTGTGAACCAATGGTTCACCTTCACTGGAAAGACGCAGTCTTTCCCTTCACTAAGAAAAAGGATAAAACCTATTAGGCTTTATCCTTTTTCTTACTTGTTAACGCTTGCAACTTGCTTTGCAACCTCTTCGGCAAGGTTCTCGTTTCTTTTTTCAAGTCCTTCGCCAAGTTCGTAACGAACAAAACGTCTAACCGAAATCTTCTCGCCAATTTTTAAGGTTGCCTCAGTTAGGACATCTTTAATTGTTTTACTGCTATCCTTAACAAAAGGCTGATTTAAAAGGCAAACGTCCTCATAATACTTTTTAATTCTTCCTTCAATCATTCTTTCAACGATGCTTGCAGGTTTGCCCTCGTTAAGCGCTTGCGCCTTCAAAATTTCCTTTTCCTTTTCAAGTTCTGCTGGGTCCACTTCCTCTTCGCGAACATATTTAGGGTTTGCAGCGGCAATTTGCATAGCAATATCCTTAACTAAAACCTGGAAATCTTCGCTCTTAGCCACGAAATCGGTTTCGCAGTTAACCTCAACCAAAACGCCGATTCTTCCACCCATGTGGATATAGGAAGCAACAAGCCCCTCGGAAGCAATTCTGCTTTGCTTTTTGTCAACCGCCTTCAAGCCTCTTTCGCGAAGGATAACAATCGCCTTTTCAAAATCGCCATTGGATTCTGTGAGCGCCTTTTTGCACTCCATCATACCAACGCCGGTTTGTTGTCTTAATTTTGCAACATCTTGTGCAGTAAAACTCATAACATATCTCCTTTTAAAAATTAATTTTTTGTGTTAAACCTCAAGCGCTTTTATCTCTAGTAAACATTGTTTCCGCCTAAAGGAAAGCGCCTATTTAAAAACAATTTTTGCTTGGCGCTTTAAGTGATAACCACTTTTGTGCCTTAAAATGGTAAGTTTTTTACGCGGTAATTTTAAAGTTTAAACTTACTCAGCGTCTTTATTTTCTTCTACTTTTTCTTCTTTTACTTCTTCTTTCTTTTCTTCTTTGCTATCTTCAACCTTTTCGGTTTTTTCTACCTTTTTAGCCGGCTTTTTCTTAGGTTTTTTCTTTTTAACCTCTTCGCCT
This sequence comes from uncultured Clostridia bacterium, assembly GCA_944349515.1. GTDB lineage: Bacteria > Bacillota > Clostridia > Christensenellales > UBA1242 > Caccovivens. The sequence continues at coordinate 30,449 of CALVNE010000003.1, read as the reverse complement.
GCCTCGGCAAGTTCTAGGCTAGGCTTAGCCTCTGTGAGCAAACTTTCAAGGTCAACCTTCTCGTCTTCCTCTTCTTCGTTCTTCTGCATAGAAACACCCTCTCTTGCTTCGATAACAGCGTCTGCAATCGCGCTTGCAATGAGTTTAACCGAGCGGATAGCATCGTCATTTCCAGGAATTACCACTGTGACATTTGATGGGTCGCAGTTTGTGTCAACAAGCGATACAACCGGAATGTTTAAGATGTTTGCTTCATGAACGCAAATTTTTTCGTTGGTTGGGTCAACAACGAAAAGTACGCCCGGAAGTTCATGCATATCCTTAATTCCGCCGAGGTTCTTTTCGAGTTTATCTCTTTCTTGTTTTAAAAGAGCAACCTCTTTCTTAGGAAGAAGGTCGAATTCGCCCACCTTTTCCATTTGATTGAGTTTGTTTAATCTCTCAATTCTGTTTCTGATTGTTTTGAAGTTAGTCAAAGTTCCGCCGAGCCAACGAGTGTTGACATAGAACATTCCACAACGCTCTGCCTCTTCCTTAACTGCCTCTTGTGCTTGCTTCTTTGTTCCAACAAAAAGCACGCTCTTTCCGGAAGCCACAACATCGCGAACAAAACTGTACGCCTTGTCGATTTGCTCTGATGTGAGTTCCAGATTTAAGATGTGAATATCATTTCTTGCAGTGAAGATGTATTCCTTCATCTTTGGGTTCCACTTTCTTGTTTGGTGACCGAAATGAACACCAGCCTCAAGAAGTTGTTTCATTGAAATAACTGACATAATTTTTTACCTCCTAGTTTTTGTCCTTCCTCAAAGTTTTAACTCTTTAAACCAACCCAAGATTACTCTTTTACCTGCAAACAAATTCATAATTTAAAACACATAACCAAAGTTTGCAAGCGTTCAGGCAACCTGTTTAAAAATTTACTTTGAGTGCTTATTTGTCCAATGACGGCACGATTATAACACAAAAAAATGCTTTTTGCAAGCATTTTCGCATATTTTTATGAAATGTTTATAAATCTTAACGCGCCGAAAGTGATTTTTCGAAATTTCAGCACAAATTTATTCGGTTTTACTACCACTATTATCTAACTTTAATAATTTATACCATAAAAGAAAGACATGAGTGGATATATTTTAGGCAAATTTATTCGCCTAAACACTAATTGTGAGAGCTTAAACAAGTTGATAAAACCCCAGCACCACAAGTCCACTTATTATGCCAATGCAAAGTTGAAGTACAAGTATGCCGAGATTTTTTAGGACGTTCCGGTTGCGCGTGACTAGCACAACAAGCCCCACGCCCGCGCCGGTCGATAGCCCCGCAACAAGCGCTGGGAAAGACAGTGCGCCCAAGGTGAAAAGTTCCACAAGTAACACCGACGAGGCGCAGTTTGGAATAAGCCCCAGCACGCACGCGATGAGAATTTGAATTATGGCGTTATCGGTGAGAATGGTGGTGAAGATGTCAAGCGTAAAGTACTCGATGAGAATATTAATGATAAATGTGGCGATAAAAATGTAGATAGCAATTTCCAGCGTGTGCTTAAAGGCGTCAAGGAAGATGTTGTCAACACAACACTGTTCGTCATGGTGGCAATGCTCATCGCAAGTGTCACTGTGTATATGCCCGCACTCGTGAATGTGGTGGTGATGCGAGTGCTCTTCTTCGACCTCAGCCGTATTGGCAACACCCTCGCCACTTGCTTTAAGCGAAACTTCCAAAACCCCGCCGGCATTTTGGCCATTCTCTTTATTTAACACTTGCAAGGTTTTTCCGAACGCCTTTTCGCTTTGAATTTCTTTTTGCGCCCTTTTTTGCTTGTGTTTTTTATAGATTTTAGAAAAAATTTCCACCACAAAATCAATGCCATAGCCCCAAAGGAGGGCAAGCACTATCTTTATGCCGATAAGTAGGAGCATATTCAAAATTTGATTCGGCGTGGCAATCATGATAGGAATCGCCTCGTCGCTCGTCGCCACAAACACCGCTATAAGCGTGCCGAGCGTCACCTTTTGCCTTGAATATAGGTCGGCAATAACAGAACTAAAACCGCACTGCGGAACGCAACCTAAAAAGGACGCATACAAAACACTTGTCTTTTTCTTTTTGCTTAAAAATCCGGAAAATTTATGATTGTGGTCGTGCGAAAGGTATGAAACAAGAAGATATGCCAAAAAGAGAATCGGCATCATCTTCAACACTTCCTCAAGCGCATGAATAAGCGAATGACTAAAAATTTCCATACGCCATATTATAGCACCCTTCTCGAATTTTGTAAAGCAATTTATTATTATAAAGTGAAGAGTGAAAAGTGAAAGTTGTGGAAAAGGGAATGCGGGGTTTTAAACTTTGTTTTCCTTATCGTTTTTCTTTTCTGCGCTTTGTTTCTTCTTTTTAAACTCCAAATGCGAGCCGGTTTTGAGGGCGATTTTAACGCAATTATCGAGGGCGTAGGTTTTCATAATCGCCTTGCAGAAAATGGTGATTCCCGCAATCAAACTGCTCACTAAACACGTCACAAGTAGATTAAGTTCGGCGTCTTGAATGTTCATATTTATAACCAAACTTACACCGCCGGCACCGCTCAAAATTCCGCAAATATCGCCCACCACATCTCCGCCAAACGACGCCACTCTGTCGGCATTTTTGCAGAGTGACAGCGCCACATTATAACCTTTTTCCTCTTTGTATGGCAAAAGTTTTTCTTCGCTAATTGTTGTGAAGGCAACGGCAATCATATCGAACACCACCGCCACAAAAATAAAAAAAATTATCACAAAGACCGAGAAAAATGGCGACAACGTTGGCAGTAAACTTTGCGAAAACAAACTGAAAATAATGGATAGGCAAATGGATAAAACAAGCACCTTAAAAGCCCAGCGCAAAGAATTTTTTTTCATACAATATTTTATTCAAATAAGATGCCGTTTAGAATTATAATCTAATCAAACTAACAAAGTTATGATGCAACAAAAACTTAAAACTTTCCCAAACCCTTCACTTTCTAAAATCATCCACAACTGCGAGCCACCGGCTCGCCTTCACTGAACGCGTCAGCGTTCCTTCACTGCGAGCATTTGCTCGCCTTCACTGCAAAAATCTGTGATTTTTGCCTTCACTCAAAAATCTTTGAGTCCTCAAAGATTTTTGTTTATTTCTTCTATCTCATCTTCGATTATGGCTTTAAGTTCGCTTAGGAGGTTTTGAAGAGGAATGAAGTTTGTTTCGCCAGTTTCGCGCATGGTCACTTCGGCTGTGCCGTTTGCCATGGTTTTAGGGCTAATCACCACGCGAATTGGCATGCCCATAAGTTCGCTGTCAGTGAGTTTCACGCCAGCGGAAACAATGCGGTCATCGTACAGCACCTCAATGCCAGCGTCAAGCATCTTCTTATAGAGTTCGTCAGCCACCGCCGAAACATTTTCGTCGTCAAGTCGAAGTGGGCAGAAATGCACCTGCCATGGCGCAACCGTCATCGGCCAAACAATACCCTTATCATCGCCCTTTTCTTCAATTATGCTGGCAAGCGCCCTGCCTATTCCTATGCCATAGCAACCCATGATTGGCTCCATACTGCTTCCGTTTGGCATGCTGACCTTCATGCCCATGGTTTTGGTGTATTTTGTGCCGAGTTGGAAGATGTTGCCTATCTCAATACCGCGCGTCAGCCTCAATTTTTCCCCGCACACAGGGCAACAATCGCCCTCTTTCACAAGCGCAATATCGTTATAACTTACGCCCGCCAAATCACGCGAAGCGCACACATTCTTTAGGTGGTAATCTGCACGGTTGGCACCGGTGACGAAATTTGTTAAGCCCGCAATTGAGGTGTCATAGAAAACAAGTGCATCCTCTGGCACGGTCAAGTTGACACAACCAATATTGCCCGCCACCAAACCAAATTTGTCGGTGTCGGCAACTTTAATTTCGCTCTTACAAAGTTTTGCTAGTTTCTTTTCGTTAATCTCATAGTCGCCACGAAGAAACGCCACAACAAGTTTTTCCTCGCTTGTTACATAGCACACCGCCTTGACGGTCTCTTCCGGCTTTATTTCAAGGTAGTGGCATAGTTCTTCAATCGTTTTGGCGTTACCTGTGAAAACCTCTTCAAGTTCTTTCATCTCGCATTCTGCGTTTGGAGTTTTGACGCCACTTGCGACCTCCATGTTCGCCTTATACCCGCACTTATCGCACAGCACAAGCCTATCTTCTCCGCTGTCGGTGACAAGCATAAACTCATCCGCCACCTTACCGCCCATAATGCCGCTGTCGGACTTCACGGATATGAAGTTTTTAAGCCCAATGCGCTTGTAGATTCTGTTGTAGGCGTCATAGACTTTTTTGTAGTAACTATCCAAATCCTCCTGCGAAGTGTGAAAGGAGTAGGCGTCCTTCATAAGAAATTCTCTAACGCGAATAAGTCCACCGCGTGGGCGCGCCTCGTCACGATATTTGGTTTGAATTTGATAAATCATGCAAGGGAGTTCGTCGTGGCTTTTCACGGTGTTCATAACCATGTGAACAGCCGCCTCTTCATGCGTCATACCTAAGAGCATATCGTGACCAGTTCTGTCTTTAAAGCGGAGTAGTTCCTCTTGAATGGTTTGGTAGCGCCCAGACATCTCCCAAAGTTCCCTTGGCATAACAACAGGGAATAAGACCTCTTGACCGCCGATGGCGTTCATCTCTTCGCGGATGATATTTTGAATTTTTTGGCTCACTCTCTGCGCTGGTGGAAGCATGGAAAAAATACCGGTGCTCACCTGCTTTATGTAGCCCGCGCGAAGAAGCAAGATGTGGCTTTTAAGTTGTGCTCCATTTGGCGTTTCTTTATAGCGCTCGCCGACAAGTTTACTTAGTTTCATTCGCTTTCCTCCTCTTGAATGCTATCAAACTCCTTCTTTATTTCAAAGAGTTTTTTGGTGGATTTAGATAGTTCCTTTTGGCAAAATTTGGCAAGTTCTAGCGCGCGCGAAAAAAGTTCCTCGCTTTTACTTAGCGGCAAACTTTCGCTGTCGAGTTTATTTGTTATCTCCTCTAATTCCTTTATGGCATCTTCATATATTAATTTTTCCATTTATTTCTCCTTATTCACACATTCTTTTGTTCTTTATAAATTTTTTCTTGAACACTTGCAATTAGTTCCCCGTCTTGCAGGTAAATAGCGACCGGCGTTTTCTCGTCCACATCCAAGACGCGCTTTATAGGCTTCCCGTTTTGCTCCACCTTCGCGTAACCTCGTTTAAGCACGTTGTACGGGTTTAAACTTGGCAAAGCGCTAAGTTTTAGTTCAAGTTCATGCTGAGCGCGCGTTATAAGTTTTTCTGAGAGATAGGAAAGTTTATTTACTCCCGTTAATAACCTCGCCTTTTTATCTTCAAGTAAATCCTCAGCGCGGGTTAAAAACGAGGAAGTTAGGTTGTTGTACAAATCTAAGTTGTCGGCAATGTAGGCATTAAGTTGCCTTGTAAGTTTACTGTAAATATGCCCAAAATTCAACCTTTCCTTTTGCCTATCCTCGGTAAGTAATTCTGCCGCGGCACTCGGCGTTGGCGCACGCAAATCGCTGACAAAGTCGATAATTGTAAAATCCACCTCATGCCCCACCGCAGAAACAAGGAATTTGTTGCAGTTATACGCCGAACGCGCCACAATCTCGGTGTTATAGGCGGATAAATCTTCCATGGAGCCACCGCCTCGCGCCACAATCACGGCGTCGACTTTATCGTAGTTCGAAAAGAAGTCAATTCCTTCCACAATTTCCTTTTCCGCGCCGTTCCCTTGCACCTTACACGGGTAAAGCACGATGTCGACCGACGGATTTCGACGCCATGCAACATTCTTAATATCTTGAATAACCGCGCCGTCTTTGCTTGTTACAACGCCGATTCGCTTGATACTTTTAGGCATAGGTTTTTTGTGTTCCTCGGCGAACAAGCCCTCTTTTTCTAGTTTGTTTTTTAGTTCCACAAAGCGTTGATATAGAATCCCCAGCCCCGCTGGCGCAATCTTATAGGTGATAAAATTAAAGCGCCCGCTTTTAACATAGAAGTTAGGCGAACCTTGTATGGTCACTAAGTCCCCTTCTTTTATCTCATCAAAAAGGTCTTGATTGAAGGTTATGCAAGGGAGCGTGCTTTCTTCGTCTTTCAGCGAAAAGTAAATGGCGGACTTTGCTCTTGACACGCCAAAAACTTCTCCAACAATACTGATGTTGTGGAGAAGTTCCTCGCTGTTAAAGATATCTCTAACAATGCTATTAAACTTTGTGACACTGATTGAATCCATACTAACCTATTATCGCCGAAAGTACACCATTTATAAATCTTTTGCTGTCGGAGGTGGAATATTTTTTAGAAATTTCAATCGCCTCGTTCATTGCCACCGCCTTAGGAGTGGAAAGGTACTTAATTTCTGTTAAGGCAAGGTAAATGAGCGCAAGGTCGATGCGATAAACGCGCGAAATGTCGAAGTTTTTTAAGTGCGCCGACACCTCGCTCTCAAGTTCCTTCCTGTGCTTAGTGTAGGCACTAAAGATATCCTCGCAAAACTTGATGTCCGCTTCCTTAAGTGGGCTAATTATTTCGTTAAGCGTTTCCTCTTCCGCGTCCTTAAAAAGGGTTTCAAAGATAAGTTTGAAGGCGCCAACTCTTGCGTCCCTACGCATCGCTCACCTCTTTGTCGCACTCGACGTCCACAATATGCACGTTTATCTTCATCGGCTTTAACGCCACCATGGTGGCAAGCGAGTTTCTTATGTTCTCTTGCACACGGAAAGCGATATCCGGCACATTAAAGCCGACATAAATCTTAATATAAACATCAATGGTCAGTGCGCCGTTCTTTTCAAACCTAACTTGCACCCCGTCATCATATCGATTGAACATTCTTTTTATAAACGGTCGGTTTTTGTTGTAAATACTTTCCACGCCGTTAATCTCTTTTGTTGCCAAATCAATAATCGACACCAAAATGTTGCGGTCGAGCGTAATTTTGCCTTTATTTTTGCTATCTTCTGACTTAACTGCCATAAAATACCCCTTTTACAGCACCATTTTAGCATATCTTTTTATAAAAAGCAAACAATTTAAGTTTATTCAGCAGGAATTATGATGATATATTTCGCGTCAATCTGCAAGGCACTTCTAACGGCGTCGGTGATAACCATGTTTTCCTCGTTGGTAATCGACGCGCATTGCACAACCACATTGACGTTAGGGTCCGTTATCGACACGATGCAATCGGAAAAACCGCAATTTTTAACGGCAGTTTCTGCCTCGAACTCCTTGCCCATGTTCTCGATAAGTTGCATTTTAGCCTCCTCGGCTTTTTTCACCGCTTCCTCACTAGAAGATTCGTTATCGATTATGGCATCGTAATAAAGAATTTGTTGGTCGCGCAAAGTTTCTCTGTCATTACGATAGGAAACATACATCGAAGTAGTGGTCGTTGTGGTTGTTGGCGTTATGTTGTTATTTAAAACGATGTTGAGATATCCCGTCACGCCAAGAAGCACAATCATAAGTGAAAGAATGATTATTTTTGTTCTCTTTTTCATTTTATTCTCCTTTTAAAAATTAATATAACACTGTTATGTCGCTGGCACTTATTTCCAGCAAGGTCTGCACCGCTTCCAAAATGTTCATCTTCACACTAAAATCTTCACTTCCCTCGGCAACTATCACCACCCCCTTTATTTTTGGATAATTCACTTTGACGATTATTGGCTGTCCGTCAACTAAAATTGTCGTGTCCGTTGTAACGGAGGTGGAGGACGAACCGGAGTTTGTGGTGTTCTGTTCAGAGTCGACCGCGTATTCATAGGTGAACCCTCCGTCCAGCGTGACTATAGCACTGACACTTTTAACCCCCGTCATGTCGGACAATACATTACATAATTTATGCTCGAGATAGTCGGCATATTCTACAGCGTTAGTGTAATTTTCTGTCGAATTTTCCTCTTTTTTGTCACTCTCAGGGCTAAGGAAGAAAAAGTAACACAGCGCAACAATTACGCACAGTATTAGCGCAAGATAAATTTCAATGTGCTTAACCGATTTTATTTTGTTATACAACTCTTTTAACTTATCCATATCCACTCCTTAAAATATGCTGTTTTCGCCTCTCCGCCTTTTCCACAACTTTTCTTTCTTCGTTTTTCACTGCGGCACCATAAAGTGGTTTTGATTAGAGTGGTCATATGCTTTAATTAGCATTACACAAAACCTATCAACGCCCGACTTACACACTCTAAATCTTTCTTTGGTTTTTGAGAGGAAATTTTTTAAATTTTGCCCTCTAACACATTCCGCAACTGCGAACCAAAGGTTCGCCTTCACTGAAAACCGACAGGTTTCCCTTCACTGAATGCCTTTGGCATTCCTTTACTGGAAAGCAAGGCTTTCCCTTCACTCAAACGCTCCGCGTTTGTCGACATCATACGTTATCGGCACATCACTAAGCGCTGGCATATATGAAATTATCTCTTCTATTGCTCGCTTTGCCTCACTAACATTTTTATTTTCAAAATCGGCAGAAAATGACACATCGCAAAGTTCGACATAAATTCCATAAATCTGCAAATTTTCGCTGTACGCGTTCGCCGAAATGGAAATGCTCACATTGTAAATACCCGCATTTTCAAGTTCGGATTGAAGGTCGGTTTGCAAGGCGCTGAGCTTGCTGAGGTTTATCTCGTGAAGATAGTCCTCTTGAAGCGCGGAATCATAGGAAGGGAAAGAAAAGTCTATCTCTTTGTCTAGTAGCGACGGAAGCGGTGAAATGATAACAAAAATGGTAACAAAGGCAAAAATCACTTTGGTGTACCTATTTATCTGCCCCTCCGGCAAAATAAACTCGCTTAAAACCGACAAAAGTATCACGCCTGTGATTGACAATAACCATGCAGAAATTCCGCTCATAAAAACTCCTTAAAAAATCGTAGATTTTTTAGTGAAGGGAAAGATTGCATCTTTCCAGTGAAGGCAAACCTTGCGGTTTGCAGTGAAGGAACACTGACGCGTTCAGTGAAGGCGAGGCACTGCCTCGCAGTTGCGGATTGATTTAGAGAAAGAAAAAATTTATTGTAATTTAAAATTGTAAGTTTTTGCTTAAATCGATTTTGGCATTTGTTAAAAGATTTATAGTATTATCGCACTTTCAAAAACTTTCCACAACTGCGAACCAAAGGTTCGCCTTCACTAGAAGTCGATAGACTTCTCTTCACTGCGAGGCGCCGCCTCGCCTTCACTGTGAACCGGCGGTTCGCCTTCACTCAAACGCTCTGCGTTTGCCGGTTCACCTTCACTGAAAGACGCAGTCTTTCCTTCACTGAACGTGCTAGCGTTCCTTCACTGGAAGGCATTGCGCCTTCCCTTCACTCAAAAACCTTGCGTTTGCAATGCCTTCTCTTCACTATTCAATTTATTTTCACAGAACACTTTTTTATTTGCTCAGGCAATATTTTCAAATCAAATTGCAACTACACATAACCAGCCCCGTCATAACCATATACATGAACGCCACCGCCACCAAAAGGGCGATAAGAAGGCTCATGCTTTTAGAGATGTCCGAAATGAAGTTTGCCGTCTTTTTGTCGCCAATCGGCTCGATAATTCCCGCCATAAACCTAAGCGAAAGCATAAAGAGAACTAGGTTTATCACCGGTGAAAGCACGCTAAACAAAATTAAAAGAAGTCCCGCTGTGCCGACGGCATTTTTAATGAGCATACTTGACGCCATGATAATTGAAAGTCCGTCGCTGACATACCCGCCAACAATCGGCACGTAACTTTTAATGGTGTACTTAGCCGTTCGAATGGAAAGCCCGTCCACTGCGCTTGCCGATATGCCTTGAATGGTGATAAAGCCGAGAAAGAGGGTGAAAAGAAGTCCAATCGTCCATTTGAATGTGCCTTGCAAGAAAGAAACGAACTTGTCGAGTTTAACATTATTTGAAAGGTTGCCGACTATGGAAAAGATTATCGAGAAAATGAAAAGTGGCATAAGAAGATAGGTGATAAGCGAAATGAAAATGTTACTGAGCATGGCGATTGCCGGCTGATATAGCCCCACCGACACGCTCCCACCGACCGCAGTTAAAAGGGTGAGCAAAACCGGAAAAATCATATCCATTAACCTCTTAAGCGAGGTTAACGTTTTACTTACAAGCGCAATAAGTTCCACAAGCGTTGTGCCAAGGAAAACTATCACCACGCCGTAGGTGACAAAATGCACAACGTTGCCTATCGACTTCCCGCCGGTGGACGGCTTTAAATTCCCCACCATTCCGCCCAGTATCGACACCGCAATAATGCTGGCAATTATCGGCAAAAAGCCCAAAAGCCCGTCCCAAAGTAGCGAAAGAACCGAGGTTAGAAAACTGTCGCCGGTGATGTAGTCGCCATTTATCAAACTTTCCACCTTCGCCATAAACCCACCGGAGAACATATCCTTCACCGAATTTTCAAGGCTCAAAATATATGTTTCAAGGTCGGTAAAATCTAGTTCGCCTAGTTGCTCATCTACCTCCACTTGTATCTCTTCTTCCAAAGACTGCTCTTCGCTCTCTGCGACCACATATGGCGTGTTTAAAACGTAGCCGTCTATGGTAAAACTTCCAAAAAATGAGGCAATAAAAATGATAAACACAACAAGTAGCGCACCGCCTTTCCGACGCCGAACACGTTTAATTTTTCTAAGTTCCCTTTTCGTCATGTCGGCAGTAACTCCATAACAATTTCAAGAATGCTGGTGACAATCGGAAGTGCCATAACAAGGATAACTATCTTTCCGCCAAGCAGCACCTTATCGCCAAGGCTGTTGTTGCCGGTGTCGGAGCATAGACTGGCGGTGAACTCCACAAGATAGCCCACGCCGATTATTTTAAAGATGATTTTGTAGAGCGACGAGTTGACATTGGTGACATTAAAAATTTTGTTGAACACATCAAAGATGTCGGTGAGGTAGCCGGCAAGCATGAAGATGATGATTATCCCTCCCACAACTGAGATAAAAACGGCAAAATCAGGGCGAACAGGCTTAACAACAAGCGTGGCGACACAGGTTATAAGCGCAACGCCGATAATCTTATAAAGAGAATCCATATTCGCCCTCCTTTCAGAAATTAAATATCGTCCGCAAAGTGTCGAACAAGTCGGCAATAAGGTTAATCACCATGATAAGCACAATCACCACACCCGCCAAGGTGGCAAGCGTGGAGATGTCGTCTTTGCCACTGTTTTTAAGAATTTGGCTGACCACCGCAGTCAAAATTCCAATGGCGGCAATTTTAAAAATAATTTCAACCTCCATAACGCGCCCTTTTAATCTATTTTTTAACACTCAAAAAAACTTTTTTGCTGGCAAGGAATCAATTCATTTTTTTAAATTTTTCGTTACCGTTTTTCCTTTCTCTTATAAGTTTAAAAACTTCCACTTATCAATTTAGTTCTAAAAGTCCCGCCGTTTTAAATTAAAATAATCACAAAGAACAGCCCGGCAATAAGGGAAAGTTTCAGAGAAAGCATGCCATATTTTTTGTACTCAACATCGCATTTGCCTTTCATCTCCTGAAAACGGCTAGAAAAAGAGGCAATTTCCTTTGTTTGATTTTCAACATCACTTCGCCCAAGGGTCTTTAAGAAGAGCAGAATAAAGTCTTTTTCCTCTTTTTTAAGCACGTCCGCCTTTTTAAAAATCACCTTCTCGTCAAGTTCCTCCTTGCGGTCTAGGTAGGAAAGAAAGCCCTCATCAACTCCCAAAAGGTTTTGCCCTGTGTTCTTATCAAAATTTTCAATTAAAACTTTAAGCCTCTCACGCGAGAAGTTGATTTCCACCGAAAGTTTTTCGGCAAGCATGATTAGCGCGGTGAAAAATTTTTTGCGCTTATCGTATTTATTGTAAAAAATGTAGCCAACCACCAAACTTACAATAAACAGAAAGGCAATCAAAATATATCTCATTTCCCCTCCTTTTAGTTTTTTTGTGGCGCTGATTTCCACTTAGCAAGTGGCGTAAATTTGACCAATTAAATCATAATAGTTCGACTAATCAAATGGTGTAATTTTCGATTAACAAAAGTGGCGTAAATTCTACTAAGCAAAGCGTTTTTATCGAAAAAATTTGTCCTCTTTAAATTTATCCTTTTAAAAATTTGTCCTCTTTAAAAGTTTGCTGACAAACGCGAGAAGTTTTCATTATAAATCCCTTCATATGTGCCCGGTCCGTTTCGCTTAGATAAAAGCACATAGCGCTTAAAGACCTTTTCCTTGATAAGTTTTTGAAAGAGGTCCTTCTTTAAAAAGGTTTCCATGCTGTCGGCGTGGGTGGACGCGAGTATTTTAACACCACAAGTGGAGGCGTATAAAATGGCGTCAACGTCCTCCTCTTGCCCCACTTCGTCGGTGACGATAAGGTCGGGCGAAAGCGCGCGTATGCCGTTTTCAAAGCCCATTTTTTTGCTTGAAAAGGCAATTTTGTCGAAGAAGTTGGCGCTTAAATTGGTGTCAAGTTCCCCGCGCTCGTCAAGCAAGAGAACGTTATATAGAAGGTTTCGTTCGCTTAGTTGCATAACAAAGTCGCGTAGGAACGTGGTCTTACCGCATCCCGGCGGAGAGATTATAAGCGTATTTTCGATAATGCCGTCATGCACAATGTTAGAAAAAGCCGAGAGTGAGCAGTTTTTAACGATGTGCGGAATTCTGATATTAATGCTATTAAAATTCGTCATTGTCTTTACCTGCCCGTTCTCCTCCACCACATTGCCACCAATGCCGATTCTCAGCCCGTTCTCGGTGATGATGTAGCCTCTTTTAATCTGCTCATTGACGGAATAAATAGAGCACTCGCTGGCGCGAAAAATGATGTCCTCAATGACGATTTTCGAGGAATATAACGCCTCGCTTAAACTTGAAGAGATGCCTTTTTGGCTTAGAAAATAACTTTTACCGCCCATGGATATAAGAATGGGCTTGTCCGCACGGAAGCGAATTTCGTTCACCGCCTTCAAGTTGACCTTATCCTTAATAATCAGCCAAATTTTATCCGGAAGAATTTTCCCTAACATAGTCCACCCCTTAAAGCACTATATGTGAAAGGGCGTAAATTTAACTTAACTAATCTTTTGTTATTTTGTCGAAAAAGAAAAGAGCCGTTCCTAGCGGAACGGAGTTAAGAGTGAAAAGTGAAGGCGAGCCGTTGGCTCGCAGTGAAGAGTTAGGGATGGATTTTTAAATAATTATATTTCATTCTATAATAAAAACCACTTTTCTCACAGCGCTAGACTTTCATACTTTTAATCAATTTTTGATTTTGCGAGGGGAAGGGCTTTGCCCGGCGAGCATAAATCAAAAATCACCTACAGGGAAGAGGACTGGGAAGAGAAAGCTTTTAGCGGTTAGGATATGTTTAAATATCCGTGTCCGCGTTTTAAAAGTTTGGTGTCTGTCCCAATGTTTTGCATATTTTATCGAAATTTGGAGAAAATATAAATAGGGAGGAAGATATGAAAGAATTAATGACACTTCTCGGCTTTGGTGCAGGCATGATAACAGGCGCTCTTCTTTACAAGCACTCGCAAGAGGCAAAGTCCATGGTCAACAAAGGCGAAAAAGCGGTAAAGAAAGAGATTAACGAGATGAAAGACAAGGTCGAACCAAAACTTGAAAAGATGAAAAAAGAAATGAAAAAGATGTAAGCGCAACAAATTCATGCTCTTACATAATACGCAAACAATCACCATTCGGCATCATAGAAAAAAATCACACCACAAAATCTACCTTTAAAGATAACTTGGTGTGATTTTTTAATTATTTATATTTTTGGTTTATAATTACATTTTATTCCTTTGTTCTTTCAACATCAGTGTAGGTTTTGCTAAATGCTTCGTTTTGAATAACATAAACATCATCTAAACTTGAAATATTCAAAACAGCTCCCTTTGCGCCATACATCTCACCCCATGAAGCAGTGAACGCAATATCCTGATCGATTTTAACATACTTAATAGGTCCATCAGTTGGCTTATATACGCCTTTTTCGCTTGTTGCACGATATTTACTTGCAAATTTATCAGGCTTAACGATGTACTCTTCTCCATCTGGATTTCTAACAATCATACTACCTTCAACTTTAACCTTTCCCTTGGTTTCGCCGATAACATACACCTGTCCATCTCTTTCAACTCTTGGACGAGTGTCAACTTCTTCTCCAATAACCCCAACTCTTGCTGAAACAGAAGCTGTCTTTTGTGCGTATCTTATTTTTGCACCATTTTCCAAAAGATATTGAACATATGCTTTCATATCTTTAATAACAACACATTCAACTTCTTTGTCTGGATATTCCTCCTTATTTAATGATGTTAGTGTTAGTTTTTTCTTTTCCATAATTTACCTCCTCTATGGTTAGATGTATTATATCAAAAATATTCAAATTAGTCAATAATTATATAAATAAAAACAAAAAAACAAGGCTTCAACCTTGTTTTGATGATAGCTGAGAGAATGCTTTGAAATAATAAGACTGACTGTTTCGTAGAACAAAAACTCCACCAAAGCTACCTTATGGCACATCGATAGATCTCCTTAATGATGCTTCCGTCAGGACCTGACATGGTTCAGAGTTACCAATTGCATAAGACCTTGATTTCAACGCCCTTATTTTACGCACATCTTCAACCAAATTACTCCTAGGCAAGCGTTCAATCCTGCTATAGCGGATTGCAGGTTACAGGGCACCGCTAACTCCCCATCTATCCCAGCGCATATATGATACAAAATTTTAAACAGTTTGTCAAGTAAAAACATGAATATTTCAAATTTAAAAATGCGCCACTTAGAAAGAGATAAATGAGAAATAAAAAGCGAATTTTGTGGGAATAAAAAATGAGTTCTATAAAAAAATGAATTTTATCCTCTTAAAATTATTGCACGCAAAAAAATGTGTTACAAACTCTTAGCGCGTGAGGTGAATTGAGAAGCACGTTATATCGCACACCTAAGTAAGGCGCAAAATAAAATAGACAAAGCGCTTTATTTTAAAACCCGCTTTTTTTAAAGGTAGGTATGAAAATAAAATAACAAAAAAACAATATACAGTGTAGTATGCAATGCATACCACACCAAATATTCTGCTACTTATGATACGATTTGCCGTTAAGTATGGTAAAAGCGCGGTAGAGTTGTTCAAGTAGCATAATTCTGAAAAGGTTGTGCGGAAAGGTCATCTTGGAAAAGGAAATCTTTTGCTTACACGCCCTTTTCACATTCTCGCTGACGCCGTAAGAGCCACCTATCACGAAAGTCAGCGAGGACGTATTTAGCGACAATTTTTCGATATTTTCCGACAATTCTTCGCTTGACATCTCCTTTCCTGCAACATCTAAAAGTATGGAATAGGAGGAAAGATGTTTTAAGATTTCTTCGCCCTCCTTTTCCTTGATGAGGTCGATGTTTTTAAGTTCGTTAAACTCTTTTAACTCCACAATTTTAATCTTGCAAAATGCCGAAAGTCGTTTAAGATATTCATTTTGAGCGCTACTAAAAAACTTTTCCTTTAAATTGCCAACGGCAACAATCGTCACATTTATCATATCACACCCCAAATAAAGGAAAATATCGTCACAAGTGCCGACATGGTAATGGTAAAAATTAAAATAGCCTTGGAGAGAGAGTTCATTTTTGTCTTTTTGGTTCTAATTACAACGGCGTCTGGATGCTCTTCCAAAAAGCCCTTAATCTTGTCCATATCAAGCATTGCCTCTTTTGCCTCCGCGCTCTCGTCGATAGAGTTCTCGTTTTGAATTTTATCCACCTCTTCAAAGTAGGCAAACTTTGTGAAGAGGTCTTGAAGTGCTTTTTGTTTGGCGTGGAAATTAGCCTCCACCGATGCGCGCAGTAACATTCGCGTCAGCACTCCAAGAAGAAAGACCAGCACAACAAACACCACGCTCATAACCAAAATTCCCAAGACCGGATTCGCGGAAGTAAGGTTGTTTAACTGCGTGAAAATTCCGCCCGAAATATACCCGTTTGATGTCAAAAAGGAAAGGACCACACCAATACCATTGTTCATAAAGTGAATTATCATGCAAGGATAGATAGACTCCGTCACATACACCACAAAGCCGAGGAAAAAGCCGATAAGTGTGGCGTAAAAGAACTGCTCAATGTTGAGGTGCAGAAGCCCGAAAAGTAGTCCGTTGAGCAGAATACACTTTTTCATGCCAAGCCCGCGCGTGCCGTTTAAAAGCATACCACGGTTTAAAGTTTCCTCGCAAATTGCCGGCAAAATGGCGGTGAAAATTAAACTGAGAATAAGCGACCACACACTCCCGCCCGCGGACGAGGAAGCATAGGGCGACTCATACCCTAGTCCGTCTAAAATAGCGTAGAAGAAACTTGACACAAAAACGTTGAGAAAATAGATGACAACGCCAAGCCCAATGGCGATAAAGATGACCTTGTAGGAGGTTTTTCTATAGTTAAAATCCTCAAAAGTTGCCCGAAAAGTTTGCTTATTCATAAGTTTATAGGTGATTATAGAGAAGAGGAACAAAACTCCCACCTGCATAAACCCATTTACGATATAATTGCCAGCGCTCCCCAAAAAAGAAAACACACTAAAATAACTAAGCATTCGCACCGCAATGAAGATGCAAACGACGATATAATAAATTAAAAGTGACGAAAAGGTCTTTCTAGTTTCCAAGTTTTTCTCCTAAAAGTATTTTACTATTAAATCACCGCATTTATAACCACTAAAATTGCCGAAATGGCAATTCCGATGTAGAGTATGAGCGGGACTTTTTTAAGGCGAATGGTGTTTTCCTCCACCTGTCCCACTTCCACCTCTTCCTCCTTCTTAATTTTGCGAAGGTAGAAGAAATAGAAAAGCAAAAATAGCCCAGCGGTGACGAGGGCAAGCACCAAAGCGACCACAACATACACAGCAGTAATTTCGGTTGGCAAGGTAAGCGCGCCGATGTTTAAAAGGTATTGAATGGTGAGAGAGGTTATGTTGTTAAAAAGGTGCATTATCATGGCGTAAAAGAGGTTGCCGGTGCACTCCACCACCACGCTGAACACCACGCCCATGATGAACGGATAGATAAACTGAGTGATGTTTTGGTGTACGAGCGCGAAGAGAAGTGCAGAAATAAAAATGGCGAAAATTTTGCCAAATTCGCGTCTAAGCCCGTTTTGCACCACCCCGCGAAAGATAATCTCCTCGCAAAACGCCGGAATAATGGCAAAGAGTAGGATATTCAAAAGGTACCACCAAAAGTTGTCTAGCGGTATTGGCGTGACCGACGATTCCAAGCCTCCCAAACGGAAAAGTTCGCCAAAGCACCCCTCGATGAGCGCATACAGTCCCACAACGAAGACTATGCCAAAAAGTGCCGACAGAAGCGTGGTAACCGCGCTTATCTTTCTCGTTTTAAGTTTTACGGCGGAAAAGGATATCGCTTTTTTGCTGTTATAAACGAAAAAGACGGAAATAAAGGTTATTTGCGAAATTAGGCAGTAGGGAATGGTGAACCAAAGGTGGTTTTCGTAGAGCGCGGTTAGAAAATTCTCTCCTTCCAGAAATTCTATCCCCGCTAAACTTGCGATGCCGTAGCCAATGTAGGCAAACACCAGG
Source organism: uncultured Clostridia bacterium (assembly GCA_944349515.1). Lineage (GTDB taxonomy): Bacteria > Bacillota > Clostridia > Christensenellales > UBA1242 > Caccovivens. The sequence goes on along the minus strand of CALVNE010000003.1, from coordinate 12,803 downwards.
GAAAACAAAAGCGGAAGCAGTAGGACATACAAAAAAACCTTGCTCGCATCAAGAGCAGTGTAGTAGTTACGCTTAACAAAATACTTTTGCTTTTCTTCCGCTTTCATACGTCAGATATAATATCACATTGACAAAAAAAATACAAACATTATTTGACTTAATTTTAAATTTGTAATAAGATAGAGCCATGAATATCTTTATGGAAAGAGCAATTGAAGAGGCTTTGAAGGCAAAAAAGAAAGCGGAAGTGCCAATCGGCGCCGTTGTGGTTAAAAATGGCGTGGTGGTTGGAAAGGGTTACAACAAGCGTGAAAAGACCAAAAGCGCCATAAATCACGCGGAGATTATCGCCATAAAAAAGGCGTGCCGTAAACTTAAAGATTGGCGCCTTGAGGACTGCGAGATGTACGTCACCCTTAAACCTTGCCCGATGTGCGCCGGCGCGATTGCCAATGCCAGAATAAAAAAGGTGTATTATGGCGCAGACGAAAAGACGGCTGGCGACAACCTTTGCGAAAAGATTTTTGAAAGCACCCGCCTCAATCACAAGGTGGAAATGGAAAATTTGGAGGAATACTCCGAGGTTTGCTCCCGCCTTTTAACCGACTTTTTTAAATCGCACCGAGGAAAATAGTTTGCGCTTCGGGAAATAAATTGCACAGCGAAAAAAGTTGCGTTATGAAAATGCTACATGGCGGAAAATGAAGCAAACCGCATTGAAATAAAAGGTTAAAATCAGGCTAAAATTCTTGTTAAAAAGGGTGAAAAAAATTAAGTAGGAATTGTAATTTTAAAATAATTAATTAAACTAATGGAATGATATTCTAATAGAAAAATATTCAAAAAACTTTCCTATCTATATATTAAAAAACTGCTCTCCGAAATGGTAAAGCAGTATTTTTTATTAAAGAAGGTCCATAAGGCGCTTATTGAATTCTTCCTCGGTGATAAGCCCGTCCTCTTTTAACTTTCTAAGTTCTTCCACTTTTTTACGTTTTTCGTTATACTCTCGCTCTTCTGCTCTTTCCTCGTGGCGAATTTCCGACGCCGAGTTCATAATGATGACGTCCGGTACAAACATAGAGATGAAGAGGAGTAGCCAAGGTATCCATCCGCCGGCGAAGATGACAATTATTAGCCCGGCAATATAATATTTTTGCGAGGTTCTGAAATACTTACCCTTCTTTCTAACTGAATAGATAAGAAGAATGCTGGCAATAATCCCTGCGACGACCTCTACGAACACAAAGTAAATGGAATAGTAGGAAATGAGAATTAGGTAAGTGCCGAGAGTTTCAAAATAATACTCTGGGTTTACGCAGTAAATTATGGCGACAACTAGATTTGCCACCATATTGATTAGATTGATAATAGCCGCACTTAGTATCAAATTTCTTTTGGTTTTATTCATGCTTACCTCCATAAAGCGAATACTTTAATATTATTGCTCCGTAGACCAGTAGTTAAACAAAATTCAACTATAAGCATATATATGCTAACATTTTTTTGAAATAACTGTCAAATCATTTTGAAAAAAAGAGAAAATGTGCTAAAAATATATTTGGAGAAAAAAATGAGAATTGAAAGAAGAACGATTGTTATAACCGGCGCGTCAAGCGGAGTTGGTAAGGGTTTAAAGGAATGTTTTGAAAAAAAAGGCGATAAGGTTATCGACATATCGCGAAATGGCAAGGACTATCAATGCGACGTCGCCGATGAAAAGAAGTTGAAAGCGATTTTTGACGATATCTATCTCACCCACGGCGGAATTGACATTTTAATCACTTCGGCGGGCTATGGCGTTTCTGGCGCGGTGGAACTAATAAGCGAAGAGGAAGCAAAACGCCAATTTGATGTCAACTTTTTTGGCACCACGAACGCTTGTAAATACGCCCTTCCTATGATGAAAAAGAAGGCAAAAATTGTGATAATTTCCTCTGCAACCGCCATCTTCCCACTGCCTTTCAAGGCATATTACTGCGCAAGCAAGTCCGCCATTGACAGTTTTGCGCAGTCGCTTAAAATGGAACTAAGTAGAACCGATATTGAAGTCACCTCAATTTGCCCCGGCGATATAAGAACGAATTTCACCGAAAATAGAACAAAAATCTACGAGACGAACGACAGGTACGGAAAATCTGTGGAACTTTCCACAAAGCCAACCGAAAAAACGGAAAAAAGACGAATGTCCCTCTCCTACGCTGTCAAGAAAATCATGAAGATAATTGAAAAGGACAAGTTCAAACCGCAATACATCATCGGCAGACAATATCACCTCTTTTATTTCTTCAAGCGAATAACAACCACAAAATTTTTAAATTCATGTATCACAAAAATTTTTTATAAAACTAAATAAAAAAAGTAAGATTAAATTTATATAGAATTAAATAAAAAAATAGGTAAGCATAGACCAATGAATTAACCAAATAACAAAGCGTATGGTGTGTTTTAAAAGTTGCGCCTTTTAAAGTTTTTAACTTTTTAACCCGGTTGCTGATTTACTGGTAAAACATGAACAAAATTAATTAATAAAATCTTTATATTCAAAATATAGTGTAGTATTCATTGTATACTACACTATATTTTGTTGCATACCACTTATATCTTATATGAATCTAGCACGCGGATAAGTTTAGCAAACTCCACTTGCGCCCCCGCGTCGATGATAAGTTTCTCTTTAAAAATGGACTTTGTGTTGTCGCAAATTGAGCGCAAGGCGTCCACATCAATCATGCGAATATAGTTGGAAACATTTAAAAAGGTTTGGTAAACGTCATGCTCAAACAAAACAGCCGGGCAATTATAAACCAAACTTTCTATCAAAATCTGGTTTGGCACTTTGCTGTATGCGCGCGAATAAATGCTATTGTAAATTTTAATCATATTCACAAAATTTTCACAACTTTCCATTTTATTCGCCAAATTTTTGAACCGCTCGTTGAGGTCGACATCGTAGTAACGATTTTTGCGCCCGTTATACATTTTAAACACGCCGTTTTTCTCGTCATACATGGTGATGTAGATGTTAATTTTAACATTTGTGCCGAAATCTTCCTTGCCTACTACCATGATGTGGTCCTCATATTCATAGATGATTGAAGAGGTGGAAATTAAATTGGAAAGGTAAAAAACAAAGTCGTTTTTAAGGTCGTCAATGGTGTATTTTTCCTTTGTGACAACGGTCAGCGAGCGCTCCTCAATTTTCTTCTTCTTTTTTTTCTTCTTTTTAGACATCTTCCACGCCCTAACAATGCGTTTCCAAAAATTTTTGAAAAGATGTTTTTTGTCGGTGGAGTTTAGTTCAATTTCGGTGTTGGCTATCCCTAAAAAATAGGCGTAAGCACTTTGCGAAGTGGTAGCGCCGGTGTAAATCTCATTGACCGGCATGAAGTACGCCTTCTCAGGCTGGATAAAGGAAGATTTGTTCGAGAGGGCCTTAAGCGCTTGGTCGACGAGCGAAAAAACGGTGAAATTGAGATTATTCACAAACTCTAAGTTCGTGCTATCTCGAAGCCCCTCTATTAAATCTTTACTTAAATCTCTCTTCATACTTTATCCTTTCCGTTTTCGCTAAGTTTTTTAGCAAAGTGACAGCAATGTAATCAAAATAAAAACCTTATTCATGATAAATTTCTTTAAATTTTGAAAACGCTCGTCGCTTATGCGATTTTTAATAGAGCAAATATTAATGCGCCTAACTAAATCTCGCCTTCAATTTTGTGCTATCACTTCGCCCACCTTTTAAAATTACTTTTTAGCCTTAGCGTTGTTCACATGAACACAAAGGTCAACAAGTTTGTTGGAATAACCCCACTCATTGTCGTACCACGCCACAAGTTGCACAAAGTTAGGCGAAGTCATTATGCCCGCATTTACATCGAAAATACAGGTACGCGGGTCGCCGATAAAGTCGCTTGACACCACTGGTTCCTCCGTCCAGCCCACTATGCCCTGCATCTCATTGGCGCTTGCCCTTTTAACCGCTTTAACAATCTTTTCGTAGGTCGTCCCCTTGCTAAGCGTGCAAGTAAGTTCGATAACCGACACGTTTAAAGTTGGCACGCGGAAACTGTTGCCGGTTAGTTTACCTCTTAACTTTGGATAAACCTCGCCCACCGCCTTTGCCGCGCCCGTTGAGGACGGAATGATGTTATATGACGCCGCTCTACCTCCGCGCCAATCCTTTTTGCTGACGCCGTCCACTGTGAGTTGCGTGGCGGTTGTGGAGTGCACCGTGCTCATGATACCTTCAACAATGCCGAACTCCTTATCGATAATTTTAACAAGTGGCGCAAGGCAGTTGGTGGTGCAGGACGCGTTGGAAACAATTTTCATATCATCGGTGTATTCTTCCTCATTAACACCCATAACAAACATCGGCATATTTTTGCCCGGCGCTGAAACAACAACCTTCTTTGCACCGGCTTTTAAGTGCGCCTCGGCTTTATCGCATGAGGTGAATTTGCCGGTTGACTCGATAACAACGTCAACCTCGTCGTTCTTCCAAGGAATGTTCGCTGGCTCCATTTCAGCGTAAAAAGAAATCTTTTTTCCGCCAACAACGATTTTGCCATCTTTCACTGTCACCTTTTCGTCGAAGTGGCCGTGAATGGAGTCATGCTCTAATAGATATTTTGCATAATCCGCCGTCAAAAATGGGTCGTTTATTGCCACCACAACGGCGTCGTCGCGTTTAGAGATAATTCTAAGCGCCAACCTTCCAATTCTTCCAAAACCATTGATTGCTATTTTTGTTTTTTTCATATTTTTCTCCTTTTAATATCTAACACTCTTCTGCGCGCCCATGCCTAAGTTTGCCCACATAGAGCGTTCGAACAAAATTAAGTATTGCCATAAACAGCGCAACAATTCCAATCACACAAAGCAAAATGGAAATAAGCACCATTATCGACACCGGTTGATATCTTATCGTGATAAACACCGAGATAAATACCATAAGAGCGAAGAACAATATTGCGCCGAAAAGTTTAAAAAATGTTCCCGCTCTATTATACTCTCGCCGTGGCGAACGATTTTTAGAGGAAATTGTCTCCTCTTTCAACCCCACAAAGCGGTTAATGCGGGTGATGTATGAGAGGTTTGTAAGCGAACTTATAAGATTGAAGGTGTTTTCATTGAACTTAACTGCCGAAATGTCCTCAAAGTAGTAAAAGGCGAAAATCTTTTTGATAAGTTTCTTCCAAAGATTTGCCCACCATGCGGAAAATCGAGATTTTGGCTTTTTTAGGTATGCAATGTCCGCCCTACTTTCAATAAGCGCCTTAAATTCGGCACTCTCGAGCGGCCGCCTAATTATTATCACCTGTCCTCTCTCTTTCTCTATTGCGTGAAGGGAGTTTAAAATTTCTTCTTTTTTGCTGTCCGCCTTGTAAAACTTGACCTCAGCGTTCTTCGGAAAGGATACGTCTTTAAATTTTTCTAGCGCGCCAATATAAAGACGACAATCTTTGCGCCCAGCAATTTCGTTTAGGATAGGTAAATACACTTGTGGCTTATCCACCACAGGAATGATGACATTTATCATCTACTTTTCTCCCGAAATTTTCTTAATGCGCCTTGCGTGCCTACCGCCCTCAAAAGAGGTGGTGAGGAAAATTTTCACAATGTTTATCGCCTTTCTTTTCTTTAAGAATAGCGCTGGCAAACAAAGAACGTTCGCGTCATTATCCTTTCTTGCAAGTTCCGCCATTTTTGGGCTTAAACAAAGCGCCGCACGAATTTTTGGATTGCGATTTGCCGCCATGCTCATGCCAATACCCGACCCGCAAATAAAGATACCAACATTGTTTTTATCCTCCAAAACCTTTTCCATGCCAAGTTTGGCAAAGTCTGGATAGTCCACCGGTTCCTTGCTGTAAGAACCGACATCAATGGTTATGATGTTTTCCTCATTGAAGAAGGTTTTAAGTTGTTCTTTAAGTGCGTAACCTCTGTGGTCGCTTGCCATAATTATCATTTTTCACCTCTCATTTTTTCTATTTTATCAAGCAAAACTTCAATGTTTTTTTCAAGTAATCGCGCGGTGATTCGGTAAAATTCTTCCTCGCGCCCGTACGGGTCCTCCACCGCCTTATACAGTTCGTCGCAAGATATGCACCGTTTGCCAAGGTACCTTTTAAGCGGGCTGGTCATTGCCACATACAGGACATTTTCTTTGATTTTTTTAAGTTTCACGCTCTTTCTGTCGCGCGCGTCGTAGCCAAGTTCCTTTAAAACGCGCTTGGCATTTACGGCGATGTTTTCCTTTCGCGCGTCCACTCCGCAAGAGGAAAACTTGATGTCCTTAATTTTTCTATCCTTTGCCATTTTTTTCGCTATACGCTCCGCCATAATTGAACGGCAAGTGTTACCGGTGCAAACAAAACAAACTTCCATAACTGTTACCTATCTTTTTTCAGTGAAATTTTTTTCGGCTTGTAGAGTTTATCTAGGTTATATTTTTCCCGAATTTTTGGCAAAAATAAGTGAATTGTGAAGAGGTCCATGTCAAAGAGTATCCACTCGCCCTTGTTGTAGCCCTCTATCTTTTCGTCATAGTCAAACTCCTCTTTTAAAAGGTCGGCAACCGCCTTCATATTTTGCGCAGAAAGCGCCGTGGCGACAACAACATAGTGCGTCTTTTCGTCAGCGGTTAAATCATAGACCGCGATGTTTTTAAGTTTATGCTCTTCCAAAAATTTACAAACGCATTTTAAATCTTTCATACAAAAATTTTATCAATTTGCATTTTTTTTGTCAACAAATTACCACTTATTTTTCACTTTTTTAAAATGTGCGCCTCGTTTTATCAAAAAGGCGAAATTTTGTGCGCCATTTTATAATAAATTAGGTTAAAATTATGCATTTTGTCAATAAATTAGGCATGAGAAAATTGAGTTTAATCTTTCAAGAGGTGTTAAAGTTCTTTCTAATATTCTTGCTCGTCTTTGTTTGGGTGAGGTATTTTGTTAGACGCCTTGCTTTCGCCTTTCTCATTAGCGCCCTTATAAGCGCCGTTATTTATGTCGCCCTTCTTCTAATTTTCAGAAAGAAAAAGAATAAGGAAGGCTTGAAGATAAAGGAAAAAGAGGACGCGGAAAATATGTTCTTTTCGCTTGTTTGCGACGATGAAAGAATGAATTTTTTTATGAAACTCGCCCTTTCAAAGCACAAAAACGTCAAAAAACACAGCCGATATCTTATCATTGAACACGAAAACGGCGTAAAAACGCTTTTGTATATTTTGGCAAACTTTGAAAACTTAACCGTACCCAAATTTATGGATATTTACAATAAAATTAAAAATAAGGCGCAAAAAATGGTGATTTTATGCTACTCGTACGACAGAGAGGTTGTGTCATTCGCCGGCAATTTCGATAAATACTTCATCTTTTTAGACCGCTTTTCCGCCTATGAAAGACTCTTTAAATACTACAACATTTTCCCAGAAGTCAAGCAAAAATATAAAAAGGATAAAAAACTCACCTTCAAAGATTTTGTAGCATATTCTTTCAATAAAAAAAGAGTGAAAGGCTATATCCTCTCCTCCTTTCTTTTAGTGCTTTCCGCCCTATTTGTGCGCACCACCATTTATTACTGCCTAACAGCAACCGTGCTAATAATTTTTGCCATAATTTCGCAGTTCAACACCACCTTTAATTTGAAGGAGGAGGAAGTGTTATAGCGAGGCGGTGCCACGCCTTCCCTAAAAGCCTGCGGTTTTTAAGGAAGTTCTATGTGTTTAAAGTTTTTGCGTGTCGATTTTTTGTATAAAATCACCACGGTGCCGATAACTTGTACAATGTCGGCATTGAGGCATTTTGAAAGTTCCTCAGCCACCATTTTCGCGGTGAGGTCGCAGTTTTTTAGCACCCGAATTTTCGCAAGTTCGCGTGCCTCCAAAAGTAAGTCAATTGAGGTGATAAGGTTTTCCGTTAGCCCCTCCTTACCCACCTGTGCCACCGGGTCGAGCGCATTGCCAAGCCCTCTTAAAAATGCTCTCTGTTTTGTTGTTATCATATCTCACTCCTCATACACAAAGGAAATATCCTTAATTATCACCGTATCGCCGTTTTTCATACCTTTTTCAAGTAGCATATCAATAACGCCCATATCTTTCAGCCTCTTTTGAAAGTAGGCGAAAGATTGCGTATTTGAAAGCACCACTCCGCGCACGAAATTTTCAAGGCGCCCTCCGGTCACTTCAAAACTGCCGTCGTCATGGCGGACAATCTCAAACGACGAAATGTCCTTTTTGTCAAAGTTGAAGTCCTCCACCTCGATAGGCGGTTTTTTAGGAATTTTTTTGAGGTTTTCCAAAATCTTTTTCTTTAGTTCCTCCACGCCCTTATTTGTCACTGACGAAAGAAGAAGATAGTCCTTTATTTTATACGTCTTTTCAAACTTTTCTAGTCTCTCCTGCAATGTCTTTTCATCAATCAAATCGCACTTAGAAAACACGATAATTTGCTTGACTAAAGTCAGTTCTTCGCTATACGACTTTAACTCGGCGTTTATCGTTTTGTAGTCATCGATGATGTTGCGCCCGTCGCTTTCGGAGATGTCGATAAGATGCACCAAAAGCCTCACGCGCTCCACGTGTTTTAAAAAGTAGTGCCCAAGTCCCAGCCCCTTGCTTGCGCCTTCAATAAGCCCCGGAATGTCGGCAACCACAAAACTCTCGCCAAGCACCTCCGACACGCCAAGGTTTGGGTATATTGTGGTGAATGGATAGTTGGCAATCTTCGGGTTAGCGTTGGAGATAACCGAAAGAAGGGTGCTTTTGCCCACATTTGGGAAGCCGATAAGACCAACATCGGCAATGGTTTTAAGTTCCAAAATAACCTCGCGCAATTTAGTCTCCTCGCCTAGTTGCGAAAAGCCCGGCGCCTGCTTAATGCTGGACTTATAGTACGCGTTTCCATGCCCACCATTTCCGCCTTTCAGCGCCACAAATTTTTTCCCATTTTCGCTTAAATCGGCGATAATTTTGTTATTTTCAGGATTGATTAACACTGTTCCCGACGGCACTTTGATGACGCAATCTTCGCCACTTTTCCCTGTTTGATTTTTCTGCGCGCCAGGCATACCGTCGCTCGCCACATACTTCTTTTTAAAGCGGAAAGGGTAGAGGGTGTTGAGGTCGTCGGTGGCAAGAAAGACAACATCGCCTCCGCGCCCGCCGTCACCGCCGTCAGGTCCGCCGTTCGCGGTCATTTTATTACGCAAAAAAGACACAGCGCCCCTTCCGCCGTTCCCCGCCTTTATGGAAATTTTAACTCTATCTAAAAACATATCCCCTCCTATATTATCTTTAAAAACGTCCTATGTTATGTATATTTCAATGATTATTTTGCACCTATTAGCGCAAGGCATTACTTAAAAGTTGTGTGTTGTAATAATTGCAAGTTGCGTTCAAAGGTTTATAAACTTTCAGCGAAAACTGCGCTTTTGAAAAATTATTTTTTCAAATTCTTTTTCTCTTCGGTGCAAAACTCGAAAAACGGACAACCCTCGCATTCCGGCTTCAAAGCCTTACACTTATAACGCCCGAAAAGCACCATTTGAAAGTGAAGTCGCGACCACTCGCTTTGCGGGAAGGTTTCCATAAGCGCCTTTTCCACCTTGAAAACATCGTCCGATTTAATTATCCCCAAACGGTTGGCAATTCGGTGGACGTGCGTATCGACGGCAATCGCATCGCCATTAAACGCCTCGGAAATCATGACATTTGCCGTCTTTCTGCCAACGCCAGAAAGCGAGCAGAGTTCCTCACGCGTTTTCGGCACCTCACCGCCAAATTTATTCACAACATCTTCCGCCATTTTTTTGATGTTAATCGCTTTATTGTGGTAAAACCCGCACGAATGAATGAGTTTTTCAAGTTCTTCAAGCGGAATGTCCACAAAATCTTGTGGCGTACTACACTTTTTGAACAATTCTTTCGTCACCGCGTTCACCCGCTTGTCGGTGCACTGTGCAGAAAGAATCACCGCCACCAAAAGTTCGAAAGGCGTTTCAAATTCAAGTTCACACTTGGAACCCGGAAACATTTTGTTAAGTTCGTCTAAGATTATTTCTGCCCTTTCCACATCACACCTCTTTTAAGACAATTCTGCCAAGAACATAATACCACACCCACGGCGCCGTTGTCAAATATCCCACCCCGCATCGCAAAAACAAAAAAATTAATTTTAACATTAGCACCATGGTGCCACTCGCAAGTTTTTTATTTTTAATTATGCTAATAATACTCATATGGAATTTAAAGATATAGTAAAAGAGTTAAGGCTTGAAAAAGGCTTAACTCAAAACGAACTTGCAAAAAAACTTAATTTCAGTATGTCAGTTATCAATAAATGGGAAAATGGTAAGAAAAATCCAAGCGTTGATTCGCTTAAAATTTTGGCAAAGTATTTTGATGTTACCATTGATTATCTTCTGGGAATGGAACGATAACATCTTCATTAATGCCATTGATTTGGCAATATACCTCATAGATAATCTTTCCAGAAATATCGTCTGCATTGTTTAAATTATAGTAATTTGATAATCTATAAAAATTCATTTTATTACACCAAATATATTTATTTCTTATATACATACCAAGTGAAAAATGAACTCTTGACAGTTCGTTTATTTTTAGTTTTTTTAACATTTTAACCGCATCTTTTTGCGATAAAATGTCCTTTTTTATCTCTTCTATCAATTCCATAATTAAATTATATAAGCACTATAGTGCTCATGTCAAGCAAAAATGGCACAATTGTGCTAAAAATATTATATGGAATTCAAGGACATACTAAAAGAGTTGAGGATTGAGAGAGGTTTGACGCAGAAAGAACTTGCTGACGCCGTACATTTTAGTTTGTCCACTATTAACAAATGGGAAAATGGTAAAAAATTACCGGGCTACGAAGCATTAAGAACCCTTGCAATATTTTTTAAAGTAGACGGAAACGAGATTTTGGGATTATAGGAAACTTTTTGGTCTTCCCATATCAAATACATTTTATAAATGCTTTATCTCTTAAAATATTTTTGATTCTTACTGGTCGGATTGTCTTTTTCTGTCTTTTCAATAAGCCCCGCGTCTAAGGCTGGTTGCAGGTAGTTTTTTCTAAACCCACCGCGAGATTTTAAATTCAGTTTTTGCATTAATTCCTTTGCTGATTGAGGGTAACTTTCAATAACTCCTAAAAGTGCTGTGAGTTGGCTACTTATATGATTATAATGGTTTTTCGTATCATTCAATATATCTTGAACCGCCTTATTTATAACATTCAACATAAACAAAATAAAAATATTTGATTTTGCCTGACTTGTTGACAATGTTATTGCATTATAATATTCTTCTTGATTATCCTTGATGATGCTTTCAATAGGTATCCATGCAAATATAGGCTTCCAACTAGATAGTAGTGCCGTTTGCCAAAGCCTGCCCATGCGCCCGTTGCCGTCACGAAATGGATGTATAAACTCAAACTCATAATGAAAAACACTTGACTTAATAAGCATGTTGGCAGAACTTGTTTTTAACCAATTAAATAATTGCTCTAACTGGCTTGGCACGAATTCCGCTGGTGGAGCCAAATGTATGACCTTTCCTTGCTCATTAAACACTCCAACTTGTCCAGTTCGTATTTGACCTGCTTCTTCAACCAATCCCTTCATCATTATTCCATGTATTCTCAACAAATCATTAATTTCATAAGGATTGATATTTTTAATTTCTTTATAAGCCAAGTTCGCATTCTGTACCGCAATTATATCTTCTTTTGGTCCAATTATTCGTTTTCCGTCAATAACATCAGTAACCTGCTCGATAGATAAAGTGTTATTCTCTATGGCAAGAGAAGATTGTATTGTTTTTATTCTATTCACTCTGCGAAGTCTTGGCAATTTCTCAAACTCGTTTACACTATTGAGTTTTCCCAAATTTTCCATTATTTGAGTCACTAAATTTAGCATTTCATCAGTTATTTCATATGGTGGAACATATTTTTCATCCATAACACACCTCTCATTTTTATTTTATCAAAAAGTAAATGAAAAAGTCAATTATCTTGTATATTTTCTTATATACTTTCTTGTATATTTATAACAAACAAGTTCATTTCTTAATCATAAAATCAATAGTTTTATTTTAGTTATTTTTGTAGCCACTTTTGTATCCACTTTTTTGACCTAAAATTGACTTTTGACCTATTTTTTACTGATTTTTGAAAGTTTTGATAAAAAAAATGCTATACGACAAAATTCTATGTCATATAGCAAACTTGGATGATTGAAATTATAAGTCTAATCGCCTTTCTTATAATTTCTTAAATCGCTACATGCGCCTAAAATAGGCACTTTTAGCATGGAGCTGGCGAAAGGAATCGAACCTTCAACCTGCTGATTACAAGTCAGCTGCTCTACCATTGAGCCACGCCAGCAAGCGAAGTTTTTTGGTGGGCAGGGATGGATTCGAACCATCGAAGACATAGTCGACGGATTTACAGTCCGTTGCATTTGGCCGCTCTGCAACCTACCCATGTGCTCCGCAAACTCGGCTCAACCGCTCCGTGATTTTTTTCAAAAACCACTTCCGCTATTTCACCGCTTTGCTCTGCTTTTAAAAAATGAAAAACATTTTTCGAAGTTCCCTTCGGGAAATGTAATTGGATTTGCCTAAAAATCCTTGTGTCTATTCATTCTCTTCGCTTAGGTCTTTTCTGTATACTTTCGTATACTGGTGCCCTAAGGTGGAATCGAACCACCGACACAAGGATTTTCAGTCCTTTGCTCTACCGACTGAGCTA